>NC_001263.1:586250-917500 GCF_000008565.1 Deinococcus radiodurans R1 = ATCC 13939 = DSM 20539 | reverse complement strand
GGTGTTGTCCTTGAGCCCGTTAAGCCGCTGGAGCTGCTCGACCCGCAACCCCACGAACTTGCCGATGCTGGTCAGCGTGTCCCCGCGCCGCACGGTGTAGGTGGTCGGCGGCTGCGCGGGGCGAACGGGCGCTTTGGCAACGACTGTGGGCGCGGGCGGGGCAGTGAGCCGCAGCACCTGACCAATCTGGAGGGCGTCTCCTGTCAAGCCGTTGATGCGCCGGAGCTGCTCGACCCGCAGCCCCACCTTCACGCCGATTTTCGGCAGGGTGTCGCCCGGCTGGACCCGGTAGGTGGTCGGGGGCGCCGTGAGCCGCAGGACTTGCCCCACCGCGATGGTGTTGCCTTTGAGCCCGTTGAGCCGCTGGAGTTGCTCGACCCGCAGGCCCACGAATTTGCCGATGCTGGTCAGGGTGTCGCCGCGCCGCACGGTGTAGGTGGTGGGCGCCGGTTTCAATGCGGGCTTGACCGGCACAAGTTTGACGGGCGCAGGCTTGGCCGCGACGGGCGGGGCAGGCACCGGTTTGGCCGGCACGAGTTTGACAGGCGCGGGCGAGAGCTTGACGAGCGGCGTCACCCGCAGCACCTGCCCCACCTCGATGGTGGTGGAATGCAGTCCGTTGAGACGCTGAAGCTCTGCCACACTCAGCCCGTTTTGCAGGGCGATGCGGTAAAGCGTCTGCCCCGGCCGGACCACCACGGTCTGCGGAGCGGCGAGAGCGGACGCTGCGCTGGGCAGCAACAAAATGAAGGAAAGAAAAAGACAGCGCATGCGCCCCACCACTTGAACACGTCACCGTCAGCGGCGGATGAGGAAGGAGCAGCCGCGCGAGGTCAGCGCCCCGGCGTGCTGCCCGGAAAAAACGCCACGTGCCCCACCATGTAGGCGCAGCCGTACATGAACAAGGTGACCACCGGCAGCAGCTTCAGGCCCTTGCGGCGCTCGAGAAACTGCCCGCGAATCAGGCTTTCGATCAGCAGCAGGCTCAGCAGCGCGAAGCTCGCATAAAGCCAGTGCATTCCCTCCTGGGTGGGGTCGTAGGGCGTGCCGAACTTGGTCAGCCCGCCGCCCACGTCCACCGCGCTCGGCACCTTGCCGCCTCTCAGGGTCAGTAGAATGCCGGTCAAGGCGGGCACCAGAAAGGTCAGCCAGGTCAGCCGCACGCCGACGAGAAAGCTGGGGGTCACCGCGTCGCGCCGCAGCATCCAGAAGCTCCAGATGAACAGCAGCAGGCTCGCCAGGGCAAAGGGGTTGGGCGCCAGAAACGCCGCGTCGAAATTGAAACTGTAGCCGTGCAGGGCCCGCAGAAAGTCCATGACCCACAGCGTATCGCCCCCTGCGGGGAGGTGCGGCCCTGTGCCATGACTGCCACTCCCTCCCCATCTACGCCGCTGCCCAGTCCCGTAGAGTCTCGGTATGGACGTCGGTGGGCTTCTTCACAACTATGGCTGGCTGCTGGGGCTGTTCAGCATTCTCAATATCGTGTGTCTGGTGCACGCCGTCGTGACGCGGCAGGGCGCGCTGTGGATCGTATTTCTGGCGCTGAACCTCTTTCTGGGCGGGTTTATCGCCACGCTCTTTTACACCTTTATGGTGCTCGTGCCCAGTTTGCAGGGCAGCCGCCGGGCCGCGACCCAGGCGGTGCAGCGCGGCGTGGAGGCCATCAAACCGCTCGACGTGCGGGTGCGGGAAGCGCAGCAGGCCCTGGCCGAGAGCGACACCCTCGACCGCCGCGCGGAGCTGGCGAACCTGCAAGCCCGCGCCGGGCGGCCCGAGGAGGCGCAGGCGACCCTTGCCCCGCTGCTCAGCGGCATCTACGCCGACGACCCGGTGGTGCTGCTCAGCGCCGCGCAGCTCGACCTGGCCCAGGGCAACCCGGCGGGAGCCGAGGCGCGGCTGAGCCGGGTGGACCTGCGAACCAGCGCCGCGACCCGCACCCGCACGCTGACCCTGCTCGCGCTGGCGCAGGAGCAGCAGGGCGAACCCCAGGCCGACGCCACCTACCGCGAGGCGAGCGTGGGGGCCACCACCGAGGAACCCCGCGCCCGCCACGCCGCCTACCTGCTGCGTCAGGGCCGCCCCGAGGAGGCCCACGCCGTGCTCGATGCCCTGGCGAAGACCGAGCGTCAGGCCAGCCCGCTCTACCGCAAGCAGGAGCGCGAGTGGTTCGCGCTGGCGGCGGAGCTGCGGCGGCAGTTGCGCTGAGGGGCCTGATTCACCCGCTCTTCTCCTGAGCTCAGGCGCCGAGTACACTTGGTCATGCAACCCCTTCAAAAGCTGGCCGTGCTTGGGCTCACGCTGCTGGGAACCGCTGGAGCGGGAGGACAGGCCGCCCTGACGCCCGCCCTGCTCGCCGGTACCTGGCAGGGCACTGTCACTGAACCCGCCGCCGGCCTGAACTACGAGATGACCGCCCAGATCGCGGCACGACCCGACGCGCAGGGACGCTTTGCCAGCGTGCATTACACCAGCGGCGAGGGCTGCGACGTGGCGTGGTTCCTGCAAGGGCAGACGGCGCGGCAGTTGACAGTGCAGGAAAAGGTGCTGAGCGGCCCCTGCGTGGACGTGACGCTGCAACTCACCCTCGACCGCAGCGGCAAGCGTCCGGCGCTTCAGGTCACCAGCCATGACACGGGCGACGGCCTCGGCGGGCAGGCTCCCACCGTGACCCTGCAAGCCACCCTGGAAAGGCGCTGAGCTGTCACAGATGTAGGGGCAAGGCCACAAACGAAAGCCCCCGCCATCACTGACGGGGGCTTTACGGTCTTGCGATTACCAGCGGTCGTCGCGGCGGGGGCGGTCACCATAGGCGGGCGCGGGGGCTGCCTTGGTCACCACGATGTTCTTGGCCTGGGGGCCTTTGCCGTTCTGACCGGGTTCAATTTCGAACTCGACTTCGTCACCTTCGTTGAGCTTGCGGAAGCCCGAGGAGTTGATCGCGCTGTAGTGCGCGAATACATCGGCGCTGCCTTCCGTCTCGATAAAGCCGAAGCCTTTTTCCGCGTTGAACCACTTCACTCTTCCAGTTGCCATCTCAAATCTCCTTGCTCTCACCAACAAAAGGCCACATGCCGCTGTTGCTCTTTTCCCGGCATGTCCCTTCAAGTTCTCTGCTGGTGTTGAACGAGAGGCAAGATAGGGGCCACCGCCACCAACAATCGAAACTCGGCACACATTTGGCCGGCGCTTGGACAGAGTCTAAAGATTCGGGGCCTTCTCTGCCCCGAGCAGAACGCGGAGAACACGAAAAAGCCCGCCTCCGGATGGGAAGCGGGCCTTCATGCGGATAGGCTCAGACGCTGATTTCAGCGAAGCGGGCGTTCTCGCGGATAAAGTCCTTGCGCGGCGCGACTTCCGAACCCATCAGCGCGTCGAAAATCTCGTTGGCGATGATGAGGTCGTCGATGCTCACACGCTTGAGCACGCGCGTTTCGGGGTTCATGGTGGTTTCCCACAGCTGCTCGGCGTTCATTTCGCCGAGGCCCTTGAAGCGCTGAATCTCGTACTTCTTGCCGGCCTTGACGGCGTCAGCGACGTGCTCCTTGAGCTCTTCATTGGTGAACAGGTACACGCCCTTGTTGTTCTTGGTCTGGGCGCCCACCGTGATCTTGTAGAGCGGCGGCTGCGCGATGTAGAGGTGCCCCTGCTCGACGATGGGGCGCATGAAGCGGAAGAAAAAGGTGAGCAGCAGCGTGGTGATGTGCCCGCCGTCCATGTCGGCGTCGGTCATGATCACGATCTTGTGGTAGCGCAGGTTCTCGAGGTCGAAGCGCATTTCCTCGCCCTTGCCGTCGAAGCCCGCGCCGATGGCCCCGATCAGCGAGCGGATTTCGGCGTTCTTGAGAATCTTGTTCAGCTCGGCCTTTTCCACGTTCAGGATCTTGCCGCGCAGGGGCAAAATCGCCTGGAAGCGCCGTTCGCGTCCGCCCTTGGCCGAGCCGCCTGCCGAGTTGCCTTCCACGATGAACAGTTCGGACTCGGCGGGGTCTTGCGAGGAGCAGTCGGCGAGCTTACCGGGCAGGTCATCGTTTTCGAGCGGGTTGGAGCGCCGCACGATGTCGCGGGCCTTGCGGGCGGCGTCGCGGGCGCGGGCAGCCTCGGCGGCTTTTTCCACGATGGTCTTGCCGATCTTGGGATTTTCCTCGAGGAACTGCGCGAACTTCTCGCCCACGATGGCGTTGACGGCCGTCTGCGCCTCACTGTTGAGCAGCTTGACCTTGGCCTGCGACTCGAACTGCGGGTCGCCCACCTTGACGCTCACCACGCAGTAGATGCCTTCGAGCAGGTCGTCGCCGCTCGGCACCGGATTGCCGGCCTTGATGAGGTTCTTGTCCTTGGCGTACTTGTTGAGCACGCGGGTGTACGCCGTCTTGAAGCCGGTCAGCGGGGTGCCGCCGTCGCGGGTGCGGATCATGTTGGCGTAGGTCAGGATGTTGTCGCTGGCGTAGGTGTTGGCGTGGATAAACGCCACCTCGACTTCGACCTCGGCGTGGGTGCCGCGCATGACCACCGGCTGGTCGTAGAGCAGCTTGGTGTCGTCGGTGACCAGGGCGCGGGCGAAGTTGGCGATGCCGCCCTTCTCGTGGAAGACCTCTTCCTTGATTTCGCCGCCGTGCAGTTCGGTGCGCTCGTCACGGATGACGATTTTCAGGCCCGTCAGGTAGGCGAGTTCGCGCAGACGGTTGCGGATACGCAGGTAGTCGAACTGGTTGTCGAACTCCTTGAAGATGGTGGGGTCGGGGTGAAAGCTGACCTTGGTGGACCACTTCACGTCTTTCGGGGTGGCGCCGAGCACTTCGAGCGGCTGCACGAGCACGCCCCGCTCAAAGCGGATGTGGTGCAACTGCTTGTGCTTGTTCACGGTCACGTCGAGGTAGGTCGAGAGTGCGTTGACCACCGTGGAGCCCACGCCGTGCAACCCGCCCGACACCTTGTAGGCGCCCTGACCGAACTTGCCGCCCGCGTGCAGCTCGGAGAAAATCACTTCGATGGCGGGGCGGCCCTTGGACTTCATGATGTCCACGGGAATGCCGCGTCCGTCGTCGGTGACAGTGGCGGAGCCGTCAGCGTGCAGCACAATCTGGATTTCGCCGGCGAAGCCCGCGAGCCCCTCGTCGATGCCGTTGTCGATGATTTCGGTCAGCAGTTGGTGATAGCCGTCGATGCCGGTGCCGCCCTGCACGTACATGCCGGGGCGTTTGCGCACGGCGTCCATGCCTTCGAGGACACTGATCTGGTCGGCGTTGTAGTCGTCGGCGGTGCCCGCCGCATGGGAAAAGCTCATCTGCTCATTGGGTTCGTTCTGGGCCGGCTTCCGATCGGTCTGGTTCTGCTCAGGCTGATCAAGCTCGGTCTGGCCCTGGAACTGGTCATCACTCTGGGTCATGGTTCTCCTCAAAAAGCCGCCCCTCTGGGGCGGGCCGCCTGTCGGGGCGGAGAGAGCTTATGGTGGCCGGACCACGCACTGTCAAGGCTCCGGCGGTGCACGTAATATAGCGCTTGACACGAAAAATATCAATCTTATTACGTCTCTTACAGAATGAACTCGGACGGTTTCTGAGCCTCAAACTTCGGTGCAGTGAGGCTTTTAGGCCGGCCCCCGGCTGGGGGAAGGGGGCATAAAGCCTGGGGGCCTTTCGCCACCTGCCGGGAAAGGTCAAAATGGGACAGCGATGCGCTGCCAGAACCTGACCATGTCCCTGACGGGCCGCCTGCTCCTGCTGGGTGGCCTCGGCCTCGGCGGCCTGGGGGCCGCGCAGACTGCTCCGGCGACCTCCCCGCCCGCGACGACCGACTCGGCCTTGAGTGCCCCAGCAGAGAACAGCCAGGGGAATGCCGGCCAACTGGGGACAGCCTTGCCCCTGCCCAGGCCCGCGACAGCGCCTGCAACGCTGCTCGGCGGCGCAGGGAACACGCCCGCCCGTCAGGGGTCCCTCCTGGGGTCGAGCGGCGCGGTGTCCGGCTGCGCCCTGCCTCCCGGCCCGCTGCCCAGCCAGACGCGGGCGGTGTTTGTCCTCGACACCAGCGGCAGCATGCGCGGCATCGGGGACGGCAAAGCCGACATCTTCGACCGGGTCAAGGACAGCGTGGAGCAGTATGTGGACAGCGTTCATCCCGATCAGGTCAAGCTGATTACCTTCGACAGCGGCGTGCGCGGCGAGCGCAGTTATGACCTGCCCGCGCAGGCCACCGCGCTGCGCAGCGATCTGGACGGCCTGAAAGCCAACGGCAACAACACCTACCTCTACCGCTCCATGCACGCCGCGCTCAGCCCGCTGGCAGCGAGCGACCGCTACGTGACCAGCGTGTTTGTGATGACCGACGGCATCGACAACGACCCGCAGCCGCGCTACTCGGCGGAAGGGGCACTGTCGTCCTTTCAAGCGCGCGGCACGCTCGACACGCTGGCGTATATCGCGCTGGGCAGCTCGATTCCCGACGACGCCAAAAATGCCCTCGCCGCCAGCGACTACGCCTCGGGCATGACGCTGCCCCCCGGTGAGGTGCCTGATCTGGTGGCCCTGAGCGGCGGGGTGCGGCTGGCAACCGTAACCGACCCGCAGCGGGTGCCCGCGCCCTTTGCCGACGGCACGCCGCTCTCGCTGGCCGCGCAAGACAGCCGGGTGGCCCTGGCCCGGCCCGACGCCACCGCCGGCAGCGCCGCATTGCAGGTGAGCAAAGACGTTCCCGCCGGCAGCGCGCGCTGCTGTGCGCTCCCCCGGCCCCCGACCCCAACGTGGTCGGCCCGCGCACCCGCCGCGTGCTGCTCAAGTTGCAAATGATGGACGGGGCCAAGGCGAGCGACGCCGCCGTGAGCACTGTGCCAGCCTCAGCGCCGGGAACGCCCCAGACACCGCCGGCAACCGGCACCACCACGACAACGACCAGCACCACGACCACCCAGACGACGGCACAGCCAGGCCAGCCGGCGACGCGGGCGTCCGACCTTGCCGGGCTGCTGTGGCTCAATCCCGGCGCCACCTCCCTCTCCCAGGGCCAGGAAACGGTGCTGCGCTACCGGGCGACCGGTGGGCTGCCGCTCGACGGCGCGCAACTGCTGCTGCCTGCGGGCCTGACCGGCTTTACTGCGGCGCTCGAAAGGCAGCCGGGGGCGAGCGAATTCGCCGTGCGGGTCCAGCGCAGCGCCGACTCGGCGAGCGACGCGGCCCTGGCGAACACGCTCCCTGGCGGGCTGCTGACCCCCCGCCTGCTGCTCCCTACCGGACAGGTCATCAACCTCACCCCGCTTCAGGTGGCGGGGCTGGCGAGTAGCGGCGCGGGGAACACGGTGCTGCCGGTCGGTCCTGCCAGCGGAGCGGCTCCAACCACCAACGGAACGACAGCAGGCACGACGACACCCAGTGCTGGCACGGATGGACAAACGACCACTCCCCCGACAGCGACCACGCAGAATCCGGCGACCCAGCCCCCGAATGTCCAAACCCCAAATGCACAGTCCACGAACACTCAGGCTCCCACCGACCAGAACACGGCGACTCAAGCTCCGCAGACCCAAAACTCGCAGGCTCAGAATGCTCAGACGCAGACGCAAACCCAGCGCTTCCCCTGGTGGATTCTGCTGCTGCTCGCGCTGCTGGGGCTGATCGCTTTGATCGTGCGGCGCGGAATGCAGGGCGCAACCGGCACAAAGACGATGGCGGCGGCGGCGGTCAAGGGCAACCGGCCCCCGCCCACCACGGTTCGCAACGCCCGCACGGTCATCGCTCCGGTGCCAGTGCCTGTGGCAGCCACCCCAGCGGCGCCCGCTGCGCCCAGCCGGGTCGAAGGCCTGCACTACCGCGACGACCGCACGCTGGCCCTCGTCGGGCTCGACGGCGAGGTGCGCGGGATTCCCACACCGCTCGCCGGGGCCTTCGACCTGGGGCAGGTGTCACGCGCCGCCGACCTGCGCGGGCTGCGGGCCGAGCAGGTGACGGGTGGGCTGGAACTTATCCAGATTCCCGACGACCTGCTCGTGGCTCAGAACACGCATCTGCTCGCGAGCGGCGACCTGGTGGTGCCCGGCACGCTGCTGAGCGTGATTCCCACGGCGGCGGGCGTCCGGTCCTCGCTCGGTTCGCTGACTGGCCTGGGCCGTCCGCTGATGCTGCGGGCCAACGGAGCGCAACTGGAAATCACCGGCCCCTATGGCGACCACCTGCTGTCGCTCACGCCCGGCATCCTCGACCTGGGCGAGACCCTGGAAGCCCCGGCGCTGCGCGGCCTGAAGCTAAGCACGCGCGGCTATCACATCATGCTGACTGACCTGCCGCAGGGCGTCACGCTGACGAACGCCGCCGATCAGACCCCTATCCGCGCCGGCATGTACCTCCCCGAGCGGACTGGGCTGCTGCTGCGCGGGCTGTGAGCCGACAAAGAAACACCCCTTCCCAGGTCAGGGAGGGGGCTTTTTCTTGGCGTGAATGAACCTAAAGCGTTTGAAAAAAGAATGGCCTTGCTCTTTTTGACCCTCTACCAAGGGGAGACTCGGAGAGCTGCGAAGCAGAGGGCCTGCCAAAGGCAGGGGTGAGGGGTCTTTCTCAAATGCTTCAGCCTTCCCCAGCAAGAAGCGCCAGCACGTCGTCGGGCATCCGGGAAGGGCGGTACTGGTGATCGGTGGCGATATGGTGGGTCTCCCCCGTTGCCAGCAGTTCGCGGGTGCCGTCGGCGCCTATGCGGTGCACCTCGTAAGCGAACTTGAGGGTGCGGCTGCGAATCTCGGTGATGCGGGTGGTGATGTCCAGGCGGTCGTCATAGCGGGCGGCGCGGCGGTACTGGACGTGCAGGCCGCTGAGCATCAGGTAATAGCCGCGCGTTTCCATCTCGGTGTAGGGCAGCCCGAGCGCGTGCATCAGCTCGGTGCGGGCCACCTCGAACCACACCGGGTAGGTCGCGTGGTGGGCCACCGCCATCGCGTCGGTCTCGGCGTAGCGGACCCGCAGCTCGGTGTGGTGTTCCTGTCCCCCGCCGCTCACCATGTGGACCCCGGCGCGGCGGGAAAGCGCTGGTCGTCGGCGGCATGAAATTCCAGGGTGGGGGTGCGGCGCATTCGTACGTGCGCGGACAGTTCACGCTGCAAGCGGCCCCGGGCGTGGGTCAGGGCGTCGAGCAACTCCGGCATGTCGGCTCCGATGGCACTCACGTACACCCGCGCCTGCCCATAGTCGGGGGTGACGTGCACGCGCTCGACGGTCACGATGAGGGGCACCCGGGGGTCGCGCAGCTCGGCGATGGCACTGCTCAGCACCCTGGACATCTGCGCCTGCACCTGTTCGGGCTTCATGAGTGGCCCCGGCGCGGCGAGAAAGAAAACGGCGACTTCATCCCTGCATCGTAGCGCCCGGAAGGGGACAGACACGCCGCGCCCGGTGGCCTTTGAGGGAGACGACCCTTCACGCCTGAGACGTAAGGCGACAGGCTATGCTGAGGGCCATGAACATCGCTGATCCGCTGGGGGTGCCCGCCGCGCCGCTGGAAACCTGGCAGGCCATGCAGGCGCGGCTGAACGACGCCGACCTGACCGGCGCCCGCCTGATCCTGATCACCGACCGGCAGGGCGAGCGCCCCTGGGCGGGCTACGCCGCGCTGGTTACGCTGGGCCGGGGAGCTGCCGAGGAAGCCATTCTCTCGGCCCCGGCCTTTGGCCCCCGCTACGGCGCTGCCGGAGCCGCGGCCCTCGCCGAGCTGGTGCGCTGGGCAGACAGCGCCGGCATTCGCCCCACCGAGACGATTCTCGGCAGCGGCGACTTTCAGCGGGTGCTCGCTGAACCGGACGCGGGCGAAGTGGCGGCACTCATCGCGGCGACCAATCCGGCGGACCCGGCGATCTACACGACGCCTCAGCCGGCGACTGAACCGGAGTGGGTGTAGTAATCCAGTAAGAAGCTCGCTTACTTCCGTAACTTCTTACGCTCCAGCACCGCGAGTTCGTCCACCCGCTCGTTTTCGCCGTGCCCGGCGTGGCCTTTGACCCACAGGAAGGTCAAGGCATGGACCTTGGCAAGTTCGATGAGTTCTTCCCAGAGGTCCTGATTCTTGACCGGCTCCTTGCTCGCCGTTTTCCAGCCATTGCGCTGCCAGTTAAGAATCCAGCCGTCGGTGAAGGCCTTGCGGAGGTACTGGCTGTCGGTAATCACCTTGACCTGACAGGGGCGCCGCAGCGTGCGTAGTCCTTCGAGCAGGCCGCGCAGCTCCATGCGGTTGTTGGTGGTGTTTTCCTCGTTGCCGCTGAGCACCAGTTCGCGCTCGCCGTAGCGCAGGATGGTGGCCCAGCCGCCGTGCCCCTTGGTGGTGTCGCAGGCACCATCGCTGTAGAGCTCGACCACCTGCCCGCCGACCGGCACCTCGGGCTGAATGCCGGCGCGAATCGGCAGCAGGTCACGCGAGGTGTCGGGCTTTTTGCGGGCAGAGGGGCGGCCTGGGCGAGTCATAGGCGCGAACTGTAGGGAGCGCGGGCGGGGGCTGTCAACTGCTTATACGGACTGCGCTCCATTCCAGCACAGTCGGAAAAGCACCGCCTGCGCTTCCATACCGCGAAATCCGTATTTTTTTCTACTCGCATCCGCGCTGCTGCGCAGCTTTACAAGTCGGATTGAATCCAAAACAACTGGATTCAATCGGAAGCCGTAGCAGGCCACGCGGGGCTCACTCCGGCTGACTCTTCCCCTGGGGCGGCTCCACGTCGGCGGGCAGGCGCACCGGGTCCATCGGGACCGCCAGTTCGCCGTCGCCCTGGTAGGCGGGGCTGGGGAACCAGTAGCGCCGCAGCCACAGCACGAGCAGGGACGCGGTGGGAATAGCGAGCAGGGCGCCCGGCAGACCGGCCAGCCCCCCGCCGATCAGGATGGCGATCAGGATGCTCGCCGCGCTGAGGTTGACGGTGCGGCCCATGACCATCGGCGCGATGACGTTCCAGGCCACCTGATTGAGAACGAAATACAGCCCCGCCACGATCAGGACTTTGGTCGTGCCCAGCGGCAGCGCTTGCAGCAGCGCCGGAATCGCCGCCAGCACCATGCCCACCAGCGGCACGAGGTTGAGCAGCCCGGTCAGCAGCCCCAGCGCCAGCGCGTTGGGCACGCCGAGCAGCAACAGGCCGACCCCCGAAATGCCGCTGATGACGAGCAGCAAGATGAGCTGCGCCCGGATGTAGTTCCCGAACGACTTGCTCACGTCTTCCGAGAGCAGCAGCAGGCGCGGCTGCCACTCCTTGGGAAAGACCCGCAGCAGCGTGCGCCCAAACTTGCTGTGGTCGAGCATGAAAAAGACGGCGAGCGTGAGTACCAGCCCCGCCTGCCCCAGCCAGTTCATGACGCCGCTGACCTGCCCATAGAGCGCCGAATCGGGCGAGAGCACCCGCGCGAGCAGCGGCCCGAAGTTGCGGGTGAGGTTGTCCACCTGCTCGCGCACGTACTGGGTAAGCTGCGCCTGGGTCTGCGAGATGCCGGCGTTGTTGTGGCCCGGTCCCTTGCCGATGAGGTGTTCGAGCAGTTGCGGCAGGCTGTTGAGCAGCGCCGGCAGACCCTGAAGGAAGCTCACGACCTGCGACGCCACCGACCAGAACAGCACGCCGATCACGCCGAGGACCACGATCAGCGTCAGCGCCACCCCGAAAGGCCGCGTGATGCGGTGTTTTTCCAGCCAGAGCAGCAGCGGGTTGAAGGTGTACGACAGCGCGTAGGCAATGGCGATCAGCGCGAGGCCTCCCGCTGCCTGCCGCGCCAGCCCGATGAGCAGCAGCGCAGCGATCGCGTACACGATCAGTCGCACGTAGGACCGACTCCACAAGAAAGCGAGCAGTTGCGGCACGGTGCGAAGGGCGTTTCCCATGGGCCATCACACTATCGCCTTTGCGGGTGCCTAGGCGATCCTGGCCGCCGCGCCGCTTCCCGCCCGTTCTACTCAGCGGAGCCGTTACGCTGAAGAGGATGCCTCAGCCGGTCACCGCCCTGCTCGCCGCCATGATTACCCCCGCCGTCCTGATCAGCGGCGCGGGCACCCTGATCATGAGCACCAGCACCCGCGTGGGCCGCGCCACCGACCGGGTGCGCGGGCTGACCTCGCGCTTCAAGCAGCTGGTGTCGGCAGAAGGGCAAAACGAACCGCTCGCCCGCGAGGAAAAGCGCCTGATCATTCGCCAGTTGCCCCGGCTCTCGCGCCGCACCCGCTTTCTGATGCGGGCACTTCAGGCCTTCTACACCTCGGTCGCGCTGCTGGTGCTGACGAGCATTTTGCTCGGTCTGGACGGACTGTTCGACGTGAACACCGGGAGCCTGCCGCTGCTGGTCGCGCTCGGCGGCAGTGTCTCGCTCGCTTACGGCGCCCTGCTGCTGAGCTACGAGGCCCGCTACAGCGCGGCGACCACCAAGGAAGAGATGCGTTTTCTGGAAGAACTCGGCCAGCACTACGCAGAGCTGTACGCCGACGAACTGAGCTAGCCAGCAGCAAAAAACCGCCCCCACCTGCGAAAGCGGGGACGGTCTATGGCACGGGGAAACGGTAAGCCGGGTTCTGTCTGCCCCAGAGGGTTGGCCCTGGGGCAGCCTGATCATCTGTCTGGGACGCCTGTTGCCAGGACGCCTCAAGCGACCATCCTGGCGGCTCAAACGGGCGGGCCGCCCTCGCCGCACTGTCGGGTCTTGCACCGGATGGGGTTGACCAGACGCTCCCGGTCTCCCGGGAACCTGGTGCGCTCTTACCGCACCGTTTCACCCTGACCACCCGCGCCCGCGCCGGGGCCTGTGTGGGGTGGCGGTCTGGTTTCTGTGGCACTGTCCTTCGACTTCGCCGCTTTCCGCCTGCTTGCGGCACTCAGGCGGACGCTCGGCTCGCCGACCAGCCGTTAGCTGGCATCCTTGCCCTGCGGTGCCCGGACTTTCCTCACCTTCCCTGCCGAAAAAGCAGGTCAGGCGCGACCAGGAGTTTCCCCGCGCCCGGCAGGATAGCAGAAGGCGCTGTGAGGCGCCCGCTTAGCCGTACTGCGTGCCCCAGCGGTCCTGGGTTTGTTCCCAGGCCCCGTCCCAGACGGCGCGGGGGGTCTTGTGCGGGTGCAGGAGCTGCTCCAGGTCACGCGGGCCGAGTTCGCGGTATTCGCCGGGATTCAGGTCGCCCAGCCACAGCCCGCCCACCCGGTAGCGCACCAGACGGCCCACCGGGTGCCCCAGGGCTTCGAGCATGCGGCGCACCTGACGGTTGCGGCCCTCGCCCAGCACCACGTAGGCGCCGTCCTCGGCGGGAGCGGCACTCAGGGCCTGCGCGGGGCCGTCGTCCATGGCGATGCCGCGCACCAGCACGTCCAGTTCGGCCTGGGTGGGTGGCTCGCGGCCTTCGGTCCAGGCGCGGTAGGCCTTTTCGTGGCCGTAGCGGGGGTGGGTCAGGGTGAGGGTCAGGTCGCCGTCGTTGGTGAGCAGCAGCAGCCCCTCCGAGTCCTTGTCGAGCCGGCCCACCGGATGCAGGCCCGGCACGTCGGGCATGGCGTCGAGGACGTTGCGGCGGCCATATTCATCATGGGCGGTGGTGACGAAACCCACCGGCTTGTAGAGCGCGTAGGTGACGGTTTCGGGGCGCGTGAGCTCGACCAGCCGCCCGTCCACCCGCACGTCGTCGGTGTCATTCACGCCCTGGCCGAGGCCCGCCGTTTGACCATTCACTGTGACCCGTCCGGCGCGAATCAGCTCCTCGGCGGCGCGGCGCGAGGCGATTCCGGCGCGGGCAAGGCGTTTGTGCAAGCGCTCAGCGGACACCGGCCTCACCTCCCCGGCCACCCAGCGGCGCGGCGAACAGCGCGAGCAGCGCGGCGAGGCCCAGCCAGCCGACCACCACCCACAGCACCAGCCGCAGCGACGGCGGCAAGGAAGTCTGGAGCTTCAGCAGGGCGGGCAGCAGCGTGGCGACGGTCAGCAGGTTGCCGGTCACCAGACCACCCACCTTGGCGCCGTCGGGCTGGGCACCGGCAAAAAGTTGAAACAGGCCCCAGGCGAGCAGGAGGCCCCCCGAGGCGCGGGCGAGCCACAGCGGCGAGATGCCGATGAGCTGCGCTGCGCTGCCGGGCAGGAAATACAGCAGCAGCCCCAGCGGCACCAGCAGCAGGGCGGTCATCCAGAAGGCGGCGCGTAACACGGGGGACAGTGTAGTCGGTCATCAGGCGCGGTCCCCCTCAGTCTCTAGCCGCCTTAACCGTTCCGCTGCCCAGGCGACATGCGGGGCGCCCTAGCCTCCGGGCATGATCAAGGGCAAAGAACTGCTGGGGCGCCCCGTCGTCGCCGTGAGCAACGGGGCGCAGGTGGACAACGTGCACGACGTGGTGTTCGACCACCAGGGCAACCGGGTGCTGGCGCTGCTCGTCGAAGAGGGCGGCTGGCTCAGGGCTGCCAAGGCTGTGCCGTTCGGGCGCGTGCAGTCGATCGGGGAAAAGGCCGTGATGATTGCCACGCCCGAGGATGTGGTGAACACGGGGCGTGACCCAGTGCTGAAAGAGGCGCTCGCGGGCAAGACCAACCTGATCGGCATGACGCTGCTGACCACCGACGGTCAGACGCTCGGCAAGATCACCGACGTGTATTTCGACGAGCGCAGCGGGCAGGTGGAGGGCTACGAAGCGTCGGGCGGGCTGTTTGCCGACATGACCAACGGACGCACCTTTATTCCCGCGCCGCAAAGCATCCAAATCGGCAAGGACAGCGCCATCGTGCCCGCTGGCGTGGCCGCCGCCATGCGCGAGCAGGCGCCGGGGGGCATTCGCGGGGCGTTTCACACGGCAGGCAAGAGCCTGGGAGGCGCAGTGCAGGGTGCCGCCGACAGCGTGCGCGGCGCGTACGAAGACACCAGCCGCAGCGTGCGCGAAAACTATGAGCAGGTTTCGGCCAACGTCGCCGAAGCCGCCCGCGAGGGCCAGCAGCAGGCGCGGGCGGCGGCGAGCGACCTGCGCAGCCGCGTGCAGGGCGGGGCCGAGGACCTCCGCGAGGCGAGCGCCGAACGCCAGAAAGACTTCGTGGTGGGCAAGGTCGCCGGGCAGGACGTGCGCACCGACAACGGCGTGCTGATTGTGGCGAAGGGCACCACCATCGACGAGGGGCAGGCCCGCTTCGCCGAGCAGAATGGCGCCCTGCCCGCGCTGCTCGCCGCTGCCGCCGGGGGCAGTGTGCGTGAGGGCGTGCGCGACCTGCTCGCCGACCCCAGCAGCGACGCCGGTGACGTGGTGGGCCGCCGCGTGCAGGAAGACGTGCGCTCGTCGGTGGGCAGCCTGATCGCCGTGCAGGGCCAGATCGTGACCCCGGAAGTGGCCGAGCGCGCCCGCGAACTCGGTCTGGAGGAGCGGCTCGTCGCGGCGACCCAGGCCCCGGGCCTTCAGACGCCGCCGGTGCCCGACCGAGCAGAACTGCGCGAACAAGCCAGCGACCTGCGCGACAACCTCGCCGACGGGCTGAGCAATGTGTCGCAGAACGTATCGCAGGGGGCGAACGAACTGCTGGGCCGCGCCAAATCCTGGCTTGGCGAACGCCGCGAAGACCTGGAAGACTCGCTTGACCGCCAGGAACAGGAAGCGTACCAAGCCCGCATCCGTGACGCACTCGGACGCCCAGTGACCCGCGCCGTGCTGACGCGCACCGACCGGGTGATTTTGCAACCCGGCGAACTCGTCACCCACGCCGCGCTCGACGAGGCCCGCGCCGCCGGGGTGCTGGGGCTGCTGCTCGACAGCGTAGATGGCGGCGCCCCGCTGAGCTGAAGGGCCCCCCACCCACACCCGTTCCCGCGCTGTCCCATGAAGGTGGGGGCAACAGCGCGGGAACCTTTCGGCCGCTGACCCCGTATGGTAAAGAGTATGCAGCAGATAGCCATGACCCAACAAAAGACGCTGGATCAGGTCAGGACCTTTATGGCCCGCACCTACTCCTGGATGGCGGCGGGCCTCGCGCTCACGGCCGGCGTCGCTTACCTGACCGCCCAGAACGAAGGGCTCGCGATGCAAGTCGCCAGCCTGCGCCTGCCGCTGATGCTCGCGCAACTCGCGCTGGTGTTCGTGCTGAGCATGTTCGCCCAGCGCCTCAGCGCGGCGGTGGCCGGCGCCCTGTTCGTCGGGTACGCGGCGCTCACCGGCCTGACCTTCAGCGCCCTGCTCTTCGCCTACTCGCCCGCCGCCGTCATTACGGCCTTTGCCGTGAGCGCCGGCACCTTCGGCCTCATGAGCGTGGCCGGTTTCGTCATCAAAAAGGACCTCAGCGCCATGGGCCGCTTCTTCCTGTTTGCGGTGCTTGGATTGGTCGTCGCCATGCTGGTCAACCTGTTCGTGGGCAGCAGCGCCCTGAGCCTCGGCATCAGCATGATCGGCGTGTTTCTGTTCGCCGGCCTGACTGCCTACGACACCCAGATGCTGCGGAACCTCGCCCTGAGCGGTATCAGCGGTGAGCAGGCCGAGCGCGCTTCCATCAACGGGGCGCTCGCGCTGTACCTCGACTTCATCAACATCTTCCTGTTCCTGCTGAATATCGGCAACTCGCGCGACTGAGCCGCTCACTCTCTTCCAAGCCCTGGCCCACGCGGTCAGGGTTTTTTCTTGGCAGGACACGCAGTTGAACCACCCGTCAGGTGAGTCCACGGGGGCTTGACAAACGGCAGCCGGGCGCTCAGCTCAGCCGTGACGGTTCTGTTAGATCGCGCTGCTTACAGTGACCCGCATGACTCCGCCCGCAGCCCCCCGCGCTGCCGCTGCCCCGCCTGAGCGCCGCCCGGCGCGGCTCGCAGCGGTGCGGGCGGGGCGCTCCCGGCCACCGCTGCAAACCTTGCAGACGCAGTTCACGCTGGTGGTCTCGCTGCTGGCCTTTTTGCCCAATCTGGTGCTGGCGCTGGCCTCGGGTGCAGGCAGCCTGAGCTGGTCGGCGGCGGCGTGGATGCTGCTGGTGGGGCTGCTCTCGGCGGTCATCGGATACGTGCTCAGCGGCGCCCTGCTGCGGCCCCTGCACCGGCTGGAACTGGAAGTGAGCGAGGGCGACTTCGCGCAGTTTCATGCCGATGACCCGCGCGAAATCCGCTCGCTGCGCCGGGCGTTCGGCAGCCTGATGACGCGGCTGGGCACCGAACAGACCCGCCGCAACGCCTTCATGGCGACGCTGGTCCACGACCTCAAGACGCCCCTGATCGCCACCGGGCACCTCACCCGCGCCCTGACCGAGCTGCCCCTCCCCGACGACGAAAAACGCGCGGTGGGCCAGGAGATTCAGACCGAAACCGAGCGGCTGCTCGCGCTGGTGCAGCAGATGGCCGACGCCCACCGCTTCGAGCGCGACGACGTGCAACTCCACCTCGCCCCCGGCGACCTGCGCGAGGTGGCCGAGCAGGCCGCGCGGCGCCTGCGTCCCCAGGCCGAGGCGCGCGGCCTGAGCCTGCACGTCAGCGGCAGCGGGCAGGCCGAAATCGACGCCGCCGCGCTGGAACGGGCGGTGGGCAACCTCACCGAAAACGCCCTGCGCTACGCCCGCCATGAGGTGCGGCTGACGGCGGCGCCCGGCCTGCTGAGGGTGCAGGACGACGGCCCCGGCCTGAGTGCGTCCTTAGACGACCTCGCCCAGCCCTTCAACGCCCAACCCGCCGTCATTGCCGGGCAGCAGTACACCGCCGGCACGGCGGGCCTGGGACTCTTCATCGTACGGCGCATCGCCGAGGCCCACGGCGGCACGCTGCGCTATGGCCGCGAACCTCCCCGGGGGCGCCTTCCCGCCGCGCCCGGCGCCTTCCCCCTGACCACATTCACCCTCGTTTTGCCGGAGGTTTTGCCATGAGACTAGTGATTGCCGACGACCATCCCCTTTTCCGCATGGGCCTGAAATACGCCCTGATTCAGCAGGGCTTCGACGTGGTGGCCGAAGCCGCCGACGGCCCGAGTGCCCTGGACGCCTGCCGCACCTACCAGCCCGACGCCGCGCTGCTCGACGTGAAGATGCCCGGCATGACCGGCATCGAGGTCTGCGACCGCCTGCGCCTGACCGCGCCGCGCGTGGTGAGCATCCTGATTACCACCTTCGCCGAGCCCGCCATCGTGCAGGCTGCCCGCGCCGCCGGGGCGAAGGGCTATGTGAGCAAGGAAACCGACCCCGAGAGCCTCGCCCGGCAACTGCGCGAGATCGTGGCGCACCCGGAAGTGGACCGGCTGCCGCAGGTGGACGTGCCGCGCCTGACCCCCCGCGAGTCGGAAGTGCTGCCGCTGCTTGCCCGCGGCTTTTCCAACAAGGAAATCGCCCGTGACCTCGGCGTGAGCCCCGACACCGTCAAGGACCACCTCGCCCGCCTCTACAGCAAACTCAACGCCGGGGACCGTACCGAGGCCGTGAGCCGGGCCCGCAGCATCGGCCTGCTGAGCTGAGAAAATTTAACCCTCTGCAACGCGAGAACGCGGAAAGCCTGCTTGAGAAAGGCAGTTCCGCGTTCTTCTTTTGAGCCTCAAATGTCCAGCGTCACCGTCACCGGCCCGTCGTTGACGAGTTCGATGTCCATGTGCGCCCCGAAGACGCCCTCGCCCACGGGCAGCCCCAGGGCACGCAGGGCCGCGTTGAATTCGGCGTACAGCTCGCGCCCCTGCTTGGGCGACGCGGCGCCGGTGAAGCTTGGGCGGTTGCCCCGGCTGGTGTCGGCGAACAGGGTGAACTGGCTGATGCTCAGCACGCCGCCGCCGATGTCCTGCACCGAGCGGTTCATCTTGCCCGCATCGTCGTTGAAAATCCGCAGTTTAGCGAGCTTGGCGGCCAGCGTGCGGGCGGTGTCAGCGCTGTCCTGCGGCGCGACCCCCAGCAGCACCAGCAGGCCGGGGCCGGTCTCCCCCGTCACCGCGCCGTCCACCGTGCATTTCGCCCGCGTGACCCGCTGAACGACGGCCCGCATTCAGTGTTCCAGACGGGCGCGCAGGGATGTGACCGCGTCCGAGAGCAGTTCGGCCTCGGTCATGTCGAGGTTGCCACGCGTTTTCTCGGCGAGCATGGTGAGCAGTTTGAAGCTGCGCTCAGCGGTCTGACGGGCACGGTTTTCGGCCAGCAGGCCGTCGCGGGCGGCACTGGCGGTGGCGGCGTTGAGATCACCGAGCGCCGCTTCCGCCGTGGCGTGTAGCGAGTTGACAAGACCGACAAATTCAGGATGAGCCATGCCCGCGATGCTAGCAGGCGTCCGGACCGGGAAAAGAGAAAATGAGGGAGTCACGAAAAAGCCGCCCCCGGTGCAGGAGGCGGCAGGCAACACTCGGGGGTCAGCCGGGAATACGCAGCTTCTGGCCGGGTTGAATCAGGTCAGGGTTGCTGATGTTATTGTAATGGGCGATCTTCTTGTACTCCATCTGGTCGCCGTAGTAGTGCTCGGCGATCTTGCTGAGGCTGTCGCCGGGCTTGACGGTGTACACGGTGTCGCCGGTGTCCTCGTCCTTGTCCTTGGCGAGTTCCTTGGCGCCTTGGGCCACACGCAGACCGCTAATGTCCACGCCGCTCACGCCCTGCACGCCACGGGCGAGCTGCTCGGCGAGGCGCAGTTCGTGGTCGCTGTCCACCGCGCCGCGCAGGATGACACTGTTGCCGCTTTGCAAGACATCAATGGGGTTGTTGGCGAGTTCGCCGTTGCCCCGAATAGCCGAGAGAACCGCCTTGGCGATGCGGCTGGTGTCCTCGATCTCCACGTCACCGGCGCCCTGCTGGACGATGTCGGGCATCTGGACGGGAGTTGAGGGGCTGTCCTGCACGCTGGGGCTGGTTTGTGCAGGCGTGGTAGGCGCCGTCTGAGCAGCAGGCGCAGAGGCCTGTTGCAGCACTGTCACTCCGCTGACATCAATGTTCTTGACGCCATTGATGCCGCCAGCCACAGCATTGATCAGGCCAATCTGCGACTGCCGGGCCACCTCACCCGTCACCTTGACCGTCCCCCGGCTTTCCTGCACCTCCAGGCCGAGCGGGGCCAGCACCGGGTTTGCCTTGAACGCATCTTTCACGCGATCTGCCGTACTTTTTCCAAAAGGCCACATGCCCGCACCATACCCGACTCCGTGCCTTACGTTACCTTTGTTTAAGGATTGGTCAGGACGTTTGCCCCGCAGATGCGAAACGGGTGAACAGCGCGGTAAGTCTCGCCTCCCCTGCGGCATACTCGCTGCCATGACGCAGCAACCCGAAAATGTCGCCATCAGCGCCGAAGACCGCTCCCGGCTGGATCAGGTGTTCATGCAAGTCGTGCTGGACGTGCAGGCGCAGGTGCAGCAGCAAAAGCCCGCGCAGAGCGGCAACCTCGCCGCCATGTTCCACAAGGAGACGGTCAGCGAGGCGCTCCAGGGCTGCGCCATGCTGATCGCGGGCTGGAACCAGGGCCGGGTGGACGCGGCGGGGGTGAACCGCGCTGCCAAGGCGCTGCGGGCGCTGGAACTGCCCGAACTCGCCGAGCGGGTGGAAAAGCTGCGGGGCATTGCCGAGGGCTGAGCACACAAGTCAGGGACCGCTTCTTCTCACCATTGGAAGAAGCGGTCCCTTCGCCTGGCCCTCTAAGACTGCCGCTCCGCTGCAAGCTGCTGCACGGCTTCCTGGTCAGCCTGTGCGTACTCCTCGGCCCGGCCCAGGGCGCCCCACTCGTCCACGCCTCCCGGCAGCACGGGCGGCAGGCCCTGGAGGTAGGCCGCCTGCGCGATGAGGTAAGCGGTGAGCGGCGTGGTTAGGAACTGAAAAAGCAGCACGGCGATGAGGCGGGTCAGCGCCGCCGACTCCTGAAACGAGAGGGCCACCCCCAGAAAAATGCCCGCCGAGCCGAGTGTCACCAGCTTGGAACTGGCGTGCAGCCGCGAGTACAGGTCGGGAAAACGCACCACCCCGATGGCGGCAGTCAGCACGAAAAAAGCCCCGATCAGGATGGGAATGTCGCGCCAGGGGTTGAAGTCGGAGACCAGCGTGTCCATCAGCGCATCACCCGCCCGAGGAGCAGGTAGCGAGTAAGAGCCACTGTGCTCAGAAAGCCCAGCAGCGAAAGCACCAGCGCGGCGTCCAGCATCACGAGTTGACGCGAGCGCACGGCGAGCAGGGTAAAGAGCACCACCAGGTTCACGCTGAGGAAATCGAAGGCCATGATGCGGTCGCCCCAGCTCGGGCCGCGCAGCACGCGGTAGGTCACGAGCAGGACCGAGAGGGTCACGATGCCCAGGGCGATATTGATGATCATGTCGGCACCTCACCTTGAGAAGCGGCGGGCAACTCCGGCTGGAGAAACCGCAGCAGTTCTTCTTCGACTTTGACGATGCTCTCGCGGGCGGCCTGCGGCGTTTTCAGGCCCACCGCGTGCGCGTAGAGCGTGCGGCGGTCCGGGCTCAGGCCCATCGCCACCGTGCCGGGCATCAGGGTGATGGCGGCGGCGAGCAGCGTCAGGCCCAGGTCGCCCCGCACCCGCAGCGGCACCGCTACGATCATGGGGTTGAGCTGCGGGTCGCGGCGCAGCGCTATCAGCGCGACGTGAATGTTGGCGGCAGTCAGTTCGCGCAGGAAAAAGACGATAAATCCTGCCAGCCCCCGGCTGCGTTCCAGATACCGCTCGGCCCCCAGCCCGTGGGGAAAAAGCCGCAGAATCAGGAAGCCGACCAGAAACCCCACCGCCAACTCGCGGCTGCTGACCTCACCGGAAAACAGCGCCCACACGACCGCCAGCAGCAGATTGAGCGCCAGGCCTCTCATTTCTCCTCCTCCGTCCGGGTCTTTTGCCCACTTTCCTTCTGCCCGTCCTTCTTCTGCACGTCATCTCCCGTGGGCGGCGGCGGAATCACGATCGGCGCGGTGCCCAGCACGCCCCGGATATAGCGCTCCGGCTCGCCGAGTTCACGCGCCACCGTGCCCGAAAAGGCGAGCAGCGGCCCGGCGCCCAGACTCAGGCTCGCGACCAGCGCGGAAGCGAGGTAGGCGGGCAGGCGCTGCGTAAGCGGCACCTGACGCACCGGCTCCTCGCGCGGGTGCTTGCCCCAGAAAAAGCCGCGCCAGACGTTGAGCAGGGCGTAGAGCGTAATCAGGCTGGACACCAGCGCGCTGACTACGGCGATGACCGTCAGCAGCGAACCCTGCGGCCCGCTGGCCTGCGCCAGTCCCGCCCGCACCAGCGCGAACTTGGCGATAAAGCCCCCGCTCGGCGGCAGCCCGGCCACCGTCAGGGCGCACAGCAGGAAGCAGGCGGCGAGCAGCGGCATGGCCTCCAGAAAGCCCCGCGCCTTGACGTTGCGCGTCCCGCTTGCCCGCTCGGCCACCGCCGCGATCAGAAACAGCGCCAACGTGACGAGCACGCTCACCGCGAGGTAGACGACGGTGGCCCGCAGCGCTTCGGGCGTGCCGAGGCCCAGGCCGAACGCCAGGTAGCCCACGCTGCCGACCACGGTAAACGACAGGATGCGCCGCCACTCGCGCTGGCTGACCGCCCCCAGCGCCCCGTAGAGCATCGTTACCGCCCCGAGGCCCAGCAGCAGCGCGCGCGGCAGCGCCGGGTCTGCGGAAACACGGTGATGAGAACGCGCACCAGGGCGTAGACCCCCACCTTCGTCAGCACCGACGCGAAGAAGGTGCCGCTCGCCGCCGGCAGCGCCGGGTAGGTGCCGGGTAGCCAGAAGCCCAGCGGAAACAGGGCCCCCTTGGCAGAGAACACGATGAGCAGCAGGACGCTGATGGCCGTCACGCCCGCGTTCGGCCCGAGTTCGGCGCTGCGCTGCGCGAGGTGGGCTAAGTTGAGCGTACCGAGCAACCCGTAGGTCAGCCCACAGGCGAGCACCAGCAGCGCCGAAGCCGTCAGGTTCATCACGATGTAGCGGAAGCCCTCGCGCAGTTGCTCGCGGGTGGCCCCGAGCACCGTAAGCGCGTAGCTCGCCACCAGCATCACCTCGAAGGCGACGAACAGGTTGAAGAGGTCGCCGGTCAGGAAAGAAAGCTGCACGCCGGTCAGCAGCAGCAGGAAGAAGGCGAAGGCGTGGTGCCGCTCGCGCGCCGGGTCTTCCTCGGCGGCCATGAACCACGCGGCAAAGAGGCCCGCGACGGCGCCCAGCACGCTGAGATACGCGCCCAGCCGGTCGGCGGCCATCACGATGCCGAAAGGGGCCGCCCAGCCGCCCAGCGTACTGACGAGTACCGTGCCGCTCCCAGCTCCAGTGGCCGCAAGCAGCAGCAGGGCAAACAGCAGGGTGAGGCCCGCGCCGCCGACGAGCAGGGCCGCCCGCAGCGAACGGCGCAGCGGCGCGAGCGTCAGCAGCCCTATGCCCAGCGGCGTCAGAATCGGCGCGAGCGGCAGCCAGGAGGTCACCACGCCCGGCGCGGCCAGCATCACCTCGCCGCTCACGCGCGGCCTCCAGTGAGCGCGGGGCCGGCAGGGTCGTCTTCCCCTTCCCAGTCGGGCGAGTCGGGACTTTGCTGCTCGGGGTCGGCGCCCAGGCCGTCGGGGGCGTCGGGGTCACGGGCGAGATTGTCGCCGAAGGCTTCCACGTCCTCGTGCCCGGCCACCTGATACGCCCGCAGCGCCACGGTGAGCAGCAGCGCGGTGGTGGCGAACCCGATGACGATGGCGGTCAGAATCAGCGCCTGCGGGAGCGGGTCCACATATGGCCCCGGCAACGTGAGCAGCGGCGGCGCCTTATTTTCCAGGCCCGCCACCGTCAGGATGGCGAGGTTGACGCCGTAGCCGATAAACGCCAGCCCCAGCACCACCCGCACGACAGAGCGCGAGAGCAGCAAAAACACGCCGCTGCCGACCAGAATCCCAATGATGAGCGCAAAGAGAGACGCCATTACTCGTCCTCCTCGACCAGTTCGGTGGGGTGCACGTCAATCAGCGAGCCGACGATGAGCATGGTGCTGCCCACCACCACCGCGAACACGCCGATGTCGAACAGCATGGCGGTGGCCCACTCGAACTCGCCGGTCAGCGCGGTGGTGAAGTAGCCGTAATCGCTTTTCAGGAAGGGCCGGCCCAGCAGGTAAGGCACCAACCCGGTCACGAACGACAGCGCCGCGCCCCAGGGAATGAGCCGCGCGGGGTCGGTCCGCAGCGCGTCTTCCCCGGTGGCGATGCGGTGCAAAATCAGCGCGCAGGCGGTCATCAATCCCGCGATGAACCCGCCCCCCGGTGCGTTGTGCCCGCGCCACAGCAGCAGCAGCGCAAAAATCATGATCAGGGCGAAGGCCGCCCGGCTCACCGTCCGCAGGATGGGGTCGCCGCTGGTGATGGAGGCCGGAGCAGCAGAGGCGAGCGCCTCACGCGGCTTTCCCGCTGTCGCCGCCTGGGGCCGGGACGCGGCGCGGGGGGCCTTTTTCTTTTTCGGACTCATTCCTGGCCTCCTTCACGGGGCGCTGGGGATTCTGGGGGTGGGGCTTCTGGAGACGTCGGGGGTTCCGGCAGTTCCGCGCTTTTCGGGGGCGTTTTCGGCACGAGAATGGGAGCGCCTGACGGGGTCACGCCCCGCCGCTCGGTGCGGGGCCGGCCCGGTTTGCCCAGCCGGGTCAGGCCGGCGACCGCCAGCGCGACCATCGCCACCACCAGGATCTCGCCCAGGGTGTCGAAGCCGCGGAAGTCCACCAGCAGCACGTTCACGGCGTTTTTGCCGCCGCCGCCCGCATACGAGTTGACGAGGTACCACGGCGAAATCGGCGTCGCCAGAAAACGCAGGCTGGACAGCACCAGCAGCGTGACGCCCACCCCGGCGGCCACCGCGAGCAGCCCGTCGAGCACCAGCCGCCCCCGCGCACGCGGCAGGTCGCGTGCCCCCGGCAGGTAGCGGAAGGCGAGCAGAAAGAGAATCACCGTGACCGCTTCCACCAGCAGTTGCGTGAGCGCGAGGTCGGGGGCGCGCAGGGCGAGGAACGCGGCGGCGCTGCCGAAGCCGGTGAGTCCGGTCACGATGACGGCGGTCAGGCGGTTGTTCGAGAGCAGCACGCCCACCGCCCCGCCGACCAGCAGCACCGCGATGGGCACGATGCCGAGCGGCACGCTGCCGATGCCGTGAAACACCTGCGGCGAGCGCCACACCGCGTACCCGCCGATCAGGCCAGCGGCGAGCAGCGAAATCCGCATCTGGTCGGGCAGCGCGAGACCCTGGGTGCGGGCGATCAGGCGACTCGCCAGGACGTTGAGGCCCTGAAGCAGCGAGTAATAGACGGTGTTGGCGTTCCAGCGCGGGGTGAGGCGGCTTTGCACCTCGGCAAAGGGCCGCGCCTGCCACACCAGCAGCCCGCCGAGCAGCCAGGTCAGCCCTGTGAGCAGCAGCGCCGGGGTCACGCCGTGCCACAGCGCGAGGTGCTCACGGACGGCGCCGAAGTTGAGCGCGGCCTCGGCAGTGCGCGTCAGCACCTCTGCCGTGTGCGGCCACAGACCGAAGAGGAGCGCCGTGCCCGCCAGCAGTCCCGCCGGCAGGGTCAGGCCCAGCGGCGCCTCGTGGACGTGCGCCTTGAGTGCGTCCTGCCGCAGTTCGCGCCGCGTGGGCGTCAGCCCGGAGCGGGGGGCAAAGAAAATACTCAGCAGCCGGGCGCTGTAGGCGAGGGTGAGGGCGCTGCCCAGGACCGCCACGGCGATGAAGCCGGGACCGGCGCGGAGCATGTTTTCGTAAAACAGTTCTTTGGACACGAACCCGCCCAGCGGCGGCAATCCGGCCATGCTCAGCGCGGCGAGCAGCGCGATGACGAAGGTCACCGGCATCTGACGCCGCAGGTTCTGGAGGTAGGGAATCTGACGGGTGCCGGTTTCATGGTCGATGATGCCCACCACGAAAAACAGCGCCGCCTTGAACGCCGCGTGGTTGAGCAGGTGCGCGGTGGCGGCAAAGCGCCCGCCCGCGTCGGCCAGCCCGTAGAGGCTCATCAGCAGCCCGAGCTGCGAGACGGTGGAGTACGCCAGCAGCGCCTTGAGATCGGTCTGCCGCAGCGCCAGCCACGAGCCCCACACCATCGTCAGCAGCCCCAGCGGCACGGTGATGCCCGACCACAGCGCCGACGTGCCGAAAATCAGCCCGAATTTGGCGACGAGCACCACCCCGGCCTTGACCATGGTGGCCGAGTGCAAGAAGGCCGAGATGGGTGTGGGCGCTTCCATCGCCGTGGGTAGCCAGATGTGAAAGGGAAGCTGCGCCGACTTGGTGAAGGCCGCCAGCAGCGTGCACAGCAGCGCGGGCACGAACAGCGGCGAGGCGCGCACGGCGCCGAGGTCGAGCTGCGAAAGGTTGGGGCTCCCCCCGGCGATAGACAGCATGGCGGCGGCGGCGAGCAGCCCCAGCCCGCCGAGCGCCGAAATCAGAAACGCCTTGACCGCTCCGTCGCGCGCCGCGCTGCGGGTGTGCCACAGCCCGATGAGCAGAAAGCTGGTCACGCTGGTCATTTCCCAGAAGCCGAACAGCGCCACGAGGTTGTCGCTGAGCACCAGCCCCAGCATGGAGCCGCCGAAGCAGAGCAGGTACGGGTAAAAGCGTCCGAACTTCTCGCCCGCCGACAGGTAAGCCACCGAGTACAGCGTGGCGAGGGTACCGATCACCCCGATCAGGGCGGCGAACAGCAGCGAAAAGCCGTCGCCCCGGAACACCAGATTCAGCCCCAGTTCGGGCACCCAGCGCGTCACCTCGCTCACGGGCGCGGCGGCAGGCAGGGCGAACAGACGCGGAATCAGCGCCAGCGCGGGCAGAAACCCGGCGGCGGCAAAGTACCCGGTGCGCCGCCCCAGTTGAGGCCCAAGTAGGGCACACACAGCGGCCATCAGAAAGGGAAACAGGACGGCGAGGGTCACGGACGGCCTCCGGCGCGCTCAGGCGGCAACAGGGCCATCAGGCAGGGTGGGGGCAGACTGAGTTTGTGCAGACTGGGTTGATTCAGGCTGGGTTCGGGCATCGGGCCTCCATCACAGCACGGGCGGCGCAGGCCAGCGCCGGAACGTGCCGCATTGACTGGGAACAAAGGGCAGGGACAGCCCGCAGGATCAGGCTTCCCACGACTGTGTTCACGGGACTTCGGAACCGTCCCCCTCCGGTTCCCGGGGTTCCTCGGCTGGCCCCAGCGCGCGGGGCAAGGGCAGCCGACCGACCCCGAGTGTAGCGGAGGCGCGCGGCGCGGGCACGGCGCTACACTTGCCCGGTGAAGACCTACACCGTACAAGTGGGCGACGTGACGCGCGAACTGCCGCTGATGGAAGTGCCCGGCGGCGCCCGGGTGGCCCTGTTCAACATGCTCGGCGACACCGAAGTGACCGAGGCGGCGGGCAAGGCGCTCGCGGCGCGGCTGCCGGGTGACGTGGACATGCTCGTCACCCCCGAGGTCAAGGCCGTGTCGCTCGCGCACGTCATCAGCCGCGAGTCGGGCAAGCCCTACATCGTGATTCGCAAGACCCAGAAGCCCTATATGCATAACCCCATCGCCCGCGAGGTGGTCAGCATCACCACCGGCAAGCCGCAACTGCTGGTGCTCGACGGCTTCGACGTGGAAAAGCTGCGCGGCAAGCGGGTCGCCATCGTGGACGACGTGGTGTCGAGCGGCGGCACTCTGCACTCCATCACCGAGATTCTGGACGAGGTGGGGGCGCAGGTCGCCGCCGTCGTCGCCGTGTTCACCGAGGGCCAGGAACGCCCGGAAGTGACCTCGCTTGGGCACCTGCCGCTGTTTATGGAGGGCGACAAGTAAAGAAAATAGGCAAGGGAAAAGGGGCCTGAGCAATCGCTGAGGCCCTTTCCCTATTGCTTTCTCCCCTTACCCCGGCAGCGGCGTCTTGCGCTCCGGGCCGCCGTCCACGCCGCCGCTGCGGCCCGTGCCCGCACCGCCCTCGGCTTCGCCGCCGAGGTCACTGCCGAGGCGGTTATTGGGTTCGCCCTGACGGTCTTCGCCGTCGCTGCCACCCAGCCGCCCGTCGTCGAAACCGGGCTGATCGTTGACGTTGCCGCTCTCGTCGGCGTTCTCGCGCAGGATGTCCTCGGCGCTCATCTTGTCGTTGAGCAGTTCGCCGGTGGTGCCCTCGTCCACCACTTCGCCAGTTACTTCTTGCTCCAACTGCTCGGCGTTCAGGTGCTGTTCGTCGCTTTTGTCGTTGCGGGTCATGGGGGCACTCTAAAGCGCACCAGGGACGCGGGGCTGAGCCGCACCTTGAGAATCTTCCGGGCACATTCCCTTGTGCGTCACCGGGCGCGGCGCAGCGGAGGCCCGCGCTATGCTGCCCGCAGATGAATCTTTCGCGCACGCTGCCGATCAAGCGGGCCGCCCACGTCTATCTGGTGCGGGGTGAAGAACTGCTGCTGGTCGAAGAACGAATGGACGACGGCTCGATTTTCTATGGACTGCCGGGCGGCAAGGCCCAGCCGAGCGAGACGCTGGCCGACGCCGCCGTGCGGCAGGTGCTGGTCGAGACCGGCCTGCACGTCACCAACCTCGAATTTGTCAGCTTGCTCGAAGGCGAGCTGCTGACCGGCACCCGCAACGAGTGCTTTGCCAATTTTGCCCGCTTCACGGCGGCGTTTCATGGCGAACTCGACCCCACCGACCCCGAAGTGGTGGGCGTGAAATGGGTGCCCTTCGAGCAGGTCGAGGGCCTGGTGCGCTACGGCCCGCCGCCCGAGTGCGAGGAACGCAACCCGCTGATCTGGCTGCCCACCCGCGACTTCATCGCCGGCAAAGCGCGGGCGTACTACCCGATTTGAGACGGACTGCGCTCCATTCCAGCACAGTCGGAATTCGTATGAGACGCGCCCTATTGCGGGGGCTCGCCCTCTCGCTCACCCTCGGCGGTGCGGCGCTGGGCCAGAGCGTGGGCGATTCCATCTTCCCGTCGCTCGGGCAGCGCGGGCTGGACGTGCAGCACTATGACCTACACCTGACCGTGCCGCGTCCCGGCGAGCCGCACCTCAGCGGCGACGTGACCCTCACCGTCGGTGCCCGCGAGCCGCTGTCCCGCATCGTTCTTGACCTGCTGGGGCCACGGGTGAGCGCGGCGCAGTGGAACGGGCAACGCGTGCGCTGGGTGCAGACCGCGCAGAAGGTGGAAGTGACGCTTCCGCGCCCGCTGCGCCCCGGCGAAACGGGCCGCCTGCGGCTGATCTATGCGGGTACGCCGGAACTCAGCGGCGACCCCGGTTTGCCCATCCGCCCCGGCTGGCAAAACGAGGCGGGCCTGAGCTACAGCCTCAGTGAGCCGCACGGCACGCGGGGCTTTTTGCCGTGCAATGACCACCCGTCCGACCCGGCGACCTTCACGGTGCGGGTCACGGTGCCGGCGAGCGCGTCGGCGGCGGCCAGTGGACTGTTCACGACGCAGACAGAGCGCAACGGCCTGAAGACCCTGACGTTTACCCAGCGTGTCCCAGTGCCGACCTATGCGCTGGGGCTGATTGTCGGGCCACTGGAACGGCGCACCGCACCGGACGTGCAGCTCGGCACCCAGACGGTGCACCGCCGGGACATCTACGCGGCGGGATTGCCCGCTGGGACGACGGTTCCCGAGGGCGAAACGGCGCGGATGCTGCGGGTGCTGAGCGACTGGTTCGGCCCCTACCCCGACGAGGTGTACGGCGTCGCCCTGCTGCCGGTGCGGCAACTGGCGCTGGAAACGGCGGGCCTGACCACCATGCCTGCCACTTCCAACCGCGAGCGGGTCCGGCTGCACGAGCTGGCGCACCAGTGGTTCGGCGACCAGGTGACGCTGGCCGACTGGGCCGACACCTGGCTGAGCGAAGGCTTTGCCACCTACGCCGAGCTGCTGTGGGCCGAGAGCCAGGGTGAAGACGGTCAGGCGATGGCCGCCGACTGGTACGCGCGGCTGTCGGTCCTGCCCAGCCGCCCGCTGCGCGCCACCCGTGAAGAAGAAATCTTCGATGCCAGCGCCTATTTTCGCGGCGCACTGGCCCTGCACGCCCTGCGGCTGAAGGTGGGCGACGCGGCGTTCGGGCAATTCCTGCACAGCTACGTGAAGACCTTTACAGGCCGCCCAGTTTCGACGACGGCACTGCTGACATTGGTGAAAACACAATTGGGGGCGGAGGCCGAACAGACGCTGCGGGTGTGGGTCGAAGGACGGACGTTGCCGCCGCTGCCTGAGCCTGTTGGGGCGCCCGTCTAGCTGGCCTTCAGCCTCGGCAATGGAGCAGCAACTTTCGTGACGTTTTGGCACCGGGGCGGCGTGCGCCAGGACACGGGGTTAAGAAGGAAACCGCGTACCTCAAAAACTTTTTGTCAGATGCCTTCAAGACTTCGGCCAGTACGCTCCGCCCATGAAATTCATGACTTGGACCTGCGCCCTGCTCTTGAGTCTGCCCGGCGTCGCTGCCGCTCAGTCCCGCGTGCTGTACGACGTGCGTGTTCCCACGCCAGCGCCACAGCTTCAGGAAAAGGTGTGGCAGCAGATTCGCGCGCTGGCACGTCGAGCCGACCAAGCTCAGCTCTGGGGCCGCGACGCTTCTTGTGTTGACCAGGACCTCAACATCAACGGCGCGGCTGCCGGAGCGTTCACGGCGCCCAACACCCGGCAAACAGCGTATCTGTACACGTCCTGCTTTGAAATTCCCAATGTCAGCCGCCAGGGTCTGGTCATCATGCAGGGCCAGCAGGTGGTGGCTCACTACGTCTTCAAGGACCACTTCACCGAGCTGTACAGCCTCAAGGACATCAACCGGAACGGCTCTTCCGAACTGGGCTTGCTGCGCCACCTGGAAGGTCAAGGCACCGCCTACGATTATCTGGCGGTGGCAGAACTGCGTCCCAGCAGACGTTTTCTGATGCTCGAGAAGGTGAACTACAACGACTGCGGCAACATGGGCACCGCCGGCTGGACAAGCCAGGTCATCCGTGTCCTGCCGGGAGCCAGACCGACTTTTACCAAGCAGAGCCTGAGCGGTCGCTGTGACGGCGTGGACCCCTTTCGCCGTATCTCTGCCCAGGGAGTCAGCAAAGCCTTTACGCCCCAGCAGGAGCCGACGGAGTGGAAGACAGCTCCGCTGCGCTGAGGGATTCTCTGGGCTGAAGCGGTGCTCTGCGCTTCTTTTGACGTGAAACCAGACCTCAAGCTTGCTCCGATTTTCAGTCGGAGACGAGCTTTTCGAGCCACAGAATAAAAGTGAAATCCCCCGTTCTGGACGAGGGATTTCTTCTTGGTGCGAATGCCCAGACTTGAACTGGGGACCTCACGCTTATCAGGCGTGCGCTCTAACCAGCTGAGCTACACTCGCGCCCTTCTTGTGGCCTTCCCGTGCGGTCAGGCGGGGAACAAGATAACAAGGCCGGGCCAATGTGTCAACGGGGGCAGGGCACGCTCAGCCCCGTCTAAGTTTCGCCTTGACCCCTTACCCGCCTCCGCGCTACTTTTTGAGGAGCTCCCGCAGCAGGAGCCACCCACTTCAGAGCGCCCGAGAGACCTGGCTCGACGACGGCGCGGCAACCGGACCCCATCACGTCACGGTGCCAAGGCCAGCCCCCTGGGCGTGTCAACGATGAGCCGCCGGGCGGGACCAAGCGGGAAGGCCACGCGGATGACGATATTCAAGTGTCCCTTCTCGATTCACAGCAGGCAGGGGGAGTGCCGTGACTGGCGCCCCCGAACCTGCTTCCCCCGAGGAGCCGCCACCATGACCGATACCAAACAGCCGCAGCCTCTGCACTTCGAGACCTTGCAGGTGCACGCCGGACAACGCCCCGACCCCGTGACCGGAGCGCAGCAAACGCCCATCTACGCCACCAACTCCTACGTGTTCGAGTCGCCCGAGCACGCCGCCGACCTCTTCGGGCTGCGGCAATTCGGCAACATCTACAGCCGCATCATGAACCCCACCAACGACGTGTTCGAGCAGCGGGTGGCCGCCCTCGAAGGGGGCGTGGGGGCGCTGTCGGTGTCGAGCGGGCACGCGGGGCAGCTCGTGACATTGCTCACGCTGGCGCAGGCGGGAGACAACATCGTCTCGTCGCCCAACCTGTACGGCGGCACCGTCAACCAGTTCCGCGTCACGCTCAAGCGGCTCGGCATCGAGGTGCGGTTTACCAGCAAAGACGAGCGCCCCGAGGAATTCGCCGCGCTGATCGACGAGCGCACGCGGGCCGTATATCTGGAAACCATCGGCAACCCGGCGCTGAACATTCCCGATTTCGAGGGCGTGGCGAAAGTCGCGCACGAGCACGGCGTCGCGGTGGTCGTGGACAACACCTTCGGGGCCGGCGGATACTACTGCCAGCCGCTGCGGCACGGCGCCAACATCGTGCTGCACTCGGCGAGCAAGTGGATCGGCGGGCACGGCAACGGCATCGGCGGGGTCATCGTGGACGGCGGGAACTTCGACTGGGGCAGCGGGCGGTATCCGCTGATGACCGAGCCCTCGCCGAGTTATCACGGGCTGAAGTTCTGGGAGACGTTCGGGGAAGGCAACGGGCTGGGGCTGCCGAACATCGCCTTCATCACCCGCGCCCGCACCGAGGGGCTGCGCGACCTGGGAACGACCCTGGCGCCGCAGCAGGCGTGGCAGTTTCTGCAAGGCCTTGAAACCCTGAGCCTGCGCGCCGAGCGCCACGCCGAGAACACCCTGGCGCTGGCGCACTGGCTCATCAGCCACCCGGACGTGAAGCAGGTCACTTACCCCGGCCTGAGCAACCACCCCCACTACGACCGGGCGCAGACCTACTTGCCGCGCGGGGCGGGCGCGGTGCTCACCTTCGAGCTGCGCGGGGGCCGGGCGGCGGGCGAAGCGTTTATTCGCTCGGTCAAGCTCGCGCAGCACGTCGCCAACGTGGGCGACACCCGCACGCTGGTCATTCATCCGGCGAGCACCACCCACAGCCAGCTCGACGAGGTGACGCAGACGAACGCCGGGGTCACGCCGGGCCTCATCCGGGTGTCGGTGGGCATCGAGCACGTAGACGACATCCGCGAGGACTTCGCGCAGGCCCTGGCGAGCGCTGGGGAGCGGGCGTGACCGCCGTGCTCGCGGGCCACGCCTCTGCCCTGCTGCTGACCGAAGAACCCGACTGTTCGGGGCCGCAGACGGTCGTTCTCTTCCGGCGTGAGCCGCTGCTGCTCGACTGCGGACGGGCGCTGAGCGACGTGCGGGTGGCCTTTCACACCTACGGCACGCCGCGCGCCGACGCCACGCTGGTGCTGCACGCCCTGACCGGCGACAGCGCGGTGCACGAGTGGTGGCCCGACTTTCTGGGCGCGGGCCGGCCACTGGACCCGGCAGACGACTACGTGGTGTGCGCCAACGTCCTCGGCGGGTGCGCCGGCACGACGAGCGCCGCTGAACTCGCCGCCACCTGTTCCGGACCGGTGCCGCTCAGCCTGCGCGACATGGCCCGGGTGGGGCGCGCCCTGCTGGATTCTCTCGGCGTGCGACGGGTGCGGGTCATCGGCGCGAGCATGGGCGGGATGCTCGCCTACGCCTGGCTGCTGGAGTGCCCCGACCTGGTGGAAAAGGCCGTGATTATAGGAGCCCCGGCGCGGCACTCGCCCTGGGCTATTGGACTGAACACGGCGGCCCGCAGCGCCATTGCCCTCGCTCCCGGCGGCGAGGGGCTGAAGGTGGCGCGCCAGATTGCCATGCTCAGTTACCGCAGCCCCGAAAGCCTAAGCCGCACGCAGGCGGGGCAGCGCGTGCCGGGGGTGCCCGCCGTTACGTCTTACCTGCACTACCAAGGCGAAAAACTCGCCGCCCGCTTCGACGAGCAGACCTACTGCGCCCTCACCTGGGCGATGGACGCCTTTCAGCCGAGCAGCGCCGACCTCAAAGCGGTGCGCGCGCCGGTACTCGTCGTCGGCATCTCCAGCGATCTGCTCTACCCCGCCGCCGAGGTCCGCGCCTGCGCCGCCGAGCTTCCCCACGCCGACTACTGGGAACTGGGCAGCATTCACGGCCACGACGCCTTTTTGATGGACCCACAGGACTTGCCGGAGCGGGTGGGGGCGTTTCTCAGGAGTTGAGCCTCACTCGCCCACATCCGAAAAGGTCAGCGCCGGGCGAGCCTCGTCCGTCGCCTTCACCAAGCGCACGCCGCTGTGGGCAACAGGGGCCGGATACTCCAGGGCCAGCCAGCTTTTTTGCCCGCCCTGACGCACGTCCAGATAGACGGTAGTGACGCGGGACCGCACGCAGAGCACCTGCGGCGAACAGACTCGCGTTTCTAGACCGAGCAGCTTGACCTGACGGGGGCCGAGCTGTCCCGTTTCGCCGCGCCGCAGCGTGAGCGTCTGTCCCGGTGCGCGGTTGCCGGGCGGTCGATTGGTGAGTTTAACGGTGAGCGCGCTTCCACCCGATACGGCGACTACGCCTACGCCACTCCAGCGCGGCACCCGTTCCGGCGGCCAGCTCAGGGTCAGCACCGAGGCTCGTCCATTTTGCTTGACCTGGACGCGGGCGACGACATCGGCGAGGCAGTCCGCCGTCGGTCCACAGCGCCGGTCCTGCACCTCCAGCACCGTAAGGTGCCGGGCACCGAGCCGCCCCGTTTCGCCTTCGCGGAGGGTGACTTGCGCGGCTCCGGCGAAGGAACCGAGGCACAGCAGCAGGGCGAGGGTTTTTCGCATGGATTCAGGCTAGACGCGCCGGGTGAAGGCCTTCTGACGGTCCACCGCCAGCCTCGAACTTTCCCAATAAAATCACAATTCCCCCGCCCCGCCTCCGCGCCCAGAGCAGTTCTCCGAATTACGCGTGCGTCGGAAAAGCGCCGCCACCCGCTCCATTCTCCGCTCTGCTCTTTGTTTTGTACTCGCTCCGCTCGCCAAAAAGCTGTGCCATCTTTTTGTCAAATGCTCTAAGCTGCAATGGTTCGTGCAGTTTTGAGGTCACAAAGAAAGACCCACCGAAAATGGGGCTGTGAACACACCGCTTCCAATGGGTCTAATGGCTATCCTACAGTACGTTCTCAGCGCGGTCCCGCTGCGCAAGACGCAGCGGAATTTTCTGACCGTGCTGCTTAGCGTATTTCTCGCTGTTCCTGGACGGCTGAACGTCCTGAACCTCTCCCGATATGCGGCCTGCTCAGAGAGTACGATCCGTCGTTGGCTGCACCGAAGTGACCCCGGGGCCATTCCCTGGGGCGCAGTACACCGGGCGACTGTGAGCACGGCGATTGAGAGTGGGCTGATCAGCCCACTGTGCGTTCTGGCCATCGACGCCTCTTTTCACCGCAAATCTGGTCAGCACACCGCACACCTCGGCTCGTTCTGGAATGGCTGTGCCGCACGGACCGAACGTGGGATCGAGCAATCCTGCTGTGCCCTGATTGACGTCCAGCACCGACAGGCATTTACGGTCGATGTCCGTCAGACCCGGACCGGGTCTGAGGCCCCGAGTCGTCTGGAACAGGCCGCTGACCAGCTGGATGACGTGTTGCTTGATCTCCAGACTGTTCCACGGCTTGATCTGGCCGCTGTGGTTGCGGATGGGAACTATGCGAAAGAATCCATGGTGGAGACCGTGACCGGTCACGGTCTCCCATTCATCTCCAGATTTCCTCGCAACGCCAACCTCAAGTATCTCTATACCGGCGAGCATCCCAGACGACGCGGACGGCCAAAAAAGTTCGACGGCAAGGTGGATTTCAGCGACTTGCAGCGCTTTGACCTCGTTTCTGAAACGTCGACCGAGCGGGTGTGGACTCAGGTGGTCTGGAGCGTGCAGTGGGCGCGAGAAGTGCGTGCAGTCGTCATCCAGCAGGTCGGTAAAAAGGGTCAAGTGACGGGTTACGCGGTGCTGTTCAGCACCGCTGTGACGATGCCCGCTCATGAGGTCATTGCGCTGTACCGGAGCCGTTTCGAGATTGAACTGATCTTCCGGGATGCCAAGCAGTTCCTGGGAGGCCAGGATGTGCAATTGCGGTCACAGCCAGGCATTGAGGCGCATTGGAACGTGGTCTTGCTGACCCTGAACCTCTGTCGCCTTGAGGCCCTGCGAGCAGCAGAGGGCGGACAGAATCTGGTGTTCAGTCTCGAAGACATGAAACGCAGGGCGTATAACGCCCTGCTGGCCCAAGTGATTTTGTCCAAGTTGGATCTCTCGGCCCGCTTTGAAGAATTAGAACATCTGCCGTCCAGTCCGCTAAATTTCGGCCTCAAAGCCGCCTAAAACTGCACGAACCATTGAAGCTGGCCGCATGAGCGTAAAAGACAACTTCACGGCAGACGAGTGGTTCAAGGTCATGACCGGGCCAGGCCGCGCGGGGGCCGCTGTGGTCGCCGCCAGCCCCAGCGGACTGACCGGGCTGCTCGCCGAAGCGCAGGCGATTGCCGCTTCCGTGCGCGAAAGTGTCAGCGGCACGCCGCGCACGCCGCTGATGGAGGCGATGGCCGCCGAACTGCTCGGCACCCCGCCCGACCCCAAGGACCTGCCCCAGCAAAACACCCGCGACATGGAAGAGGTCAAAGCGCAGAGCATTGAGGGCGTGCGGCAAGCCGCGTGGTTGGTGAGCAGCAAGGCGAGCCCCGAAGACGCCGCCGCTTACCGCCAGATGCTGCTCAAGGTGGTGGAAAACACCGCGAACGCCGCGAAGGAAGGCGGCTTCCTGGGCATCGGCGGCGAACAGGTCAACGACAAGGAACGCGCCGTGATGGACGAACTGCGTCAGGTGATTGGCGGCGACCAGACGAACCAGCCGACCGTGGTGCAGGAAACCTTGCCGGAGTCCACCGGGACTACGATGCCAGCGCCCGACGGCAGCGGCAACAGCAACTGAGGGCAAAGACAGAAGGCAGGGCGCCAGCGGGCCGCTCTGCCTTTTGCTTCGCCAACGCTGCGCCACGCGCTATGCTGCGCCCGTCTGCGGAAGGTGACTGGCGCGAAAACGTGGGAAGACCACGGGGAAGCCTTCTGGCATAGCAAAGACCGTGCGCCTGGGTCGGACGCTTCCTGCATGTGCGGGGGCGTTTTCCTGTGTGGAAAACGGGAGGCAACATGACGAAACGGGCGCTTATTTCGGTCAGCGACAAGACAGGCGTGGTGGAGTTTGCGGCGCAGTTGCAGCAGCGCGGCTGGGAACTGCTCAGCACGGGCGGCACTTTTGCCACACTCTCGGGGGCCGGCATCCCGGTGCGGCAAGTCAGCGACGTGACCGGCTTTCCCGAGATGCTGGACGGGCGGGTCAAGACGCTGCACCCGGCCATTCACGGCGGCATCCTGGCGCGGCGTGAGGCCGGGCACCTGGGGCAGCTCGCCGCGCAGGACATCGGCACCATCGACCTGGTGTGCGTGAACCTCTACCCCTTCCGCGAAACGGTGGCGCGCGGCGCACCCGACCCCGAAGTGATTGAGAACATCGACATCGGCGGCCCGGCCATGATTCGCTCGGCGGCCAAGAACCACGACGCCGTGCTGGTGCTGGTGGACCCCGCCGATTACGCGCTGGCCCTGCAAGACGAGGTCTCCCCCGCCGAGCGCCGCCGCCTGGCCGCCAAGGCCTACCGCCACACCTCCGAGTACGACGCGGCGATTACGGCGTATCTGTCAGGCGAATCGGACGAGCTGCCGACGCAGTTGCCCGAGCACCTCAGCCTCGACCTCACCCGCACCGCGCAGGTCCGTTACGGCGAAAACCCCCACCAGCCCGGCGCCATTTACCGCTGGGGCAACGCGCGCGGCCCGGTGATTGACGCGCAGGTGGTGGCCGGCAAGCCGATGAGCTTCAACAACTATGCCGACGCCGACGCTGCGTGGAGCTTGTGTCAGGAGCTGGCGGCGCAGGAGCAGGGCGCCGTGTGCGTGGCCGTCAAGCACGCCAACCCCTGCGGTGTGGCGGTGGCCGCCGACGTGAAGACCGCCTGGGAACGCGCCCGCGACGCCGACACCCTCAGTGTGTTCGGGGGCGTAGTGGCGGTGAGTCAGCCGGTGGACTTCGGGGCGGCGCAGAGCATGAAAGGCACCTTCCTTGAAGTGCTAATCGCGCCCGACGTGACCCCCGACGCGGTGGAGTGGTTCGCCGCCAAAAAGCCCGACCTGCGGGTGCTGATTGCGGGCCAGCCACAGGGCGTGAGCGTGCTGGACGTGCGCCCGCTGACCGGCGGGTTTGCCGTGCAGGAGCGCGACGCCCGCCCCTGGGACGATCTGTGCCCCGAAGTGGTGACCGAGCGCCAGCCCAGCGAGCAGGAATGGGCCGACCTGCGCTTCGCCTGGGCGGTGGTGAAAGGGGCGCGGTCCAACGCCGTCGCCCTGTGCAAAGGCGGCGTGACGGTGGGCCTCGGTGCCGGGGCCGTGAGCCGCATCTGGGCCGCCGAGCGCGCCATCGCCAACGCGGGTGAAGCAGCTCAGGGCGCGGTGCTGGCCTCCGAAGCCTTTTTCCCCTTCGACGACGTGGTGCGGCTGGCAGCGAGCGCGGGCGTGACCGCCGTGCTGCAACCCGGCGGCGCCAAGCGTGACCCCGAAGTGATTGCCGCCTGCAACGAACTGGGCATCAGCATGGTGTTCACGGGGTCGCGGCATTTCCGGCACTGAGGACAGGATGCAGACCTCTTCCGAACCTGCCGCTTCCGAAACCGCCGCGCTGCTCGGCAAACCGCTGGCCGATCGGGTCATGCGCGGCGTGCGCGCCGACCTGAAAGCCTGGGCGCAACTGGACCCACCCTTTGAGCCGCAACTGGTGAGCGTGCTGGCCTCTGACGACGAGGCCTCGCAGGTCTACGTGCAGAGCAAGGCGAAGCGCGCCAAGAAGCTGGGGGTGGCGTTCCGGGTGGTGGACCTCGGCGCGGCGGCCACGCAGGAGGCGTTGGAACAGACCCTGCGCGAGCTGTCCGCCGACCCCGCCGTGCACGGCATCGTGCTGGAGCTGCCGCTGGCCGCTGGGCTGGACGCCGACGCCGCGCTGCTGCACATTGCGGCGCGCAAGGATATCGAGGGGCTGAGCCCGGCCAACCTCGCCCTGATCGCCGCCGGACGCGAACCCGAGGCGCTGTTGCCGCCCACGCCGCGCTCGGTGCGCTTTCTGCTGCGGCACGCGCTGGGCGACGACCTGCGCGGCTTGCGGGTGGCGGTCATCGGGCCGGGGCGCACGGTGGGCCGCCCGCTGCTGTTTATGCTGAACAATAAGGGCGCGACGGTAACGCTGTGCAACGAGCACACCCGCGACCTCGCGGCGGTGCTGGCTGCGCAGGACGCGGTGGTGGTCGCAGTAGGCAAGGCAGGGCTGCTGCGGCCCGAGCAGGTGCAGCCGGAGCACGTCGTCATTGACGCCGGCATCAACGTGCAGGAAAGCGGTGACATGGTGGGCGACGCTCTACCCGAGCTGCCGGTGCGCGCCCAGACCCCGGTGCCGGGCGGCGTGGGGCCGCTGACCTCGGCGCTGATGTACCAGAATCTGGTGCGCGGCGTGAAGTTGCAGCGCGGGGAGCCAGTGGATGACTGAGGCAGGGCACGACCTGAATCTGACGGTCATCACCGACGCGCCGCGGGTGGCGGGCAGCGAGGTGTGGCTGCTTGACGTGTTGCCCCGGTTGCGCGCGCATGGGCAACGGGCGACGGTGTACTGCTCGGCGGCGCCCGCCCTCGACCGCTGGGCGGCGCAACTCACCGAGCAGGGCGTCACGGTGGAGCGTTGGACCGATCTGCTGACGTTGCCGGAGATGACTGGGGACGCCGACCTGCGGGTGTTGCAAGTCTGGAATCCAGACACTTACCGCACGTTACTGCCCCAGCTCAGGGCGCCGCGCAGTGTGGTGTTGCACGACCAGCTCGACTATCACTACGGCTGGCCGCTCCAGGGCCTTTACCGCGAAATTTACCGGCAGACGAAGGCCAAATTCCTTCCCCAGGCTGAGCAGCGCCTCACGGTGTCGCGGTGGGGCGCGGCTTTCTTACAGCAAGAACTGCGGGTGTCGGACGTGCGGGCGGTGCCCAACGGAGTGGACACTAACCGTTTTTCGCCATTGCCTGAGTCCGCGCGCGAAAAGCTGCGCGCCGAGCTGGGATTTCGCCGCTTTACCGTGCTCGTCCCTGGCCGCTTCGCCCCCGAAAAAAATCAACTGGCGGCGGTCTGGGCAGCGCGGCAAGCTTCCGACCTCGACTTCGTGTTCGTCGGCGATATGGATTCGGGAGGTGGGCGACTCGCGCAGCAACTGGCGCGCACTCAGCCCAACGTACAATTCTGGGGCCGGCGCTGGGACATGCCCGACCTCTACCGGGCGGCGGACGTGCTGCTGCAACCTACGCTCGCCGAAAACCAGTCGCTCGTCACGCTGGAGGCGCTCGCTTCCGGGTTGCCGCTGGTCACCACGCCGATTCCCGCCCAGCGCGAACTGGTGCAAGACGGTCAGACCGGCCTGCTGGTGCCTCCCCAGCCCGCGCTGCTCGCCCGGGCGCTGCGGGCGCTTGCGGCCCACCCGGAACAGGCCCGGCGTTACGGCGCGGCGGCGCGGGAATGGGTCCTTGACCATCACAGCCTTGACCAGACGGTGGGGCAGGTGGCGCAGGCTTTCGCAGAAGCCACGCAGTAAAAACTTCCCGCCTTAGTGGGCCCCGGTCTTCCTCGCCGCGCACTCCGGACACTGCCCATAAAGCGTCACTTCGTGCGCCTCGACCACGAACCCGCCGGGATAGACGGCGCTGCTCGGCAAGGTTACCGGGCAGGTATGCAGCGTAAACACTCGGCCACAGCGCGTGCAGCTGAAATGGTGATGATGTCCCCGGCCTACTGTTTCGTAAAGAGTTTCGCCGTCAAGCAGCACCGGGTGAATGCGGCGCTCCTCGGTCAGCAGCTTGAGGGTGCGGTACACCGTGGCAATGCCCAGCCGAGGCAGCTCGGCCTGTGCGCAGGCGTGTACCTCGGTGACCCCGAGCGGACCGGGCGCGTCCTGCAACACGCGGGCGATCACGTCACGCTGGCGGGTGCTGCGGCGGGCGGTCATGGAGGCAGGGTAGCAAAGCGCAAGCGCAGCCGACCCAGGAACGGCGGCACAAAAAAGCAGCCCCCCGCAGGGAGCCGCCACAGGAAAAGAGTCTCAGGACAGGTTGGGGTTGACCTTCTGGTCTTCGCTGATAGGCGTGCCCTGGGCCTTCGCCTCGACCACGCTGTCCGGAATCGGCACCACGCCGGGGTGCACCGGGTTGGCGGTGTAATGTACGCCGGGGTGGGGATGATCGCCACTTACCTGGGGCTGCGACTGAGTCTGAGCTGGGGCCGCAGCAGGCGCGACTGGAGTACTTGCCCGGTTGACCGTTGGAATCTGGCCCGCGTTGCTGGCGGCTGCCGTCGCGTTGGCGTTGGAGGGCGCCGCAACCCGCGTGGCCGCGCTCGGCTGCCCGGCCTTGTCGAGCAGGTTGTTGGCGACTTCTTCGAGCTTGGGCGCCAGCACCTTGTCAGTCAGCATCTTGACGGCCATGGTGCCCAGCGTGGCAAGCAGGGCGCCGCCGACGTTGTTCTTGTTGTTCTGGGCGCGCTGCTGCGCCTTAACGAACTCGCGCTGGTGCTTGACCGGGCTGTGGGCGTCCACGTAGATCTTCTTGGAACGCCGCAGTTGACGACCCAGCACCAGGCCGATGACTGCGCCCACTGCCGAAGCGCCACCGAGCATCTTCAGCGGCTCTTTTTCGACCTTGACCTGCAAGCTGGCCTGCTGGGTCAGGCGGTCCACGCTCGCCTTGAGGCGCTCGCGGGCTTCTTCCTGCTCGTTGAGATAGCGCACGTCGGTGTTTTCCCCCACGCGCACCAGCGTACCCGACATCACCGGGCTCTGGTCCTCGGCGCGGCTGACGGGCGCCTGGGACTGGACGGGCGGCTGAGCAGGCACCGGCTCATGGGTCACGGCGGGCTGCGCCTGAATGGTCTGCACCTGGGTCACGGGGCCCTGGGCTTCGGTGCGAATGTCCTTGGAATCTGCCATCTCAGTGACCTCCCTGGCCGGGCTTGGTCTGGTCGGGGTCGGTGGGGGGCACGTCGTTCACGCTCAGGCCCTCGCGGCGCATGTCTTCGCGGAAGGTGGGGGTGGTGCTCACGGCGATGCCGGGGGCGTCGTGCAGCACGACCGGGTTTTGCAGGTTGGGGTCGTCGTGGTCGTCATGGCCTTCGAGCTTGTCGTTTAGGCGGTCGCCGTACATCGTGGCGCGGCCATCGGCGTCGCTCTCATAGACCGGCACGCGCTCGGCGCCTTCCACCGAGGGCTGGACGCTGCCCGACACGGTGCCGGCAGCCTGACTGCCGACGACCTGGGTTCCCGTGACCTGGCTCCCAGTGACTCGGCTGCCGGTGGTGCCGTAGCTCGCAGCGGGCACCGCCGTCGCCGCGGCAGCGCCGGGAACGGGGTACTTCAGCGAGGTGGCGGGCACGCCGGGGGCGTTCTGGTACTCGGCGCCCTGGCCGGCGCGGAACTCGGGGCCGCTCATGTCCACCGGGCGGCGGGGCATGTCGGTGTCGACTTCGGCGCTGAGCTTTTGCAGGCCCATCGCGATCAGCGCGCCGGTGATGGCGAGGCTGACGAGGGCGATGATCAGCGCGGCGGCCCAGGCGGCGAGGCCCAGACGCATCAGGCCGTAGAACACCGCCAGAATCAGGAAAATCATCCCCAGCAGCAGCGGCCCGAGCGCGGCGAGCAGCAGCACCAGCCCGAGGCCCTTGGCCTTGGCGATTTCTCCGACCTTACGGGCCAGCGCATTGATTTCGGACTTGACGAGAACCACGCCCGCATCGAACACGTCGACCAGTGCGCTTCCCATACTCTTGCGTTCTTCCATGTGCTTCCTCCAAGCTTCGTGCCCCGGCGGGGGCATCCTCACGCCCCAGCATAGTGAAAGAAACGTCTGATCGCCGTTACCCCAAAGGAAACGTCAACACAATTTGGTGCTGGCGATGGCCCGCCGCGCCCGCGCCTTGCTGGTGCTGTCTTTCCTTTTCTGTAAGCAGGCGTGAGGTCTAGGGCCGGTTTGTCTCTTAGACTGCCGACGAGGACCCTCACCGTGACGGACTATTCACCTGCCCTGCCCTGCACCGAACTGCGCCGCCCGCCGCTGGCGCAGGCAGTGAGGTACTGCCGGGACCTGACGCGGCAGCACAGCAAGACGTTTTATCTGGGGTCGCAACTGTTTTCGCCACCCGAGCGGGCCGCCGTGTGGGCGGTCTACGCCGCCTGCCGCGCCGGGGACGACATCGTGGACGAGGCGGGAAACGGGGACCGCGAGCGCGAACTCCGTGAGTGGCGCAGCCGGATTGACGCGGCGTTTGCGGGGCAACCGGCGGACGACCCCATCAGCACGGCGCTGGCGTGGGCGGCGGGGCGCTACGCCATTCCCCACAGCGCCTTTGCCGAGCTGCACGAGGGCCTGAACATGGACCTGCGTGGGCACGAGTACCGCGACATGGACGACCTGTTGCTCTACTGCCGCCGGGTGGCCGGGGTGGTGGGGTTCATGGTCGCGCCTATCAGCGGCTACCGGGGCGGCGCGGCGACGCTGAACGACGCCTTGCAACTCGGTCAGGCGATGCAGCTCACCAACATCCTGCGCGACGTGGGCGAGGACCTGACGCGCGGACGGGTCTACCTGCCGCAGAGCCTGCTCGACGAATACGGCCTGTCACGCGCCGCGCTGGAGCGCTGGGGCCAGGGCGAACCGCTCAGCCCCGCCTACCGCGCCCTGATGACGCACCTCGGCGGGCTGGCGCGCGAGTGGTACGCCGCTGGCCGCGCCGGGATTCCGCAGCTCGACGGACGCGGCCCGCTGGCGGTGCTGACCGCCGCCCGCGCCTACGAGGGCATTCTGGACGACCTCGAACGCGCCGGCTACGACAATTTCGGGCGCCGCGCCTACGTGAGTGGCCGGCGCAAACTGCTGATGCTGCCGCAGGCGTGGTGGGAACTGCGCTCGCTGGGCGCGGTCCACGGCTGATCTGTCACCCCTCCGGGAGGCCCAGCGTTCTCCGGCCTCTTCCCTGTTCCCTGTTCTTTTTCCCTGATTTCTGATTTCCCGACTTCCGAGGTTTACTGTCATGACATCTGCACTTCCTCGCCCTGCTCCTTCGCCCTATGCCCGCCGCAAGACGGCCCTCGTCATCGGCGCGGGCTTCGGCGGCCTCGCGCTCGGCATTCGGCTGCAAAGCCTAGGCTTCGACACCACCATTCTGGAACGGCTCGATGGACCGGGGGGTCGCGCCTACCAGAAGCGCACGCCGGACGGGTATGTGTTCGACATGGGGCCGACCGTGCTGACGGTGCCGCATTTCATCGAGGAACTGTTCGCGCTGGAGCGGGACCGCGCTGGCCTGGACGCGCCCGACTACCCACCCGAGGTGCTGAGCGGCGAGCGGGTCAAGGAGGGCGTGAGCGGCGGCCCCCACACCAGCCGGTACGTGACGCTGGTGCCGATTTTGCCCTTCTACCGCATCGTCTTTCATGACGGCACGTATTTCGACTACGACGGCGACCCGGAGAGCACCCGGCGCCAGATTGCCGAACTCGCGCCGGGCGACCTCGCGGGCTATGAGCGCTTTCACGCCGACGCCGAGGCGATTTTCCGGCGGGGCTTTCTGGAACTCGGCTACACCCATTTCGGCGACGTGCCGACGATGCTGCGGGTGGTGCCCGACCTGCTGAAGCTCGACGCGGTGCGCACCCTCTTTTCGTTCACGTCTAAATACTTCCAGTCGGACAAACTGCGGCAGGTCTTTTCCTTCGAGACGCTGCTCGTCGGCGGCAATCCGCTGAGCGTGCCCGCCATCTACGCGATGATTCACTTCGTCGAGAAGACCTGGGGCATCCACTACGCGATGGGCGGCACCGGGGCGCTGGTGCGCGGGCTGGTGCAGAAATTTGAGGAGCTCGGCGGAGCCATCCGCTACGGCGCCGGCGTAGACGAGGTGCTGGTGGACGGCAATCTACCCGGCAAACGCACAGCGCGCGGTGTGCGGCTGGAGAGCGGCGAAGAGCTGCGGGCCGACCTGGTGGCGAGCAACGGCGACTGGGCGAACACCTACCTCAAGCGCGTGCGTCCCTCGGCGCGGCTGGTCAATTCGGACCTGCGGGTGAAGGCCGCCAGCGAAAGCATGAGCCTGCTCGTCGTCTATTTCGGCTTTCGCGGCGGCGACGATCTGCCGCTCAAGCACCACAACATCCTGCTGGGGCCGCGCTACGAGGCGCTGCTGAGCGAGATTTTCGGGACCAAGCGGCTCGGCGAGGATTTCAGCCAGTACCTGCATGTGCCCACGCTGACCGACCCCGCGCTGGCCCCCGCCGGGCACCACGCCGCCTACACGCTGGTGCCGGTGCCCCACAACGGCAGCGGCATCGACTGGGACGTGGAAGGGCCAAAGCTGGCCGAAGCTGCCCTGGCCGACATCGAACGGCGCGGCCTGATTCCGGGGCTGCGTGAGCGCCTGACCCACTTCGAGTTCATCACGCCCGACTACTTCGCGGGCACGCTCGACAGCTACCTCGGCAACGCCTTCGGGCCGGAGCCACGGCTTGTCCAGAGCGCTTTTTTCCGCCCGCACAACCGCAGCGAGGACCTGCACAACTTCTACCTCGTCGGCGCGGGCGCGCAGCCGGGCGCCGGGACGCCGAGCGTGATGATGTCGGCCAAGATGACGGCCCGCCTGATCGCCGAGGACTTCGGGATTCACGCGGACATCCGGCGCTGAGTCATACGGATTCCGCTTAATTCCTGCACAGTCGGGAAAGCGCCGCCTGTGCATCCATATCGCGGAATCCGTATTTTTTCCTGCTCGCATCCGCTCGGATTGAATCTGAAACGACCAGATTCAATCGGAATCCGTATAAGGAGATGGACGGGCATCCGGCGCCTTTCCGGATGTTCGGGAATCGGATTAAAGCCGTATGAGTCATACGAACAACGGCCCACGACTTCAAGTTCGCGGGCCGTTGTTCGTGTGCTTGTCCACGCTCAAGTCAGCAGTTCGGCGTAATCGTCGTCGTCCCCGTCTTCGGGGTCCTGCGCGTAGGGCAGCGTCATGAAAAATTCGGAGCCCTCGCCGCGCACCGACTCGACCCAGATGCGCCCATCGTGCTGCTCGATGGCCATCTTGCAAAAGGCCAGGCCCATGCCGGTGTCGAAGCGGCCATGCAGGGTCAGGCGGCTTTGCTCAAAGGCGGCGAAAAGGTTGGGGATGTCCTCGGCGGGAATACCCTCGCCGTGGTCACGCACGCTCAGGCGCACGCCCCCGCCACCGCGCTCGGCCTGCACGCTGACGGTGATCGCCGAACCGCTCAGGCTGTGCTTGAGGGCGTTGCTGAGCAGGTTGGCGAGGACGCGGCGCAGAATCTCGGGGTCGGCGCTCACGGGATTCAGGTCACGCGCCACCTGCACGCCCACGCGGCGCTCGCGCAGGCTGCTGCCCACGTCGCCGCGCGCGAGTTCGATGACTTCCTCGAACATCGGGCTGAACATCAGTTCGCGCCGGAGGTTCATCTTGCCCGCCTGAATCTTGCGGACATCGAGCATGTTGACGGTGAGGTGCAGCAGGTGCTGCGACTCGTCCCGGCACAGCCGCAGCAACTCACGCGACTCGTTCGAGAGGCCGTCGTCGTCCTCGACGATTTGCAGCAGGCCAATGACCGCCGCGATGGGGTTTTTGAGGTCGTGCACCAGCATGTGGACCAACTGGTCGCGCACCTGTTCGTCGTGTTCCCAGCCGTCGAGCCGGCCCTGTAAGCGGGTCAGGCGCTCTTGCAGGTGGGTTTGCTGCGCGGCGCGGCCCAGCAGCGTGCGGACCTGGGCAGCGAGGGCCGGAGGGGGCGTGGTGTCCCCAATCAGCGCGTCGGCCCCGGCAGCCAGCAGGTCGCCCAGCCCACTTGACCCCACCGCCAGCCAGTGGGTGGAGGCGAGTTCGGCGCGTTGACGCAGAATGCCCAGCACCTGACCCAGCGGCGTGCCCGGCACCTGGCTGTAGAGCAGCACGACCTGGGGAATCCGGGCGTGCGCCTCGCGCAGCAACTGGTCGCCGTCGGCCACCCAGCGCACCTCGGTGCCCGGCAGCTCGGCAGCCAGTGCGGTCGCTTGGGCCTCGGCAGGCGACACGACGAACACAGCAGGCGTCCCAGCGGAGCTGCTCGCCTGGGTCATGCCGGCCCCCTCAGCGCAGTGCCGCTGGTAGACCCGTCGGTCACGGCGACTCCGCGCCGAGGACCAGCCAGCCGTCCTCGTCGGCCACCACGTGGTCACCGGGGCGAATGGTCACGCCCGCGAAGGTGACCGGCACGTCGCGCTCGCCTTCCTCGAGTTTGCCGCTGCGCCGGGGATGCGCTGCCAGCGCCCGGATGCCGAGGTCGAGCTCGCGCAGCTCGGCGGTGTCGCGCACGCAGCCGTGGATGATGACGCCTTCCCAGCCGTTCTCCACCCCGAAGACCCCCAGGTTGCCGCCCAGCAGCGCGCAGTTGAGGCTCCCGCCGCCGTCCACCACAAGCACGCGGCCCGCGCCCGGCGTTTGCAGCGTCTGGCGCACCAGCGGGTTGTTTTCGCTGATTCGCAGGGTCACGGCGGCGCCCTGAAAGCGCGTTCGGCCCCCGAAGTCGCGCAAGACCGGCGCAGCCACCTGCGCTTGTGGCTGGGCGTCACTCAGGTCGGTGGTCGGTATGAAGTCGGTCATGGACCTCAGGCTAGCGCCCCGGCCCGCCGAGGTCAGCCCCCGGTTGTGAGGCGCGCTACCAAGAGCGGCAGAAACCCTAAAAGTTGCACCAGCAGCGCGGGCAGCAGTGGGAGCAGCGCGGCGGGCCACGCCCCGGCACCGGCCCCCGCGCCGCGCAGCGCCCGGCCCGCCAGCACGCACTGCGCGGCGGTCACGAGCAGGCTGCCCAGCACCAGCACCAGCGCCGCCGGGGTCTGCGCAGCGCTCACCAGAGCCGCCCGTTGCAGCGCCAGCGGCGCTCCATGCGCGGCGGTGACCTGCGCCGGGTCGAGCGCCCAGCTCGCCGCCGGGGTCAGCGCGATCAGCACCAGCGTCAGCACGCTCAGCAACATGGGCAGGGTGAAAGTGGCGCTGAAGACCTGCGCGACGGGCAAGCGCCGCGTTTCGCCCGCCGCCGTGCCGAGCCGGCTGCCCAGTAAACCCAGCCCCCACATCAGCCCGAAGGTGAGCGCCGTCAGAAAGACGCTGCCGAAGACATTGGTCACGTGCGTCAGCAGCGGCGGCGTGAGTTTGGCCCCCTGTCCCGCCGTGTGCGCCGCCTGCGCCGCGAGGTTGAGCCCGGGCCGCAGCAGCAGCGCGTAGCTCAGGCCCGACAGCAGCGCCGCGACCAACACCGGCAGCCAGTACTCCCCGACGCCTGCCCCCGAGCGCACCACGGCGGCCCCGAACGCCTCAGGCCGGGTCAGCACCTCGGCGGGCAGCGGCGCGGACGTAGGGGCCTGGGGTTGGGGCTGGGGTTGGGGCTTATTCCGGGGTTTGGACGAGCGAGCAGAGGCGCGGGAACGGGGAGCGGGCATCCGGGCACTGTAATGCGCGGGGCGCCGCCCGGCCAGGATACGGCGCCCCCACGGCTGATGGCCTCAGCGCAAGAAGCGCTCCGCCGTGTCGAACAGACTCTGCACCCCCGGCAGCGAGAGCAGCGCCAGCGCCAGCCCGAACAGCACGATGATCACGTAAGACCCGCTGACCCAGGGGCCGGGGGCGCGCCGCTCCACTGGGTCGGGCCGGGGCGTGAGCCACAGATGCAGCACCGTGAGCACGGCGGCGCCGAACAGCAGGGCGAGCAGGGCGGCGGGCAGCCGCAACGCGCCGCCCGCGAGCAGGTCACCGCTCTGGCCCTGGCCGACTTTGCCGATCAGAACCAGCCCCAGAACCACCGCGAGCAGGTTGTTGAGCGCGTGAACGATGACCGAGTCCCACAGGCTGCCGGTGTGCTGGGTGAGGCGCGCCAGCACGTAAGCGAGCGGCAAGATGCCTGCGATGCTCGCCGGAACCCCGTGCGCCAGCGCAAAGGCCACAGTGGTCGCCACCGCTGCCACCCCGAACCCGGCGGCGCGTTCCTGGCCGCGCATCATCAGGCCGCGAAAGGCGATTTCCTCGGCCAGGGGAATAAGCAGCCCCGCCGCGAGGACGAGCGGCACCACGTCCGCCCCGCGCGACAGGAACTCGGGCACGGTGTCGGCGGCGCTCGGCACCAGCATCACGTAGGCGATGACGAAGGCCCGCGACGCCAGAAACGCCAGCACGAAGGCCGCCAGCGCCGTGCCCCACGACGGCGGCGTGCGCCAGCGGGTGTCGGCCCGCAGCGCGCCATCGCCCCTTTGAAAGCGGTCAGCGCCACCAGCACCGTCACGGCAAACGACAGCAGCAGCGCCGTGCCGAGCGGCAGCCCCAGCCCCAAGCGCACCGCCTGTCCGTTCGCGCCCAGCGGCACCCACACGCCCATCGCGAACGCCGACACCACGTTCTGCACCACCAGCAGAGTCAGGGCGGCGCGGTTGCCGCTGAGCGCCGTGATTTGTGGCCCGGTGTCCTGGGGAGCTTCCGGGGACGGTGCGGCCTGCACGGGAGGCAGTGCCCCATCCTCCGGCCAGCCTGGGCTGGGTGCGGCAGGCAAGGAAGGCGTCACCTGCTCCTCGGGCCGGGCAGGTGGGGGCGGCGGGCGGTCCGGAGCAGTCATTCTGGGGTCAGGGTAGCGCGGGGCCGCCCGGGAGCGCCTTGGCCCTCCGTTTCGCTCCGCAGGCGATGCCACCGCTTTGCCGACCGGGTAACAGCACGGGGGCGGCGCAGGCGCTAGCCTCGGGGCGTGACGGCAGGTGGAATGAAAACAGCAGGAAAGGCACAGACGGCGGGCGGTCCCTGGCCGCAGGACGTGGTGGTGTTCGACCTGGAAACGACCGGGTTTTCTCCGGCGAGCGCGGCCATTGTCGAAATCGGCGCGGTGCGGATCGTGGGCGGACAGATCGACGAGACGCTGAAGTTTGAGACGCTGGTGCGCCCCACCCGGCCCGACGGCAGCCTGCTGAGCATTCCCTGGCAGGCCCAGCGGGTCCACGGCATCAGCGACGAGATGGTGCGCCGGGCGCCAGCCATAAAAGACGTGCTGCCCGACTTTTTCGACTTCGTGGACGGCTCGGCGGTGGTGGCGCACAACGTCAGCTTCGACGGCGGTTTCATGCGGGCGGGCGCCGAGCGGCTGGGCCTGAGCTGGGCGCCCGAGCGCGAGCTGTGCACCATGCAGCTCTCGCGCCGCGCCTTTCCCCGCGAGCGGACGCACAACCTCACCGTGCTCGCCGAGCGGCTGGGCCTGGAGTTCGCCCCCGGCGGTCGGCACCGCAGTTACGGCGACGTGCAGGTGACCGCTCAGGCTTACCTGCGCCTGCTCGAACTGCTCGGCTGAGAACGCTCCGCGACGTTTACCGCGCCGCGCCCGTCACCTTCGGCACGAACACGATGGCGTTGGGCACCGGGCGGCTCCACACCGTGTTGAGGTAGCCGCCGAGGTCGCCGTAGCCGCTCGTGCTGTAGGCGGTGGCGCTGCTGCCGCTGTCGAGCCGCAGGCGTCGCTCAGGCCCGCCTGCACCAGCGCGGCAGCAAACGCCTCGGGGGTGCCGTGCTCCAGATAAGCGATGGTGGGCTGGCCCCGCCACAAGCCCAGCGCCACCTGCCGGGTCGGGCGCCAGATGGACGCGCCCGTATCGAATCCCTCACGGCGTGGGTCGGTCACGGGGCGGCCCGCCTGCACCAGCAGCGGCCCGGCGCTCAGGGCGTCGCGGGTCTGCGGCCACGGCGCGTCGTCCGTGCGCCAGTCGAGGCCGACGTCCAGCGGTTCACCCGCCTGCCGGGGCAACTGCGCGAACCGGGCGGGGTCGAAGGTGAGGGTGAGGGTGCCCGCCGGGGGCACGTGGGGGCCAGACACCGCCCGCGTCACCGTACCCGCGCCGAGCTGCACGTGCAGGGTGAGCAGCCCCGCCGCGCCGACCAACGTTTGCCCATCACCGACAAAAGCCGTGAGCCACTCGGGCCGCGCCCGGCTGGTCACCGCGTTCGCCTGCACTTCGCCGAAGGCCCCGCGCACCCGGTAGCGGGGCCGGGGATATCCAAAAATCAGGCCGCCTCCCGGCAGCAGCCCCACCGTCGCGCGTTTTTCCAGGCTGGCGGCGGTCATCAATCCCCCGCTGACCACGAGGTCCACTGGCAGGGCGGAGGCCAGGTCGAAGTAACTCGCGTTGACCCCTGCTACGCCGCCGGTCTGCGTCACGAGCTGCGCCACTTCGGCAAAGCTGCCGCGCGGTGCCGAGACCACCCGCGCCTGAAAGCGGGCCGGGTCGAAACTCAACAGGTGCAGCCCGCCGAGCTGCCGGTAGGTCACCCCGGCGGGCAACGCCTGCGGGTCGAGCGGCGGCGGCACCTCGCGGCTGAGCTGCGTCACCGTGTCGATGACGATGCGGGGCGGGTCCGCCAGGGTGAACACCTCGCTGCGGCCCTCGCCGGTATGCAGCCGCACCCAGCCGCCCCCGGCGTCCTGCTCCAGCGTGAGCCGGTCCCCGGAAGGTAAGGCCTGCTCGCCCGGCGTGAGGCCCACCCCCGGCAGCCGCACCGCCAGCCCATCGGTGATGCGCTGCACCTCGTGAACGACGGGCGCCGAGAGTTCGAGCACCACCCGCTGCGTTTCCACCTGCCGGTGCAACTCGCGGTTGACCCGGACCGTCTGCAACTGGTTCCCGAACACTGGCACCGGCCCCAGCGTGGTCTGAGTCGGAGGCGGCGCGGTGGTCACAGCGTCGGCTGAGAAGGTCGTCGGCACCACCGGGGAAGGCGCCGTTGGAGATGACAGGACTGGCGGCAGGTCCGGCGAAGGCGGCAACGTCTCCCCCGGCACCCGCAGCGGCGCGCTGAAGGCGAGGAGCCCCGGCGTATCGGCCTCCAGCGGCACTCCGAGCAGGCGCAGGGCGGCGAGCGGCGCGTACAGGCTCTGGCCCTGAAGCTGCGGCGCGGGCAGGGAGCCATTCAGGCTCAATCCCAGCGCGCGCCAGCCCCGCTCCGGCGCGTAGCGCAGTTCACGCGCTCCCCATTTCAGGCGCAAGTCCTGCGGATCGTTACGAACTTCTACCCCCAGGCGGGGCAGCGACCAGACCGGCAGCATCTCCGCGCCGCCGAGCAGCCGGGTGCCCACGCTGGCCGCCTGCACGCTCCCCCCGATGGCGACGGGCCGGGCCTGCGCCGCTCCGAGCGTCAGGAGGGCAGTGGCGAGGGCCCAGAGCGGCGGGCGCAAGCGAACGGGAACAGGGAGAACCGGCATCTTCACGTGGGGAGCATAGCGGGCGCGAATGCCGCGCGGCACGCACGGAACGGGGCCGTCAGAGCTTTGTGCCAGAGCGCTCCTTATACTGCGCGGCGACATGATTGAACCTTCACTTGCCCTGTACGGCGAAGCGTTCGCCCGGGTCGACCAGCATCTGGAAGAGCTGCTCGGCGCCACCGGCGTGCGCTACTGCCTGCTGGTGGACCGCAAGGGCTTCGTGCTGTCGCACAAAGAAGCCCTGTGGGCGCCTCGCCCCCCCGCGCTGGACTCGGTCGCCACGCTGGTCGCCAGCAACGCCGCCGCCACCACGGCGCTGGCGAACATGCTAGGCGAGCCCACCTTCGCGGAGCAGACCCACCAGGGAGAAAACGGCACGCTGTACGTCGAATCGGTGGGCAGTGACGCCCTGCTGACGCTGATTTTCGATGCCAGCGTGGCGCTGGGCAAGGTCAAGGTGTACGCCCGCAAGACCATCGGCAAACTCGAACCCATTCTCGACGAAGTGCGCGACCTGCCCGAGCCCGAACTCGGCGCGGACTTCAGCCAGGGGGCCACCGCTCTGCTTGACGACCTGCTCGGCTGAGTTCTTGCTGGGCTGAACATCTGGTCGGCCAAGCGCCCTGCGGCCCGGTCCTGTCTCCCTTCCTGCTTTTCCCCTGCGCTGAGGCCCCCGCCCAGCTTCTTTTCCCGGAGGTCACGTGAGTACCATCAACTTCGCTGCCCGTGAGATCAACTGCAAAATCGTGTACTACGGCCCCGGTATGTGCGGCAAAACCACCAATCTCAAGCATGTGTTCGGCAAAGTACCCGGCCACCTGCGCGGCGAGATGGTGTCGCTGGCGACCGAGGACGAACGCACGCTCTTTTTCGACTTTCTGCCCCTTGACCTCGGCACGGTGCAGGGCTTCAAGACCCGCTTTCACCTCTACACCGTGCCGGGACAGGTCTTTTACAACGCCAGCCGCAAGCTGATTTTGCGCGGCGTAGACGGCATCATTTTCGTAGCCGACTCGGCACCGGGCCGCCTGCGTGCCAACGCCGAGAGCATGCGTAACCTGCGCGAGAACCTCGCCGAACACGGCATCGACATCAACGACGTGCCGATTGTGATTCAGATCAACAAGCGCGACCTGCCCGATGCCCTGCCCGCCGACATGATCCGCGCCGTCATCGACCCCCAGAGGCGGTACCCGACCTACGAGGCCGTCGCTTCCAAGGGCACGGGCGTGTTCGAGACGCTCAAGGCCACCAGCCGCCTGGTGCTGGAAAAGCTGTCGCGCAACCGCTGACGCTTCCGCCCGCTTACTACGCCTCTGCCTCGCCGGTGGAGGCGCTTTTTTTGTGTTCCGCCTTACCGAAACTGACGCCAAACTGATTGCTTTATTGGGATTCTAAAGCTATGCTGCGTAGACCCCAATGGAATACATCTCGACTGCCCTCATTTCGTGGCTGGGCTTCAATGCCGCCGTGCTCGGCTTGCTGCTCGCCGTCTTCCTGACCCGCCGCCATGAGCCACTGCGCTGGGAAGAGTGACCTCCGCCCTCACCGCGAGCACCGACGAAAAAGCCCCCGCCGCCGCAGGGGCCTTTTTGTTGGTGCCGGGAACGGGACTTGAACCCGCACGAGTTGCCTCGGTCGATTTTAAGTCGAATGCGTCTACCGATTCCGCCATCCCGACGAGAAGGCAGGCATGAGTATATAAAAAACCCTGCCGGGTGGGCAGGGGCCAAAGTGGTGGAGGTGGGCGGAGTCGAACCGCCGTCCAAAGGTCCGTCCAGCGTGCGTCTACGTGTGTATCCCACTGTTTGATTGTCGGGCCGGCGCTCACCAGTGGGCAGGTTCTCGCAGGCCGTAGCTCCATAAAGTTTCGCCGTCGGCTATGGAGAATCGCCTGGGCTAGCCTTCTTTTTTAGTGACTTCCGCGACGCCAAAGGCCGGGCTGCACGGTCGTCATCTCACTTAAGCAGCGAGAGCGTAGTTCTGGTTGCCAGTTAAATGGCTTTGCCGTTTGTTTACGAGGCCAACGGCACCTCGACACGCAACATCACCTTCAGTTCCCCTGTCGAAACCGGGTCACCCCCAGCGAGCTTAGGCGAAAGAGGCAACTGCTTTTCCTCCGCTTTCAGCGTCCTACAGGATAGCAGAAAAGGGGGCTTTTATCGCGCCCAGCGCCGCGCCTCCGCCCTGAACCAGCCTGATGAATCTGCTCATCTGAGCGTCAAACTCTGGGCGCCTTTTTCGGTGTGTGTTGCTCTTTTATCTGGGCAGCGACGCGCTATCCTGGGCGGTTGTGAGTGCGGCTGCCCGGAGTGGAACACAGGTCAAGACCTATCTGGAACTCGTGAAGTTCGAGCACACAGTGTTCGCGCTGCCCTTTGCCTACGCGGGGATGCTGCTGGCGAGCATGGCCCAGAACGGCACCGGCTGGCCTGGCTGGCACACCCTGATTTGGGTCACGGTGGCGATGGCGGCGGCCCGCACGGCGGCGATGGCGGCCAACCGCGTCATTGACCGCGCTATTGACGCCCGCAACCCCCGCACGGCGGGCCGCGAAGTGCCGAGTGGCAAGGTCAGTCCGGCGCAGGCGTGGGGGCTGGTGGCGGTGAGCGTGGCGGTGCTGCTGTTCGCCGCGTGGCAGCTCAACCCGCTGTGCGTGGCGCTGCTGCCGCTGGCGCTGCTCTTTCTGATCGGCTACCCGTACACCAAGCGCTTTACCTGGCTGTGCCACGCCTGGCTGGGCGTGACCGACGGGGCGGCGGCGGCGGGCGGCTGGATCGCGGTCACCGGGCACTTCTCGCCGGTCGCCTGGGCGCTGTGGGCCACCGTGGTTTTCTGGATGATCGGCCTGGACACCATCTACGCCACGATGGACTACGCCTTCGACCGGGCGAACGGCGTGAAGAGCATTCCGGCACGCTTCGGGATTCCGGCGGCGCTCAACATCGCGGCGGTGAGCCACGTTCTGACGTTCGGGCTGCTGCTGCTCGTCGGTGTGCTGGCGGGCGCGAGCGTCTGGTATTACCTCGCCGCGCTGGTCATGGGCGCCATCTTGCTGTTCGAGCACCGCATCGTGGACCCGCAGGATTTGGGCCGGGTCAACGTGGCTTTTTTCGACGCGAACATGTGGCTGGCGATCACCATGCTGCTGGGGGTCGTGATGGACGTGACGTGGCGGACGCTGACCTGAACGCCGACGGCCCGCCTGAGCGTCTGGCATGGATTCCGGCGGACGCGGCGCGGGCCTTCGTGGACGGCGACGAGCATCACGCCCGCACGCTGCTCGCCCGTGCCCGTGACGCCGAAGCCCCCGGCAGCCTGGCTTGGGCGCGGCTGGAACGGCTCTACGGCCTGGTGTCCATCCACGTGCTGCGCGAGGTGGAAGGCACCTTTGCCCTGGAACGCTCGGACGCGGCGCTGCTCGCCCTGGGTGCCGAGCTGCCGACGCTCGACGACCTCGAAGCGCGGGCTGGGGCGGCGAGCCCTTAAACTGTCCCTCATGCCTCTTTGCCTCCCCGCCTTCTCCCGGAGCGCCGCCGCTTGACGCAGGACCGCACGCTGGAAACTTCCGAGGCCGAGTTCGCCCACCGCTACGCCGCCTACGCTGCCGAGGGCGAGCTTTACCCGCAGACCGAGGGCAGCCCGCTGCTGGAATTTCTGAGTGGGGGGCGGGTGCTGTACCTCTTCGACCGCTGCGGCCCCTACGCGGCGCGGCCCGGTCCGGCGCGGGTGGTGGTGCATGGCCTGCTCGACCTGAGCGAAACTGAGGTGCTGGGGCCAGATGCCGGAGACGCTGGGGAAAGCCTGACCGTGCAGGGCGTTTCGGCGGTCACGGGCCGCGGGCAGATCGTGCAGGCGTCGCGTCGGGTGTGGGTGGTGCAGGCGCGGCTGCCGCTGGTGCTGGCCGACTTCGGGCCGCTGCCGTCCGCGCAGCCCGGCGACTGGGTGGCCTTTCGGACGCTGCCGCCGCTGCACGGCTTCGTGGTCAAGCCCGCCGGGTCGGGATTCTCACCCGCACAGCCCCTATCCTCGGGCACATGAAGGCCCGTTTTTTGCTGCTCGCCGCCCTGCTCTCGGGCGTGGCCGGGGCGTACACCGTCAAAAAAGGCGACACCCTCTACTCGCTGGCCCGGGGCAGTGGCCTAACGGTGGACGCCCTGATGCGGCTCAACGGCCTGAGCACCCCTGAACTGCGGGTGGGGCAGGTCATCAAATTGCCGGGCGAGGGAGCGGCGACTCCGGCCACGCCAGCACCCGCAGCCCCCACACCGGCAACCCCGGCTCCGGCGGCCCCCGCACCAGCCCCTGCCGTGCCCACCAAGCTGCCCACCGTGGCGACGGCGGCCAACGTGCTCAAGCTGCCCGGCGTGACGATTACGGCCCCCAAGGCCCTGAAGATGGGCGACGGTTTCGCGCTGCGGCTGAGCGGCGAGCAGGCGGCGAACGTGACGGTGCGCTTTCCCAGTGAACTCGGCGAGGACGTGCGGCAGCCCAACGAGGAACTGCGGCCCCTGTGGAGCAGCGGGCAGTACATCGTGCCGGGCCGGGTGGTGCTCGGCAAGACCACCCCGGTGATCTACGAGGTGCGGCTGGGCGGCGACGTGGTGCGCGGACAGATTCCGGTGGGCGACCTCGGGCAGCGGGTGCAGCACCTCAACCTGCCGCCGAGCATCAGCAAAGTGCTGCAAGACCCCGCGCGCGAAGCCGAGGACGCTGCCGTGGAACAGGCGTACCAGCGCCGCACGCCGCAGCAGTGGCAGCAGCCCTTCGCCTCCGCGCTCGCGAGCGGTAAAGCCACGAGCAGCTCTTTTGGGCAGCCGCGCACCTACGTTGCGGGCGGCAAGGTCGCCTACCACTACGGCACCGACTACCCCGCCCGCAGCGGCACAGCGGTGCTCGCCATCAACGACGGCACGGTGGTCATCGCGGGCCGCTACCCGGTGCGCGGCGGCTTGGTCGTCATCGACCACGGGGCCGGGGTGGTCAGCCTGTACTTCCACCAGAGCAAAGTGACGGCGAAGGTGGGGCAGCAGATTAAGCGTGGGCAGAAGGTGGGCGAGGTCGGCAGCACCGGCCTGAGTGCCGGGCCGCACCTGCACCTCGAAGTCCGGGTGCGCGGCGAAGGCACCAACCCGGCGGGGTGGATGGGCAAGCTCTGGCCGTGAGGCCGGGGAGGTGTAGAGCGAGGCGAGCCGAGAGGCCGCCCGACCCTCTACAGTGGCCCCATGCGTCCCCTTCCCACCCTTGAAGAACTGAACGAGCGCGGCGAGGGCTTTTTGCCCGGCATGGTCGGCATCCGATTTACCCACATTGAGCGCGGGCTGCTGCGCTCCGAGCTGACGGTGCGGCCCGAACTGTTCGCGCCAAACGGCTACCTGCACGCGGCGTCGGTGGTGGCGCTCGCAGATACGACCTGCGGTTACGGCACCCGCGTGCTGCTGCCCGACGAGGCGACCGGGTTCACCACCATCGAACTCAAGAGCAATCACCTGGGCACCTCGCGCCAGGGCGTCGTGACCTGTGAAGCCCGCGCCGTGCACGCCGGGCGCACCACCCAGGTCTGGGATGCCGAGGTCCGCAACGAGCAGGGCAACGTGATGGCGCTGTTCCGCTGCACCCAGGCCGTGCTGTATCCCAAGTCCTGAGCGTTTACCCTGTAGCCATGACCGATTCTGATTCCCAGAGCCCGGACACTCAGCCCGAAGTGGCGCGCCTCCAGCCCGGCGACACCTTCCCCGACTTCTCGCTGCCCGACGCGGCGGGCGACCTGCACAGCCTGGGCCAGTACGACGGCAAATACGTCGTGCTGTACGTCTACCCCAAGGACGACACCCCCGGCTGCACCAGGGAAGCCTGTGATTTCCGCGACCATCAGCTCCTGCGGCAGCACGGCGCGGTCATCCTGGGCGTGAGCCGCGACGACGCCGCGAGCCACCAGCAGTTTGCCGACAAGTACAGCCTGCCCTTCCCGCTGCTGAGCGACCCGGATGCCGAATTTTTGCGGGCCATCGGCAGCTACGGCCCCAAGACGATGTACGGCAAGACCAGCGAGGGCGTCAAGCGGCAGACGTTCCTGATCGGCCCCGACGGCAAACTCGTCAAGTCGTGGCTGGCGGTGCAGGTGGACGGACACGCCGACGCGGTTGCTGCCGCGATTGACAAGGATCTGCAAAAGAAGGGCCAGGCCTGATGGACCTTGAAGCCCTGAAAAAAGAAGCCGCTTTGCGCTCCGTCGCCCTGGTCCAGAGCGGGCAGCGGGTCGGCCTGGGCACCGGCAGCACCGCCAAATACGCGATTGAAGAACTAGGACGCAAGCTAGCGGCGGGCGAGCTGAGCGGCATCGTGGGCGTGTCCACCAGCGAGGCGAGCGAAAAACTGGCGCGCGAGGTCGGCATTCCGACCGAGCCGCTCGACCCGCGCCCGCTGGACATCGCTATTGACGGCGCTGACGAGATTGCGCCCAATCTGGACCTCGTCAAGGGGCTGGGCGGCGCCCTGGTGCGCGAGAAGATGACCGAGGTGCAGGCGAAGCGGCTGATTATCATCGCTGACCACACCAAACTGGTGACCCGGCTGGGCGAGAAGGCACCGCTGCCCATCGAGATTGTGCCCTTCGGCTTTCTCTCCACCATCGAGCGGCTGCGCGAATTTCTGCCCGGTGGCCGTCTGCGGCAGCCCGGCGCGCAGCCCTACGTGACCGACAACGGCAACTACATCTTCGACGCGCAGTTGCCCGCCGAGTTTGACGCCCGCGAACTGGAACGCCGCATCAAGGGCACGCTCGGGGTGGTGGACACCGGGTTGTTCCTGGGAATGGCCGAGCGGGCCTTCGTGGCCGCGCCGGACGGGGTGCAGGAGCTGACGCGCTGAATGAAGTGTTCGGCCCCCCGTTCTCTGCACAGGTGGAGGTCGGAGGGCGCATTTCTTCTGGCGAGAATGAGATTTTGAGCGCCTTAGCAAAGCGGGAATGAAACGGAAGCATTAACTCTGATGGTGCTGAACACTGCACATAACGTGGCGGCGGAAGGCAGAAGGACCACTGGGCAGAGACCAGCGGGACGTGTTTGCCGGAACGCAGGGCTAGAGCATTTGACAGCAAAAGACACCCTCACCCCTCGCTGCGCGAGGCCCTCTCCCATGAAGGTAGAGGGTCAAAAATGCAGGGCATTATTTTGTCAAATGCTCTGGTGGCTGCGGGTCACACTGGCAGACAGCGAGGTGCATAAAGTCTATTGGCGAATCAGTCCCAGAACACCCCTCTAATCCAAAAAAGGCCGGAGCACATGCCACTGCTCTGGCCCTTTCCTTTTGCCCACTTACAGCGCCGCCACCTGCCGCGCCAGCTCTGCCGGGTCCCGGGTCGGCAACTGGCAGGCGTGGTTCACGCACACATACGCCTGTCCGCCGCCGGGTCGCGCTTCTAGCACTGGGAGGTCGCCGCCCTCGTCGGCGGGGGCGAGAGCCGTGAAGGGCAGGAAATGCCACGCCAGTTCGCGTTCCAGCGGTTGCCGCTCGGCGGGAGTGCCGATGACAGCGATTTCGGTATGCGGCGCCTCCAGGAACGCCGCCACCTGCCACAGCCCGCCCAGACCCGTCGGCGCGGCGAGCAGTTCGGCATGGAAGCTCTGGACGGTGCGCCGGGCGATGGCCTCGGCTTCCGCGTCTCCGAAATAGCGGTTCATCCATACGCCGAGCAGCGCGGCGGCGGCGTTGTCGCTGAGAATGGCCGAGTCGAAAAAGGACGCCTGCCGGGTCAGCAGCGTCTCGGCGTGCCCGCCGCTGGAGTAAAAGACCCCTGCTCCCTCGTCCCAGAAGTCGCGCCGCACTATGTTCCACAGCTCGCGCGCCCAGTGCAGGTGTGCGAGGTCGCCGCCCGCCTGGAACAGCGCGACCAGCCCCAGCCCGTAAAGCGCGTGGTCTTCCAGCAGCCCTTCCACGCTGGCCCGCCCGTCCTTGAATGTGTGGCGCAGGGTGCCACCTGGCAGGCGCAGCTCACGGTGCACAAAGTCGGCGTTGCGGCGGGCGAGGTCCAGGTATTTTTCTTCGCCCAGAATGCGCGCGGCGTCGGCCAGCGCGGCCAGCACCAGCCCGTTCCACGAGGTCAGCACCTTGTCGTCGGTGTGCGGCTGCGGGCGCACTTGGCGGGCGGCGAACAGCTTGGCCCGCGCCGCCTGCAACCGCTGAGCGGCGTCGTCTCCCAGTTCGCGCGCCAGGGCTGGCAGCGGCGTCGGCGTGTGCAGCACGTTGCGGCTGCCGTAAGCGGGCTGGTGCGGGTCGCGGAAATTACCTTGCGCGGTCACGTTGAAGGAGCGCAGCGCCAAATCGGCGTCCTCACCCAGCACCGCGCGAATTTCATCGGGGGTCCAGGTGAAGGTCAACCCCTCTACGCCGCCATGTTCGGTGGGAGTATCGGCGTCCTGGGCAGAGTAAAAGCCGCCGTCCGGCGCGAGCATCTCGCGTTCCAGATAAGCCAGCGTTTCGCGGGCGAGGCGGGCGAAGTCGTCTTCTCCGGTGAGCTGATAGGCCCGCAGCAGCGTCCGCACGAGCTGGGCGTTGTCGTAGAGCATCTTTTCGAAGTGGGGAACGAGCCACTGCGCGTCCACCGAGTAGCGGTGAAAGCCGCCGCCGAGCTGGTCGTAGATGCCGCCCGCGCCCATCATCCGCAGGGTGTGCAGCGCCATCTCGCGGCCCTGTGGCTGGGTCAGCAGGAAATCCAGCGTGCTGGGCGCGGGAAACTTGGGTGCCCGGCCAAAGCCGCCGAACTGCGCGTCGTACAGCCGGGCAGCGTTTTCCACCGCGCGGGCCAGTGCGCCCCCGGGCAACTCGCCCTCACGCCGCGTGGGCTGGCTCGCCCCGCGCACATGCTCGGTGAGGGCCTGCGCGTTGCCGAGTGCCTGGTCGCGCCGGTTTTGCCACACGTCGTCGATGCTCGCCAGCACCCGCATGAAACTGGGCATCCCCATGCCTTCCTGCGGCGGAAAATACGTACCCGCGTAGAACGGCTCGGCGTCGGGCGTCAGGAACACCGTCATCGGCCAGCCGCCTTGCCCGGTCAGCGCCTGGGTGGCGGCCATGTACACCGCGTCCACGTCGGGCCTTTCCTCGCGGTCCACTTTGATGTTCACGAAGTGGGCGTTCATGAAGGCCGCCGTTCGCTCGTTCTCAAACGACTCGTGCGCCATCACGTGGCACCAGTGGCAGGTGGAGTAGCCCACCGAAAGCAGTACCGGCACGTCGCGCTGCCGGGCCTCGGCAAAGGCTTCGGGCGACCAGGGCCACCAGTCCACCGGGTTGTCCTGGTGCTGGAGAAGGTACGGGCTGCTTTCCTGCGCGAGTCGGTTGGGCATAGGGCAGGCTAGCCCGACACAAGGTCCTGCGCGGGGCTGCATGAACAGTTAGGCAGCCGGCTCAAACAGACCCGACCCAGACAAAATCGTCCCTGTGGGATAGGCATCACACCTACGGGGCCCCCACAAGCGGCAAACTGTGCCATGACAATGACCAACACGCCCCGGCAGGATTCCCCTTTTGAAAAGCCCGTGAGGGTGCGGGCCGGCTTCTCGCTCACCTTCGACGTGCCCTACGCCACGCCCATGATTTTTGTCGTTCAGCCGCAAGACCGCCTCTCCCCCACCGGCACCCGCCAGCGCATCATCGACCAGCGCCCGCTCGCCGCTGCCGAGGGCATCCACACCTACACCGACACCCACGGCAACCTCATCTGGCGCACGGTGGCGCAGCCGGGCGAGTTCACCATCGGGCACGACCTGATTGCCGAGATAGAGCGCCGCCCCGACCCGCAGTTGCCGGGCCTGCGCAAGATGATGGTGGAGGAGCTGCCCGACGACGTACTTCAGTACCTGCTGCCGAGCCGCTACGTGGACAGCGACCTCGTGAGCGCCGAGGCCTGGGAACGCTTCGGCAACGTCCAGGGCGGCTGGGCGCAGGTGCAGGCGGTGTGCGACTACCTCTTCGACACCTGCGTGTACGGCTACGGCTCCAACTCGACCACCACGGCGTCGCAGGCCCTCGGCAGCGGGCGAGCGGTGTGCCGCGACTTCGCGCATATGGGCGTGGCGTTTTGCCGGGCGCTCAACATTCCGGCGCGCTATGTCTGCGGGTACATGCCCGACATCGACTATCCGCCCGATCCCGTCCCGATGGACTTTCACGCCTGGTTCGAGGCCTTCATCGACGGCGAGTGGCGCACCTTCGACGCCCGCCACAACATTCCCCGCACGGGCCGTGTCCTGATCGCGCAGGGCCGCGACGCTTCCGACGTGGCGTTCACCACCTCCTTCGGCAGCGCCAAGCTGGTCAACATGAAAGTCTGGGCCGACGAAACGGACTTCGACAACACGCTGGACATCGCGCCGAACCCGCGCATTTTCTGAGGACGGAGCGAGCAGGCGGGCGGGGGAACTCATCCTCCGCCCGCTTTTTTGGCTCTGGCTCCTCGGAACAGCAAGGCTTTACCCCAGCCACTCCGGCCCCAGCGCCGGCCAGTCCTCCTCCTGAATCGCCTGCTCGGCCCAGTTTTCCTTGCCGCTCCAGCGGTCAATGGACAGGCTATAAACGCTGGTGCGCTTGAGGTCATCCTCGGAAATGGGCCGGGTCGTCTCCCCCACTTTCAGACCAGGGAACACCCGCTCGGAGAGGGTGGTGAGGGCCGCGCGCGCATCCTCGCCCGCCAGCACCCGCGCCGTGCCAAAGACCATCACGCTGCGGTACTGCACGCTGAGTTCGAGCGGCGAGTTGCTCGGCAGAAACTGGCCGATTTCGGAGACTTCCAGTGTGGCCGGGTGCCCTTGCCCCGCATTGGCCCGCAGCCGCCCCACGACGTTGGTGTGGTACACGAGGTCGCCCTGTTCGGGGCGGTAAGCGTAGGCCAGCGGCGTGATGAAGGGAAAGGCCGCGCCGTCCTCGCCCTGCCAGAGGGTGGCGACACGGGCAATCGTGCCGCGCAGCAGCAGTTCCCGAATCCACTCGTCGGACTGGCGATTTTGTGGGCGACGGCTGACACTCGGGTCGCGCTCGCGGGGGTCGTAGAAGTCGCTCACCAGCCGCGCTCCTGTCTCAGGTTCAGGGCGTGGGCGGTGTGGTGCTGGCCGTGCCAGGTGTAGTAGGCCAGCATGGTGTCGAGCGTGTTGGGACCGCTGACCGGGTGAACGAAGACGCGCGCCCACTGCTCAGGGGTCAGGCTCTCCAGCACGGCCACCCAGCGCCGATGCAGGCCCCGCAACAGGTCGAGGCTCGGCGCGATGGCGCGCGTATCGGGCAGCTCGGCCCAGAGGTTTTCCTCGTAGGTTTTGACGGTCGGGCGGTCCTCGGTCAGGGCCAGCTTGGTGCGGACATAGGCGTTGAGGTGACTGTCGGCAACGTGGTGCGCGAGCTGGCGCAGGGTCCAGCCGCCTTCGCGGTAGGGCGTGTCCAGTTGTGCGTCGCTGAGGCCCGCAAACGCCGCCTCAAATTCTTCTGGCAGTGCTGCCAGGTGGGCCAGCCGCTCCTGCCGCTGCTCGTGCGTGAGGGTCTGGACGGCGGGCGCGGGGCCGATGGGATATCGGGGGTCAGACATCGTAGTTCTCCTTGTCGCCAGCGGATTTGCTGGGCGGGGTTCAAGATTTGGACAGGAAGTGCTGTGCGGCACGACGGCAAGGTAGCGAGGAAACCGGCTTGGCAAAAGCTCCACTTTTTTACAGAATGCGGGGGCCACCCATGCCCGACCTGCCTTTTGCCGTAACACTCAACCGCGCTGGCCCTTCGCCCATCCACCTGCAACTCGCCGCTCAACTGCGCGAAGCGGCGCTGGCCGGGCAGTTGCTTCCCGGAAGTCTGCTGCCGGGCACGCGCACGCTCGCCCGTGACCTCGGGGTGACGCGGGGCGTGGTGGAGGCCGCCTACGCGCTGCTGTCCGCCGACGGCACGCTGCAAGGCGAGGTGGGGCGCGGCACCCGGGTCAGCCGGGGCGTGGGGCGCACGGCGCAGGCCGCCGCACCGTCGCCCGCGTGGTTTGCACCGCGTGTGCCCTCCCCGGGCATGCACAGCGACGAGCGGCCCGGCCTTCACTTCCGCACGGGCGTCACCTCGGCGGCGATGCTGAACGCGCAGGCCTGGAAACGCGCTTGGGCCTACGCGGCGCGGCAGCCGGTGGGAGGCGGTTACGCGGACGCGGCGGGCCTGCCCGAACTGCGCGCGGCGGTGTCCGCCTTCGTGGGGCGCTCGCGGGGGCTGGCGGCCACACCGGATACGCTGCTGCTCACGGCAGGCACCCTGCAAAGCCTCGGCCTGCTGGCGCGGGCGGTGCTGCCGGCGGGAGCGACGGTGCTGTTTGAGAACCCCGGTTACCGCGCGGGCCGCGCCGTGCTGGAAGGGGCCGGACTGCGCCTCGTGCCGCTGCCGGTGGACGAGGACGGGCCAGTGGTGGACAACCTGCCGCCCGCGCACGCCGTCTACGTCACTCCCAGCCACCAGTTCCCCCTCGGCAGCCGCCTGAGCCTGCCGCGCCGCCTCGCGCTGCTGGCCTGGGCCGAGCGGCAGGGCGCGCTGATTCTGGAAGACGACTACGACGGCGAATTCCGCTACGACGTGCCGCCACTCCCTCCGCTCGCCAGCCTGGACACGGCGAGGCGGGTGGTGTACCTCGGCACCTTTTCCAAGGTTCTGAGTCCGGCGCTGAGAACCGGCTTCGTGGTGGCGGCCCCGGCGCTGCTGGCCGCCCTGAGCCATGAGCGCGCCCTGACCGACGGGGGCCACGCCCCGGCGCTTCAGCACGCGCTGCTGCACCTGCTGACTTCCGGCGAGGTGGACCGCCATGTCCGCCGCGCCCGGCGCTGGCACGCGCAGGTGCGGGAGGCTCTGACGGCGGAACTTTCCCCGCTCGCGCCCCTTGCCACACTGCGGGGCATTGAGGCCGGGCTGCATGTTTGCCTACACCTCGCGCCGCCGTTAGACGCCGAGACCGTCGCGCAGGAACTCGCCGAGCGCGGGGTGTACGTGGAGACATTGCGGACCTTCACTTTCACTGAACCGCCAAAAAACGCGCTGGTGCTGGGCTACGGCGGGCTGACGGTCAAGGAGGCACAGGCAGGGGCGCGGAGGATTCGGGAGGTCGTAGAAGCCTACTCAGCGGGCAGAAAAAAGTCCCGCTGATGAGCCGGGTCCGTCACCAGATACACTGTCCCCTCCCGCGCCGCCTCCACCGCTGATTTGGCCGGAAGACCGAAGCGCAACTGTCCAACTTGGCCCAGATGGCGACTCTCCGGCAAGCTCAGCTTCACTTGCCGCCGCTGTCCGTCCAGCGATGCCGCCCACCCCTCACGCAACTGCGGAGCTGCAAACAGATTGGCACGGGCCACCGCTTCCGCTTCTTCGCGGGTCGGCGGGTGGCCTTTCCAGCGAATGAGGTCGGCGGTTATTTCGTGGTCACCCTTGTTGGGATGCAAAAAGACGATGGGGCCAGACGTGCCGCGCAACACCCGCGCCGCCGCTTTGCAGTAGAGGTCTTCCCGGCTGCGGGCGCACACGTTGACCCACCGACGGGCATTGGCCGGACTGTGAAGGTCCAGCCCCGCCTGCCAGACATAGGCCAGCACGAACAAAAGCGGCAGGAGAACAACCGGAGCGAGAATAAAAAGCAGGGTTTTGACGTTAAAGTTCATCTTTCCCCCGCCGCCAGCCTGCCGCCCCGGTCAGCGCCAGCCCGATGAGGCCCCACGCCGTTGGGTTGGGCCACCAAAGCCGACTTTGCCGCGTGCAGCGCCCTGCTGTCTCCCGGACCTCGCAGCGTTCGGCCTGGAGCAGCGCCGGACCAGCCTCCGCCCGCAGCACGTCGCCGCCCGCCAGGAATTTGTTTTCTACCCGCTCACCCACCGCCAGCACCGGCCAACCCAGCCCCAGCGTGAGCAGCAGCGTCCAGAGGTTCACCCGCAACATCTGCCGTGCCTGTGGGCCTTTGCCCCGCATCAGCCACAGCAAAAGCGCATTGAGAGCCAGCGTGATGAGGACGAGGGGGTAACTCGGATGCAGGCCGCCAATGGCCTCGTGCCCGCAGAAGAAACGAAATCCGCTCAGGCCGTAGCGCACCGAGTCGGCGGGCATATAAGGACAGGGACCGGCATCCGTCCAAGTGCGCCCCGCCATGGCCAGATCCAGAAAGGTGACGCCCCACAGCGAAAGTGCCGCCAGGAGGGTCAGCGCAGCCCAGACCGTGAGCAGGCGAGAACGGGTCATGGCGACAGCGTAGCGACAAAAGGTTCTGGAGGCATCCTCCGAAAGTTGCCGCCTCCAGAACCTCAGCATCGTCCGCTTCTCTCAGCGCAGCAGCCCCGCCCCCACCTCCGCCGCCGCCTTGCCCCCGAGGTCGTCCACCTCGTCGCGGCGGGTGGCCCAGGCGGGGAAAGGGTAGTTGACGAGCACCGGGTTGGGCACGTCGGGCTGGCTGACGAGCATGGTGCCGGGCTGCAAAATCCCGGCGCGGCCCCGGAAGCTCTGCGGCAAAAAGCGGTACTCGGGCCGCTCGGCTTCGGCGAGGTCGAGGCGGCCCACCACCCGGATGGCGGCGTTGGACACGATGCGCCGCTCCACCTCGCTGGCGGTCTGCTGCGCGCCGATAAGGATGATGCCCAGGCTGCGGCCACGCTCGGCGATGTCGAGCAGCACGTCCTTGATGGGGCTATCACCCTCGCGCGGGGCGTACTTGTTCAACTCGTCGAGCACCACGAACACGGTGTCTTGCCGCCCCACCCGCTCCTTGTACTCGAAGACTTCGCGCAGCAGCACGCCCACCACGAACATCTGCGCGTGCGCCGAGAGCGCGTGGATGTCCACCACCGTGAGCTGAATCCCGCGCCGCAGCGGGTCGGGCCGGTACCCCTCGGCCTGCTCGGGGGTCAGGTCGCCGCGAATCAGGGGCGAGAGGTACTTCTGCACCCCGCGCAGCCGCCGGGTAAAGGCCCGCAGCGTGCCGGGCGACTGCTTGAGCACCCACTTGGGGTCGCCCTCGCCCTCGCGCTCCTCGAGCAGCTTGTATTCGAGGTAGGAAATCAGCTGTTCGAAGGTCTGGAGATTGACCCCACCGAGTTCGGAAAAGTCGAGATTTTCGGGCGGCGTCTCGCTGTCCTCGAACTGCCAGTCGTGGACGATCAGCCCAGTCCCCTTACCCGTCTGCGCCGCCGCGAGTCGGAAGAGTTTCTCCTCGATGTTGCCGATGACGAAGCCGAGGTTGAGGCTGGCCGAGGCGTCGGAAAACACGTAGGGCAGCATCCGCCGGGCGCAGAACTCGCGGATGGTGAAGACGAAGGGCGTGACCCCCTCGCTGCGTTGGTCGGTCTGCGGCACGATGGCAGTCCCAGCGGCCCCGGCACGCGGCGGCGCGAGCAGTTGCACGTCGCGGAAGGGCTCGGCGGGCAGCCCCAGCAGCGCGTAACGGTCGGCGGACAGCCCCTTGGCCCGCACCACCTTGTCTTCTTTTTCCACCATGCGGGCGTTGGGTTTGTCGAGAAACAGCAGGTCCTCGCCCTTGACATTGAAAATTAGGGCGCGGCCCCCCGCCGTCCCGCTCTGGCGCCCGCCGCTACCCTGCGCGGTGCGGTCCATCACACCGCTGCGGAAGATGGAATGCAGCAAAAACAGTGCGTAACTCGTCTTTGTCGCCACGCCCGAAATGCCGGAAATGTTGATGTGCCCGCCCGACTCGCCGTTGATGAAGCGGAAGTTGAGCGGGAGCGGCTGCCCGTCGGCCAGCAGGCCACCGGGAAACGCGGCTTCCTCCATCTTGTCGGCACTCAGCGCCATGGCGAGTTCGCGGCCCGCCGCGTGCCGCACGTGGTCGCCCGGCTGCGGGGGGATGAAGTTCTCGGGGTCCACCCGCGTGACGAGCACCCGCGCGGCGTAGCTCACCGACGCGGGCAGCAGCCCCGCCACCACGTCCTCCACGTCCGACTCGAAGGTGACGCCCTCGTGCCGCTTACGCACATTGTCCACCAGCCCGTAAAAGCGCACCGGGGTGCCGTCGGGCTTGCGGGTCTCCACCACCACCAAATCGTCGAGGCCCACGCTCGCGCCGTGGCTGACTGCGAACCAGAAGACGGTGGGGGTCACGTCCTCGGTGCCGAGCACCATGCCGATGGCGTCGGCCTTTTCGGCGCCTTGCACGTCATTCCCCGTCACGCCACCACCCCCTGCGTCACCAGGTGGGTGCGGATGCGCCGGGTGACGAGTTCGAGGTTGCCCATGCTGCGGTTCATCGCCTGTTCGAGCGCCGCCGTGGGAATCAGGTTTTGCGGGGCGCGGCTGTCCTTGTGAAGCTTGCTGCCCAGCTTGCTTAGCAGCGCCCCCGAGAGGTCGGCAATCTGCTGCACGGCGGCGGGCACGAAGGAACTGTCTTCCGGCGCGTGCATTTCCAGCCGCATGATGCCGGCGAGCGGGTGCTGGTAAAACGGCGCGTCGCACAGCCGCACGTACCAGGTAAAGCGCTGCTCGCGGCCCTCGGCCTCGCTGAAGGTGCCCCCCCGGTCCCCCACCCGGAAGCGCAGGATGGGCGTGCGCTCGCCGCATTTCAGGCTGCTCAGCAGGCCGATGCGGTCGGCACCCAGATAGTCGGTGTGCAGCGTCTTGACGTAGCCCACCACCGCGCTGCCGCCCCCGCCGAGGCGCACCGGGCCGTCTTGCAGCACCAGCGATTCGGGCAGGGCGTCGGCTTCGCCTTCCTCCAACGCGATGGGTGAGGCGAGCTGGCGGCTGAGTTTCTGCTCGTCTTGCAGCATCAGCTTTTGCACGGCGGCGCGCGGGCCTTCCACCTGCCGCCCGGAAAAAGCATACGGCTCGTAGTCCAGCACCCCGGTGTGTGGGTTGCGTGGGCTGAGGCGGGCAGGTTCGAGCGGCGCGTCCGAGCTGTAGGCAAGCACCCGGCGCGCCCGCACGTCGAGCAACTCGGCCTGCCGCGTGCCGTGGGGACACAGGCTCACGGCCCCCACCACATACGCCCCAAACGCCGCGAGGTGCAGCTCGCCCGAGTCGTCGTCCATCAGCAGCCGCGCCTCCATGCGGGGTTTGCCGTCCACCACCAGCACCTCGCGCACGGACTCCGGGATGCCGAGGGTGGGAATCGCCTCCCAGCGGTCGGTTTCCACGTCGAAGACCAGTCCGGCAAAGGGTTTCAGCGTCAGTTGCCCCTCAAAAGTATCGATAGGCCAGGGGTCCAGACGAATACGCATGGGGAGGATTGTACGGCAGCCGGGATGTCAGGGGCAGAAAAGACATGGTGGGCACAAGTGGAGGTAGTTGGCTGGAATTATGCCCGACACCACTGAAATGGGAGCGTCCGGGGCCTATCCCCGGACGTGTCAACAGAGCTCCCACTCGAGCGTTTCGTCTGTCAGAACCCCGCCTGTCCAGCCCAGCATCACGCGCAACACGGCACCATCAAGCTCCGCAGACGATACGGCCCTCACCGCCGACGACTCCTCAAGTGCACCGCATGCGGTGCGGAATTCAGTGAACTCAAAGGCACGCCCTACTGGAATGCCCGCTGCTCACAGGACACCGTCGACGCCGTCGTCGAGCACGTCACCCACGGCAACAGCTTCGTCACCACAGGCCACCTGGTCGGGTGTCACCGCACCACGGTCGCGCGGATCGTCCGCGTTGCCGGAAGTCACGCGCGACACCTCCACGACCTGAATGCTCGTGACCTGAAGGTCACGAGCATTCAAGCGGACGAACGCTACGGATTCGTCGGGCGCAAGAAAGAGGCGGTATGGGACGCGACCGTCATCGATCCCAGCAGCAAGTTCCTGATCCAGGGCGAGATCGGCGAGCGCACCGCGGCCCTGACCCAGTCGCTCCTCAAGCACGCCAGGGCACGCCTGACAGATCCGCATGGACTCGTGCTGTTCACCGATGGATTTCTGTCGTACCAGACGTTGTTCCCTGAAGTGTTCGGCAGGCCGTATCGGCCTGCGAGACAAGGATCGCGTGGTCGATTCCCGAAGACCGCCTACCGGATCCCGCGTTCCGCAGCCCATGTCCGGATCATCAAGGAGTATGCCGGGAAGCGCATCGTAAACGTGCGCACCGAGATCGCGGCCGGCACTCAGGTTCGCGTGAACGAGGAGTTGCAGCGGTTGGGCTACCACAAGCCCAACACCTCGGCTGTGGAGCGTCAGAATGCCACGGCACGGCGGATGAACCCGCACCTGGCGAGGAAAAGCCTCGCGTTCGCGAGGCTGAGGATTCACCGGGTGAGCCTGGCTCATCTGGTGCAGGGGATCTACAACTGGTGCCGAGTTCAACGGGGTCTGCGGAGCAAGCTCGACGTCCCAAAGGGACGTCAGCTGTACCTCCAACGCACACCGGCCATGACCATCGGGCTGACCGATCACGTCTGGAAGGTGCGGGACTGGCTCTCACAGCCGCAGGGCGTCTCCTGTCGGGCATAGTTCCAGCCAACTACCCAAGTGGAGGGAATGACAAGAAAAAGGCGCCGCAGCTTTCGCCCTGGCGCCTGTCTTCCCCGCTTCTCTCAGCTCGGCTCGGTCAGGCCGCTCAGCCGCCGCAACTCGGCCTCGTCGGTCAGCGTCAGGCAGCGGTAGGCGGGGAGCAGCAGCCCGTCGTCGCGCATTTCGCCGATGAGTTTGCTCACGCTTTCGCGGGTGGCGCCGGTGCCCTCGGCAATGAGTTCGTGGGTGGCGCGCACGAAGCGCTGGCCGCCGGGGTGGGTGCCACCGAGACTCGAATCGGCGAGGCTGAGCAGGTAGCGGGCGATGCGCTCGCGCAGGTCGCCGTCCTGTACGTGAATGCCGCCCTGCACCGCCCGCTGGAGTTGCAGGCTGAGGCTGCGCGTCACGTCCCACAGGTCGCGCACGCTGAGTTGCTCGACGTGCAGCGGCGTGACCACCGCGTCGGTCAGCGCGACGAGCTGGTGGGTACGCGGCTGACCGTGCAGGACTTCTTCGCCGAAGATGTCGCCGGGCTGGATGTGACGCACGGTCAGGTTACGGCCCTGCGGAGAGAGCCGCACCGCCCGCAAGAGCCCCGTTTCGAGGCGGTAGAGCGTCGGCGAGGGGTCCCCCGCGTAGTAGAGCGTCTCGCCCCGGTGCACCGCGCGGCGGCTTTCAGGCAGGGGCGCCGCAGCAAAAGCCGCAGCCGAGGGGGTCGGGGACATAGGAAGCCTCCAGAAGAAAGAATCGGAGCAGGCACCGGCACAGAGCGTGGCAGACCGCTTTACTTTTTACATTGTCCCTGTCAGAACTGGCACGGGCATGAGGCGCCGCCTTCACCCACAGTCAATCGAGTTGAGCGGCGGGTCACATCTTTGTCAGCCCCAGCGGTTACGGGTCAGCCCAGGACGTCTAAACCGTCGAGCACCACGCTCGCGTGCGCCTCGACGGTCAGCGCGTGGTCGCTGTTGTACCCCCCCGCCATCATGGTCACGATGGGCACCCCGGCGGCCTGCGCCCAGCGAAACACCGCCCGGTTGCGTGCGCTCACGCCGCTCAGCGTCAGGGCAAAGCGCCCGAAGCGGTCCCCGGCGAGCACGTCGGCCCCGGCGAGGTAAAGCAGCAGGTCGGGCCGGTAAGCGTCGAGCGCGGGCAGCGCCTGCCCCGTCAGCACCGCCAGATACTCGGCGTCCGTCACCCCGTCGCCCAGACCGAGGTCGAGCGAACTACGTTCCTTGCGAAAAGGATAGTTGCGCTCGCCGTGGATGCTGAGGGTAAACGCCGTGCCCGCCGCCATTTCCGGCGTGAGGAGGCTCGCGGTGCCGTTGCCCTGGTGCACGTCGAGGTCGAGGGTCGCCACCCGCCGCGCCAGCCCCCGGTCGAGCGCGATGCGGGTCAGAATCGCCGCGTCGTTGACGAGGCAAAAGCCCTCGGCCCGGTCATGAAAGGCATGATGGGTGCCGCCGGCCAGGTTGGCGCCCCAGCCCGTGCTCTGTGCGTCGTGGAGCGCGGCCAGACTGCCGCCCGCCGCCCGCAGCGCCCGCGTGACCACTTCCGGCGACCAGGGCAGGCCGAACTCGCGCTGCTCGCGCCGGTCCACCTCGCCCCTGCGCCAGCGCCGCAGCCACAGCGGGTCGTGCGCTCGCCCTGCGTCGGCCCAGCGCAGTTGCGGGGTGGGCAGAATCGGCAGCAGTCCGGTCAGCCGCGCCCTCACCCCCTCGTACTTGTAATAGGGAAAGCGGTGGCCCTCGGGCAGCGGAAAGTGAAAGTCGGCGGGCGAGTAGGCGCGAAAAGGGTGGGCCATGCCGGGCAGGGTAGAGAGTGCGGGGCCGGGCGTCTGTGGCGTTCTGCCACCTCTGCCCTGAATGGTCCTCAGCGCCGCCCGCGCAGCCCCTGCAACAGCCAGAAGCCCACCGCGTCGAGCAGTCCCACCATCAGCAGGGTGCCGAGTCCTGCGAGAAAATCCTGGCGCCCGAACTGCATCGCCGCGCTGAAGATGCCGCCGAGGTTGAGGCTCAGCAGCAGCAGGATGAGCAGGCCAAGGACCATCTCAGGCGCCTTGCCCGTTGCCCAGCGTATGCAGGTCGCTCAGCGGGTCGTCGTGCCGGAAGTGGTAGCCGGTCGCGGCCCGGAACGCCTCGCTGCCGATGATTTTGCCCCCGCCCTCATGCGGCGCAAAAGAGGGCGCTTCCAGTCCCAGCGCCCGCGCCGCTGCCGGGTAGAAGTCGCGCCTGAGCGGGTGCGCCGCCGCGCAGACGTTGAAGGTCTGCCCGCCGAAATCGCCGCCGAGCATATGCTGCACCGCACCCACACAGTCGTCGAGATGCACGAGGTTGACTGGGGCGCTCCCCTCTCCCACTTCCGTCCGCCCGGCCAGAAACCGCCCCGGCGGGCGGCCCGGCCCGTACAGCCCGGCAAAGCGCAGCACGGTGAGGGGCACGCCAGCAGCGGCGAGCGCCGCCTCAGCCCGCAGCAGCGGCGAAGGCGAATCGGGGGTCGCCAGCGCGTCGCTTTCGGTCATCACATGGGGGTCGTTGGGGTAGACGCCGGTAGAACTAGTGAAAATGAGCTGCCTCACCCCATGCAGCGCGGCGGCCTGGGCCACGGGCGACAGATACTCGGCGTAGCGCTCGCGTTCCGGTCCCCGGCCTGGGGGCACCGTCAGCACCAGACGGTGAGCGCCGCGCAGCAGCTCGGTCAGCTCGTCACTCTCGGGCGACGTGTCCGGCGTGAGCCTGAGCCGGGTGGCCGCGACGCCTTCCGCCCGCAGCGCCGCGACTTTTTCTGGCGTGGTCGCGCTGCCGCGCACCTCCGCTCCAGCGACGAGCAGGGCGCGGGCGAGCGGCCAGCCCACCCAGCCACAGCCGATAACGGCGACGGGGCCAGAGAGCGGGGCAGACGTGGCGGCAGGTTCGGCAGTCATGTCCCGAGCCTAGAGCAGTTCCCTGAATAACATGGTCCTGTTCGTCAAAACCCACCCGCTCCATTCCGCCAGCAAGACGACAACCTCACCCCGTCTCGATAGCCAATGCTTGAGCCCGCCCCGCGCCGATTACTCTGAGAGGCATGTCACTCGACTACCTGAGGATGTACCAGGCCAAGATGGCCCACCAGGCCGCCCGCAACGTGACCCAGGACCCCGCCTGGGAGGAGAGCCGCGACTTTCCCGAAGTGTCGTTTCCGCCGGTCATCGTGATTTCGGGCGGCAGCATGTTCTCGGGCCGCATCGCCGGGCCCGACGGCTACAACGCCCGGATGCGCGGGCTGCTCAAGGCGGCGCCGGACAGCGACCCCGAGATTCTGGAAGGCCTGCTCGACATGTACCCCGCCCGGACGGTCTTCAGTCCCGAGCAGCTCACGGCGGACGAGCCGGTGTACTTCGAGCACCTCTACCTGATTGACGTGCGCTCCTACCAGGGCCACCGGGTCATCAACCTGCCCGCGCTCTCGCTGCGGTTCAGCGCGATTGACGGCTGGAACATCGGCGAACTGCCGGAATAAAGGCCAGTTGACCGACAGCACGACAGAAGGCGGCGAGGCCAGACGCTATCTTCGCCGCCGTGATCTCGCCGCCGCCGGACCCCCCGCACCCCGACCACCGCCCGCCGTGGCGCCGCTGGCTGGGCAACCTGATTTTCGGCCTGAGCACCCCCGCCGCCCGCGCCTACGACAAGATCGTGATCGTCCTGATCGTGGCGTCGGTGCTCGCAGTGACGCTCGAAAGCGTGCCCGAGCTTTCGCACGCGGTCCGGGCGCGGCTGCGGCAGACCGAGTGGGTCTTCACGGTGATGTTCACCGCCGACTACCTGCTGCGGCTGCTCGGGGCGCGGCGGCCCCTGCGCTACGCCCTGAGTTTCTACGGCCTGGTGGACCTGCTGACCATCTTGCCGTCTTACCTCAGCCTGTTGTTTCCCGGCACCCAGTACCTGCTGGTGGTGCGGGCGCTGCGGCTGCTGCGGGTCTTCCGGGTGTTCAAACTCGCCCGCTACTCGGACCAGGCGGCCCTCATCGGCGAAGCACTTCAGGCCAGCCGCGAGAAAATCATCGTGTTTTTCATCTCGGTGCTGTCGATGGTTATCGTGTTCGGCACGCTGCTGTACATGGTCGAAGGCCCGGAAAGCGGCTTCACCTCGATTCCCACCAGCATCTACTGGGCGGTCGTGACCGTGACCACCGTCGGCTACGGCGACATTTCACCGAAAACCGGCCTGGGCAAGTTCATCGCCACGCTCGCCATGCTCTCGGGCTACGCGATTATCGCCGTGCCGACCGGCATCGTCACGGTGGGGTTGCAGCAGGCGCAGGAGGCCCGGCGGGGCCGTACCTGCCCGCAGTGCGGCCTGAGCCGGCACGACGCCGACGCGCGGTTTTGCAAGCGCTGCGGCGAGAACTTGCCGGGGTGAGGCCGGAGGCTCAGAAGGTCAGCGTGAAGCTCAGGCCATTCGGAGTCTTGCCGCTCAGTTCCCGCCCGTTCAGGGTCAGTTTTCCAGCCCAGAAACGCATTTGCGAGGGTTTGAAGTTGTCCAGTTTCCAGCTCGCTTTTGCCAGCGCCCCCGCCCCGGCTACGCCGTACAGCCGCGCCGCGCCGCCCGCATAAAGCACCGCCACGTTTTTGCCGTCGGCGCTGAAGGTAGCACCCACCGCCCCACGCCAGAAGCCGCCGGGAGAACCGGGGCCGAAAGACTGACAGGGCCGGTCGAAGGTCTGGAGCAGGTCGCCCGTGCGGGTGTCGAACAGTTGCGCCCCGCCCCCGCCGCCCGTGACCACGAAGGTTTTCCCGTCCGGGCTGAACACGGCGTCGGCATCGGCGGTCCACCAGCCTCCCTTTCGCACGTCGCTGAGGAGCTTGACGCGCACGCCTGTCGCCGTGTCCCAGAGGCTCAGTTCGTTCGGGTAGGAATAAAAGACCAGCCGCCGCGAATCGGGCGAGAAGGCCGCGAGGCGGGCATCATAGGACTTTTTATCGTGCGCCAGGAAAGTGAACTGGCGCTCGGCAGTGGCGACGTTCCACAGTTGGACATACCCGCCGCCCGTCCCCAGCACGCTCAGCCAGCGACCATCCGGGCTGAGTTCGCCCAGCACCGCGCCGCGCAGCCGGGAAGTTTCCACCCCCCGAATCCCCTCGTCCGTCCCCTGAAGCTCCAGTCTGCCCGCCCTGTACCAGCCGTTGCTGTCCGGCTGGGTGGGCGTCAGGGTCACGGTCAGCTCGCCCGCCCTCAGCGTCTGTCCCTGCTGCGCGGTGGCCAGCGGCGACAGCAGCGCTACGGCGGTCAACATCGGCCAGAGTCTGGATATAGCGAGTCTGGGCATGGCGGCAGGAGAGCGGGGGCCTGGCAGCGCGGCGTCATCCGAAAGGGGTATCCGGTGTCCAGCACGAAAAAAAGCCCCCCGAACGGGAGGCTCCTTTGCATGGTTAAGCTTCTGAGGTCAGCTCAGTGGTGCGCGAACTGCTCGGCTTCGGTGCTGCCGGCGAGCGCGGTGGTGCTGCTCTGGCCGCCGCCCGCCGCCTGCGAGACGAGGTCGAAGTAGCCGGTGCCGACTTCGCGCTGGTGGCGCACGGCGGTGAAGCCGCGTTCCTGGGCCGCGAATTCACGCTCCTGAAGTTCCACGAAGGCGCTCATCTGCTTACGGGCGTAGCCGTAGGCGAGGTCGAACATGCTCATGTTCAGCGCGTGGAAGCCGGCCAGGGTGATGAACTGGAACTTGTAGCCCATCTTGCCGAGTTCGACCTGGAACTTGGCGATGGTTTCGTCGTCCAGGTTCTTCTTCCAGTTGAAGGAGGGCGAGCAGTTGTAGGCGAGCAGCTTGCCGGGGAACTGGGCGTGCACGGCGTCGGCGAACTTCTTGGCGTCTTCCAGGTTGGGGACGCTGGTTTCGCACCAGATCACGTCGGCGTAAGGAGCGTAGGCCAGGGCGCGGCTGATGGCCTGGTCGATGCCGGGCTTGACGTAGAAGAAGCCTTCGGGGGTGCGCTCACCGGTGCAGAACGGCTTGTCGTTGTCGTCGACGTCGCTGGTCAGCAGGTTGGCGGCGTCGGCGTCGGTGCGGGCAATCAGGACGGTGGGCACGCCGCTCACGTCGGCGGCGAGACGGGCCGCGTTCAGGGTGCGGATGAACTGGCTGGTGGGCACGAGCACCTTGCCGCCGAGGTGACCACACTTCTTCTCGCTGGCGAGCTGGTCTTCGAAGTGCACGCCGGCGGCGCCCGCTTCGATCATGGCCTTCATGAGTTCAAAGGCGTTGAGGGGGCCACCGAAACCCGCTTCGGCGTCGGCGACAATCGGCACGAAGTAGTCGATGTCGTTCTTGCCCTCGCTGGTCTGAATCTGGTCGGCGCGGCGCAGGGTGTTGTTGATGCGCTTGACGACGTCCGGCACGCTGCTGGCGGGGTAGAGGCTCTGGTCGGGGTACATCTGGCCCGCGTTGTTGGCGTCACCGGCGACCTGCCAGCCCGACAGGTAGATGGCCTTGAGGCCGGCCTTGACCTGCTGCATCGCCTGGTTTCCGGTCAGGGCGCCGAGCGCGTTGACGAAGGGCATTTCCTTCATCTGTTGCCACAGTTTGTTGGCGCCGTGCTTGGCGAGGGTGTACTCGATGGGCAGGCTGCCGCGCAGGCGGACGACGTCCTCGGCGGTGTAGTTGCGCTTGATGCCCTGCCAGCGCTCTTCGGTCTGCCAGGTCTTTTCCAGGATTTCGGCGGGGGTTTTGGGGGTGGGGGTCATGGTGTCGCTCCTTGAGTGAGAGTCAGGGCCGCCTCGCCCACCGTGGGGAGGTGTCTTTCGCTGTGGCCAGCGCCCTTCGTTCAGTGAGGACAGTTTGCCTGGCACGGGGGCCCGCTAGGCCTGGTGTACGACTGACGCTGCGAAGTACACCACCCGGAGAAGTACACCACCTAGGAGTCCGGGCTGTGGGGAGTCAGCGGCTTCGACAGAGCTTCAGAGAGGAGGTTCTGGGACTGTCTGGCACCCTCAGACGGTTTTAATCCAATTCCCGAACATCCGGAAAGGCACCGGATGCCCGTCCATCTCCTTAAAACCGTATTTTTTCATGCGCTCCGCGCAAAATTGCGCCCGGACATGCCCGGGACTCAATTTGAAACCGTATGACAACACCACCTGAGTCCGGTGAGTCAGCCGCCCCTCCTCCACTATTCCAACGTCGCCCCAGGCACCGAAGAGTCATTGCCACCGCACAGTCATTCGGGCGCAGGCTGGAATGGGTCGCAGACATTCACCAGCCGGGCACAATGAAGCTTTTTTCCGTGCAAGTGGCGCGCAAGGGCCACCGCGAGTTGCGGCCCCTCGAAACCTGCCGCCGCGCTCAGCCCCGGAGCCACTCCTTCAACTCCTGCTCGAACCGCTCGTGCGCGTCGTGGTGATAGAGAATGCCATGAAAGCCGAAGGCACCCGCCGCGTCGATGTTCTCCTGCACGTCGTCCACGAAGGCGACCTGCGCGGCGGGCAGTCCCATCTTCTGTTCGAGCGCGGCAAAAGCTTCGGGCGCGGGCTTCTTGTGGCCGATTTCGTTGGAGAACACCAGCGCATCGAAGCGGGCAAAACGCGGGTCACGGCCCAAGTGTTCGCTGACGACGGGGTAATTGTTGCTCAGCAGGCCCACCCGCACGCTGCGGGGAAGGGCGGCGAGGGTGGTGTACATCGGCGCGTTGTCGTGGATGCTGCCGAGGTACAGCGCCTCGAAGTCGGCGTAGGGCAGCGTCATGCCGGTTTCCTGCTGCACCGTCTCCCAGAACTGCGGCAGAGTCCACGCCCCGACTTCGAGCTGCCGGATGTGCCGAAAGTAGCTCTCGCGCACTTTTTCAACGGGCACGCCGCTGCGCTCGGCCACGTTCTGGGTGCTGCGGCCATCGAAGGTGCCCACCGTAAAAACGCCGCCCCAGTCGAAGGCGACGTGCCGCGTGCCGAGGCCGGTTCCGGTGGAAACTTGGGAAACAGTCATGGCGCCATTGTGACGCTTTGCCCTTAATCCCCCCAACGGCTGTGCAGACCGTAAAGAGCCGCCCGACCTATACTCGGGAGTGATGACCGCCGAAAACTCTGCCACCCCTGATTACCGGCGGAACGTCGGAGCCGTGGCCGACGCCCTGCTGGCCCACCCTGGCCCCATCGTGGTGCTGTCGCACGAGAACCCCGACGGCGACGCGCTCGGCAGTGTGCTGGGACTCTCGCGGGCGCTGCGGACGCTGGGCAAAACGGTACTCGCGCCCATGACCGTGCCGCACTATCTGAGCTTTTTGCCGCAGCCGGGCGAACTGACTGCGCCGCTGGAAAGCTGGCCGCAGGGGGCCCTGGCCGCCGTGCTGGACGTGGACAACAACGACCCCGTGCGGGTGGCGGGCGCCGACCTGACCCAGTTTGACGGCCCAGTGGTCAACGTGGATCACCACGGCACCAACCTGCGCCGCGCGGACGCCGGCGTGGTGGACCCCAGCAAGCCCGCCGCCGCGATGATGGTCGCCGACGTGATTGACGCGCTCGGCGCCCCCTGGAGCGAGGCCGTCGCCACCCCGCTGATGCTGGGGCTCAACACCGACACCGGCAACTTCGCCTTCGACTCGGTGAGCGCCGAGACCTTCGAGTGTGCGGCGCGGCTGCGGGCCCACGGCGCCCGCATCGGCTGGCTCAACGATCAGATGCGGCAAAACCCCCAGTCGTACTACCTGCTGCTGCGCGAGGTGCTGGGCAAACTGGAATTCCTGCACGGTGGCCGGGTGGTCCAGACGCGGGTGGATGAGGAAATGCTCGCCCGCGCTGGTGCTACCTGGGAACAGGTCGAAAACTACGTGAGCATGTTACGTAACGCCGAGGGTGCCCAGCTCGCCGTGATGGCGAAAGACTATGGCGACCGGGTCAAGTTCTCGCTGCGCTCGCGCGGCCCGGTCAGCGCCCAGAACATCGCCGTGGCCCTCGGCGGCGGCGGTCACGTCCCCGCAGCGGGCGCGACGGTGATTTCTTCCTATGCCGAGGCGCGGGCCCGACTCGACGCCGCCATTGAAGCCGAGCTGGCGCGGGTGGACGCGCAGGCGACGGCAGAGTAAACAACGAAGCTATGAGGGGGAGGCGGCCCAAGATGGCTCGCCTCCCCTCTTTGCAAACTCCGCAGCTCCCAACAAAAAACGCCCCACCGTGCGGGTGAGGCGTCTTGCAAAACTTGCGGTTTACTTCTTGCTGCCGCGGCGGTAGCTGTCGCCGAAGCGCTTGTTGAACTTGTCCACGCGGCCTTCGGTGTCGAGGAAGCGTTCTTCGCCGGTCCAGAAGGGGTGCACGCCGCTCCACACGTCCACGTGGATTTCGGGGCGGGTGCTCATGGTTTCCATCACGACTTGACCCTGGTAGATGATCTTGCAGGGCACGGCCTTGGGGTGCAGGTCTTTTTGCATCTTTTGACTCCTTTTGCCACGTCACTGTGCGTAGCGGGCTAACCGAGACAGTGTATCACAAGTCGCGGCTCAACTCCCAACGAAAACCCTCCTGCCACGTCTCGCCCCGGCGGAGAAAAGGCGTCCGTCCGCCGACCACCCGTTGCCCGCCCTTCACGGCGGCGCGGACCAGCACGCGGGGGTCGAGGCCGGGGTAAAGCTGCCGGGCGAAGGTGACTTCCTCGCGCACGTTCAGTGTTTCGCCGCTCGCCACCGAGTCGGTGCCCAGGGCAACTTCGACTCCGGCGGCAGCGAAGGCCGGCCAGTCGAAGGTGCCGCACTCCAGATGATGATTGCTGCGCGGGCAGGTCACCACCGCGCACCCGGCACGCGCCACCCGCGCGATGTCGTCGGGGGTCACGTTGACCATGTGAACGAGGGTGGGCCGCGCCGCGAGCACGCCGAGTTCGTCGAGGTAGCGCACCGGGGTGAGGTCGGGCCCCGGCTCGCGCCCGATGACTTCGGCCAGGGTGTGCGGGTAGAGCGCCGGCATCCGGTTGTCCCACAAGGGCCCGCCGCCGGTGCGGAACATCTCCAGTTCGGTGGGGTGCTCGGCCACGTGAATTTGCAGGGGTAGGCCCTCGCCCGCCGCGTAGTCGGACAGCAGCCGCATCAGCCGGTGGCTGACGGTAAAAGGCGTGTGGGGAGAGAGGCCCAGCCGCAGGCCCGGACGCTCCAGCCGCCGCCAGCGCTCAAGGTGAGTGCGGGCAGCCGCAAACACCTCGTCGGCCTTGTCGGGAAAGGGATTCAAAACTTCGAAATAGAGGGTGCCGCTGAGGTCTTCGCGCGCCAGCAGCGCGTCCATCACTTCCGGTGCCCAGACGATGTCGCCCACGCCGCCCGCGCCGAGGCGGGTCAGGGTGTCGGCTCCCGCCTGCGCCGCCGCGACGCCGCGCAGGTGCCGGCCCCTGATGACGACCTCGGGAATCCACTGGAAGTAGGGCAGCGCCTGAAACTCGTAGGCGCTCATGTCGAGGTGGGTGTGGGCGTTGACCGGCGGCGGGGCGATGACGGCGCCGGCCCGCTCCTCAGCGGCGTGCGGGTACTGGCGGCGCAACTCGTCCGGGTGCCCGGCAGCGGCCACCGTCTCCCCCACCACGACCACGCCCCCCGGCGACTGCGCCCCGCCCATGCCGGTGTAGAGCACGTCGCAGGTGAGCAGGCGGGGAGTATGCGCGTCGGGAGTCAGGGCATCGGGAGTCGTCGCCTCGGAAAAGGTCATGGGGTCGATGCTAGCGCCCCGATGATGACGGCTGACGGCAGAAAAGCGCAAAGAAAGCCCCCTCCGACGTTCAGTGGGAAGGGAGCAACTCAGTGCAGCGCTTATTTTTTCCGGGCCTTGCTCACGTCCGATTTTTTTGCGTCCGTGCGAGCAGGCTGATTCGGTGTTTCCCCAGCAGGCGCGGGCTGCTCGCGGCGCACCGGTCCCGAAGCGGCGAGCATGGCGGCGCCGACGATGCCGGCTTCGTTTTGCAGGGCGGCAGGCACGACGCGGCTGCGGGTGAGTTGGAGATACGGCAGCCACTTGTCGGCCTTGCGGCTCACGCCCCCGCCGATGATGAACAGGTCGGGCGAGAACAGCAGTTCGAGGTGTTGCAGGTAACGGCTGGCACGCGCCGCCCACTGCTTCCAGTTCAGGTCGTCGCGCTCGCGGGCGCGGTCGGAGGCCCAGGTTTCGGCGTGCTTGGCCTTGAGCCACAGGTGCCCGAGTTCGGTGTTGGGCACGAGCTCTCCGTCACGAATCAGGGCGCTGCCGATGCCGGTGCCGAAGGTCAGCACGAGCACCGTGCCCGGTACGTCCTTGCCCGCCCCGAACTTGGCCTCGGCGAGCCCGGCGGCGTCGGCGTCGTTGATGAGGTAGACCTCGTGCCCAGTGGTGCGGGTAAACAGCTCGTCGGCGTCCACGTCCACCCAGCTGCTGTCCACGTTGGCCGCGCTGAGAATCCTGCCGCCCTGCACGATGCCGGGAAAGGTCACGCCCACCGGCCCTTCCAGCCCGAAATGCTCGACGAGCTGCGCCACCACGCCTTTCACGTCGTCGGGCCTGGCTCCCGCCGGGGTGGGAATGCGGTGCCGCTCGGCGACGAGTTCGCCCGTCTCCGTGTTCACGGGCGCCCCCTTGATGCCGCTGCCGCCGATGTCGATGCCCAGAATGACTGTCATAGCCCTGCCAGCATAGGCGCCGGGGCAGAGGAATGTGTCAAGGCGCGTGGGCGGGCGGCCCAGGGGCTCAACCCCAGACCGCTACACTTGCCGCATGACTTCCCACAGTGCTCTCTTTCGGCTGGACGGCAAACGCGCCCTGGTGACGGGCGGCAGCAAAGGCATCGGCCTGGCGGCGGCGCGGCAGCTACGCGAACTGGGGGCCGAGGTGACGCTCGCGGCGCGGGGCGAGGAAACGCTGCGCCGGGCCGCCGAGGACATTGGCGCGGCGTGGGTGGTGGCCGACGTGAGCACACCCGAAGGGGTGAAGGTCGCCGCAGACGCCGCCGGGCAGGTGGACATTCTGGTGAGCAACGCGGGCGGGCCGCCCCCCTCGCTGCCGAGCGAAGTCACCGAGGCCGCGTGGGAGCAGGGCTTTCAGACCACCTTCCTCAGCACCGCCCGGCTGGTGGACGCCGTGCTGCCGGGAATGCGCGAGCGGCGCTGGGGGCGCATCATCGCCATCACCAGCCTGACCGTCGGGCGGCCCAGCTTGACCCTCCCCGTGAGCAACGCGCTGCGGGCCGCCGTGACCAACCACCTGCGGACGCTGGCGCTCGAAGTCGCCGCCGATGGCGTCACCTGCAACACCGTCGCCCCTGGCTACACCGCCACCGAGCGACTGCAAAAGCTGCACGCCGACCCCGCCGAGGCCGACAAACTGCGGGCCAAGATTCCGGCGCGGCGCTTCGGTGAGCCGGATGAAGTGGCCTCCGCGATTGCCTTTCTGGCGACGAACGAGGCGGCGTATATCACCGGACAGGAACTGCTGGTGGACGGGGGCTGGAGCATTTGAGCCGCCGCTCCTGAGCGCTTCTTTAGAGCAGTTCTGCGAATTAGGCGTGCGTCGGAACAGCACCGCCACCCGCTACATTCTTCGTTCTGCTCCGTGTTTTGCACTCGCTCTCTACGAGCTGTACCAGTCCGCTCGCAAAAAGCTGTGCCATCTTTTTGTCAAATGCTCTAGACTCGGCGCCTGTCCAGATGCATGGTGGGATTCACCTCCCTTGCCGGGCAGCGGGCGACCTAGCATGGCCGCCATGAGCCGCCGAACTGCCCGCCGTTTGCCCCTACGCCGCCTCGCCCTGCTGGGGGCCGGGGCCGCCGCCCTGACCCTGGTCCTGAGCTCGTGCTCCGGCGAGAAGGTCCAGAACGCCGTGAACACCACCAATTCCACGCGGGGCCTGAAGGTCGTGCTCAACCAGAGCTACGGCCCGGACACCCGCAACAAACTCGACGTGTACGCCCCGCAAAACGCCCAGGGCGCACCCACCATCCTCTTCATTCACGGCGGGTCGTGGCAGGGCGGCGACAAGTCGGGGCACGCCTTCGTCGGCGAGTCGCTCGCCCGCGCCGGGTACGTGGTCGGGGTGATGAATTACCGCCTTGCGCCGCAAAACCGCTACCCCAGCTACGTGCAAGACGGCGCCGCCGCGCTGAAGTGGCTGCGCGACCACGCCGGGCAGTTCGGCGGCAACCCGAACAACCTGTTTGTCAGCGGGCACTCGGCGGGCGGTTTCAACGCCGTGGAACTGGTGGACAACGCGCGCTGGCTGGCCGAGGTCAACGTGCCGGTGTCGAGCATTCGCGGCGTCATCGGCATCGCCGGGCCGTACTCTTACGACTTCCGCGCGTACCAGACCCGCGTGGCCTTCCCCGAGAACGGCAACCCGGACGACATCATGCCCGACCGCCACGTGCGCCCCGACGCGCCGCCCCATCTGCTGCTCGTGGCTGCCAACGATTCCGTGGTCGCTCCGCAAAACGCCCTGAACATGGAAGCGGCGCTGCAAAAGGCCCGAATTCCGGTGCAGCGCGTGGTGCTGCCGCGCCTGAACCACGTCACCATCATCGGCGCGGTGGCGCGCAACCTGACCTGGCTGGGCGGCACGCGGGCCGAAATCATCCGTTTTGTGGACGCCAACCGCCTGAAATGACGGCATGCTGAGGCCATGACCTCGCCCCGCCGCTGGCTCCCACTGCTGCTGGGGGCCTTTGTGTTGGCCTTCCTCAGCTGGGGCTGGCCGCTGCTCGCCCTCTGGACGAGTGACCGGGCGCTGCTGACCCGGCAGGAACCCGACGCCGCGAAGCTCTACGCCGCCGCGCCGCGTGCGTTGCTGACGCCTCAGAAGGTGAGCGGCCCGGCGGCGGGGTTGGACGGGCGTTATCTCAGCCGCGTCGGGCGAATGGACGGCTGGCTGCGGAAACAGGGCTTTGTCCTCAGCCTTCAGATGGGAAGCGGCAGAGGCTACAACAACGGCGCGGACCTCTCCGCCGACACCACCTGCCGACGTTTCAGCGCGGGATTTGAGGTCTGCCAGTTGAAAACGCGGGGAGTGGTGCTGCCGTGAAGAAGTCCAAGCCCTTTTTCAGCTCTCCCTAGCGCATTCATCGTTGGTGCGCCGTAGCCGCTGCTCAGGGCATTTGACAGAAAAAGACCCCCTCACCTCTGCCTTCGGCAGGCCCTCTCCCCTGGGTAGAGGGTCAAACAGCGCAAGGCCATTCTTTTGTCAAATGCTCTAGCTCAGCACCGGCACGCCGCTTGGGACGAGTTGCCGCCAGCTGTGGACGCCGCCGACCTGCACCGTGACGAACTTTTCCAGCGCTCTCCACAGCGCGGGGCGGTCGGCACTCGGCACCGGCTGCTCAAAGCTGGCGCGGACGGTGCGCCGCACGGCGTGGCGCAGGAAGTCGAGGACGGCGGGCGGGTAGGGCGGGAGGGCCGCGCACTTGCTGCACAGCAGTTGTCCGCCGAGGGGGTCGGGGTGCTCAGGGTCGGGCGCGCCGCAACGGGCGCAGCGAGCGGTCTGGGGGATCACCCCGGCCAGTCCGAGCAGCTTGTAGCTCATGACGAGCGCCACCCACTCGGGGTCGGGCTGGTGCGCCACGCCGCGCAGCGAGGCGGCGAAGAGGTCGAAGGCCTGCTCGGAGAACTCGCCTTCCTGAAACAGCGCGTCGGCAAATTCGGCCATCAGGTGCGCGAAGGCGTAGCGCTCAGGCTCGGCCAGGGTGGGCAGGGCGCCCTCCAGCACCGCCTGTTTCACGCTGGCAAGGTCGTTGTGCGGCCCCTGGTACACCTGCACCCCAACATGGTGAAAGAGGTTGAGGCTGCTCGACAGCGGCCCCTTGACCCCGCCACGCGCGATGGCCTTGAGCTTGCCCTGGGGGGTCAGCAGCGTGACGATGATGTCGCCGGCAGGCGTCACCCGGCGGCGGATGACGATGCCGCTGCGGTTGGCGGTGCGTGAGCGCATGACGTGAGTCTAGAGAAAGAGGCGCCGAGGGTCTGTGACTCGCTTCCATCTGCCGCGTCTTCAGCAAAAACGGGCGAGACAGCCCTGCAAGCGTGCCGTGAGCCACCCCATCACCGAAGCTTCAGCAACGGCCGAGTTTGTACCCTTGTTGCCCATGGCCCAGCTCGGCGCCGCCTACACTTTGACCGATGAGCGAGAAGGCCCACACCGCCGCCGAGCTGCTGCGCGAACTGTTTCCCGAGTCGTACCGCGAAATCTTTGGCGAGCGTCCGCTGAACACCCCGCCCACCCTGGGGCTTTACCCGGTGGCCGACGGGCGGCTGGCTCTCGTACACGGCAACCAGCTCGCCGAATTCACGCCGATTGCCCCCAAGGGCAGCACCGCCCTGCACTGCGACCTGTGTCACCACACCCGCAGCCGCAGCGAGGCGCAGATGTACCGCGTGGTCGTCGGGTCGCGCCGCACCCGCTACGTGACGCTGTGCACGCCCACCGAAGGCTGCCAGCAACGCGCCGGCGAGCGTGGGCTTGAAGCGCTGGCCGACCATATCTTCCCCATCGAAAACATCTACGCGGAGTAAGACAAATTCCGATTGAATCCAGAACAACTGGATTCAATCCGAGCGGATGCGAGAAGGAAAAAATACGGATTCTGCGGTATGGAAGCACAGGCGGCGCTTTTCCGACTGTGCTGGAATGAAGCGGAATCTGTACAAAGCGACTGACCGGCGGCCAGTGGCATAAAACTGTCAGTCGCCCCGGCGCAGAGTGCGGGCATGGGACGCCTGGGGCACGATCCGGCAGCGCTGGAATGGCGCGATTGTCCGCGTTGCCGTTATCCGATGAGCCGCTGGGACCGGGTGCGGGCCACCCCGGAGCGCGTTTGGGCGCGCTGGCAGCCGGACGAATGGACCTTGCCCTGGCACATCATCATTTTTGGCGCGTTGCTGCTGCTCTCGCTGACGAGCGGCCCCAGCCTGCTTGGGCTGGCCCTGTCCATCGGCGGACGCGTCACGAGCCAATTGACATTTGTGCTCGTCAATGGCCTGGGACTGGTGGCGGTCACGGTCTGGGGCTTTTTCGACTACCGTTCCCGCCTGAACAAACGAGAGCAGCTCGCGCGCAAGCTGGCGCCCGACGACTGGGTGTGCCCCCGGTGTTTGCAAGCCGAAGTCCGGCGCCGGCTCTAAGATTCTTGCCCGAGGCCACGGCGCAGGCTCATCCACTACCCTGAACAGATGGAGTCGGCGCTCAACGAATTGAAGCTGATGCAGGGCCTGCTCGCGGCCTTTGTCCTGAGCGGGCTGATCGGCTGGGAACGCGAGAAGCGCAACCGCAGCGCGGGCCTGCGCACTCACATTCTGGTCGGGGTCAGCGCGGCGCTGTTTATGGTGCTGAGCGAGACGCTCGTCATCACGTTCGCCGGGCGTGACGATCAGGTGCGCTTCGACCTCATCGGGGTGTTGGGCGCGGTGGTCAGCGGCGTGAGCTTTCTGGGAGCGGGCGCCATCTTTTCCAGCAAGGCCGGGCATCAGGCCAAGGGACTGACCACCGCCGCCGGACTGCTGGCGACGGCTGCCGTGGGCGTGGCGTGCGGGCTGCACCTGTACGTGCTGGCGACCGGGGCGACGCTGCTGTTTTTGCTGACGCTGGGGCCACTGAGTCGGCTCTCGGAGCGGATTGCCGGCGAAAGCGAGGACTGAGTACACCGAGAGAACACCCGCTTGTCCAGCTTTTCAGCCAGCAGATTGTATACAATATCCACACATGACCGAATTCCAGCGGCCCGGCCTCGTGCGCGAAGGTGTGTATCAGCACCTGCGCCGCGCCGTGCTGGACGGCGAAATTGCGCCCGGTGAGCGGCTGGGTGAGGTCGAACTGGGGCAGCACCTTGGGGTGAGCCGCACGCCTATCCGCGAGGCGATCATGCGGCTGACGCAAGACGGCCTGCTGGTCGCTGAGGCCAACAAGGGGGCACGGGTCCGGCTGCTGAGTGCCGCCGAAGCCCGCGACACCTACGCCGTGCGCGAGGAACTCGACGGCTTAGCCGCCGCGCTCGCCGCCGCGCAGCACACCCCGGACGACGCCCATGCCCTGAGCGCCGCGCTGAGGGCCCTCAACGCCGTGCAGGGCGAGGACTACCGCGAACAGACCCGGCTGGACCTCGCCTTTCACCGCGCCATCACCCACGCTGCCCACAACGCCGCGCTGACCGACCTCGCCCGCAACCTGGAGCAGCGGGTGGCCCTCATCAAGCACCGGACCCGCACCTACAACGCCCGCCCCGAAACCGCCGCGCAGCACGCCGCCCTGCTCGACGCGGTGCTGGGGCGCGACTCCGCAGCGGCGCGGGAAGCCGCCCGGCTGCATGTGCGGACCTTTGGCGGGCTGGTGCTGGCAGAACTCGCGCTGGAGGAACTGGCCGACGAGCAGGACGCCGCAGGCCCGGCCCCGCCATCGCCTGCCCTCGTCTCTCACCCCTGACCTGACTTCTCCCCTTTCTTTCCCCTTCTCCAAGGAGCCCCGCATGATTGACCAGCTTTACCGCAAAGCCGTCCTGACCGTCGCCGAGCGACCGCAGGTGGAACAGCTCGCCCGTCAGAAGATGTGGAATCTCGCCGAACGGTTCGTGGCCGGCGAAAGCATTGAAAGCGCTATCCAGGCCGTGCAGGCACTTGAGCGTGACGGCATCGCCGGGAACCTTGACCTGCTCGGCGAATTTATCGACAGCCCGGCCAAATGCACCGAGTTTGCCGACGACGTGATCAAGCTGATCGAGGCCGCGCACGCTGCCGGCATCAAGCCTTACGTCAGCATCAAGCTGAGCAGCGTGGGCCAGGGCAAGGATGAAAACGGCGAAGACCTCGGCCTGACCAATGCCCGCCGCATCATTGCCAAGGCGAAGGAATACGGCGGCTTCATCTGCCTAGATATGGAAGACCACACGCGGGTGGACGTGACGCTGGAGCAGTTCCGCACGCTGGTGGGCGAGTTCGGCGCCGAGCATGTGGGCACCGTGCTGCAAAGCTACCTGTACCGCTCGCTGGGCGACCGCGCCTCGCTGGACGACCTGCGGCCCAACATCCGCATGGTGAAGGGCGCTTACCTCGAACCGGCTACCGTCGCCTACCCCGACAAGGCCGACGTGGACCAGAACTACCGCCGCCTGGTGTTTCAGCACCTCAAGGCGGGCAACTACACCAACGTCGCCACCCACGACGAGCGCATCATCGACGACGTGAAGCGGTTTGTGCTGGCGCACGGCATCGGCAAGGACGCCTTCGAATTCCAGATGCTCTACGGCATTCGCCGCGACCTGCAAAAACAACTCGCCGCCGAGGGCTACCGCGTGCGCGTGTACTTGCCTTACGGACGCGACTGGTATGCGTACTTCAGCCGCCGCATTGCCGAAACGCCGAGGAACGCCGCGTTTGTGGTGCAGGGGATGTTGAAGGGTTGAATCGTTGTAGACATCGAGTCAATTCATGAAGCTTTACGGTCATGATTACCCGGCCAAACCGGATGCCAACAATCCCGTCTTTTGGCCTGTAGCGCGTGCTTGGGCCGCTTCCGGGGGGTACGCGATGCAAAGCCAGGGGCTCATGGAGCATCACGCCGAGGTGGAAAAGGCGTGCAGGAGAGCCTGAAGGCCCATGCACCCGATGGTGAGCTCTCTTATGTCTCCCGTGCCGATGTAGGCGCCCGGCGAGCTTACTCCGCCCTAACAGGCATCAACCGACATCCTCGCAAACGCTGTCGCAAAGAACTCGCCTGTGCCTTTCTAGAAATCTTCAGTCCCTCTGCCCGCTTCGACCTGCTCCGCACCGACAAACCACATGGCGTTGGCCTGCTGGCGATAGACAAATCCCGTATCGGCGTCCTCTTCGTAGAACTCCACGCCTCTTAAAGGAGACTCACCATGATTAAAGTTCAGGACTACCGCCCCCAGCCTTTCACCGACTTCACCAAAGAAGAAAACGTCCAGGCGTACCAGGCCGCCCTCGCCAAAGTTCGGAAAGAACTCCTTGGCAAGCACTACCCGCTGATTATCGACGGGCAGGAAGTGGACACCGAAGGGAAAATTCAGAGCATCAACCCCTGCGACACCTCCGAAGTGGTGGGCACCACCGCCAAAGCGACCATAGGTGACGCCGAAAACGCTCTACAAGGCGCCTGGAAAGCTTTCGAGAGCTGGAAGAAGTGGGACATGGACGCCCGCGCCCGCATTCTGCTGAAGGCCGCCGCCATCCTCAAGCGCCGCCGCCTGGAAGCCTGCGCCCTGATGAGCATCGAAGTGGGCAAGAACTACGCTGAGGCCGACGTGGAAGTGGCCGAAGCGATTGACTTTCTGGAGTACTACGCCCGCAGCGCCATGAAGTACGCGGGCTTTGGCAGCAGCGAAACGACGTGGTTTGAAGGCGAGGAAAACGGCCTGATGAGCATTCCGCTGGGCGTGGGCGTCAGCATCAGCCCCTGGAACTTCCCCTGCGCCATTTTCGTGGGCATGGCGGCGGCGCCCATCGTGGCGGGCAACTGCGTCGTGGTGAAACCCGCCGAGGATGCGGGCCTGATCGCCGGGTTCATGGTGGACATCCTGCGCGAGGCCGGGCTGCCGGCCGGCGTGCTGCAATTCCTGCCCGGCGTGGGCAAGGAAGTGGGCGAATACCTGACCACGCACGCCAAAACCCGCTTCATCACCTTCACCGGCAGCCGTGCGGTGGGCCTGCACATCAACGAGGTGGCGGCCAAAGTGCAGCCGGGCCAGAAGTGGATCAAGCGCGTGATCATGGAACTCGGCGGCAAAGACGGCCTGATCGTGGACGAAACCGCCGACATCGAAAACGCCATTACCGCCGCCACGCAGGGCGCGTTCGGCTTCAACGGCCAGAAGTGCAGCGCCATGAGCCGCCTGATCGTGGTGGACAGCGTGTACGACGAAGTGGTCAACGGCTTCGTGGAACGGGCTAAAGCCCTCAAGATGGGGACGGGCGAGGAAAACGCCAACGTGACCGCCGTCGTGAACCAGATGAGCTTCAACAAGATCAAGGGCTATCTGGAACTGGCCCCCAGCGAAGGCAAAGTGCTGCTGGGCGGCGAGGCCACGGGCGAAGCGAACGGCAAGCAGGGCTACTACATTCAGCCGACCATCGTGGGCGACGTAGACCGGAACTCCCGTCTGGCGCAGGAAGAAATCTTCGGGCCAGTGGTCGCCGTGCTGCGGGCCAAAGACTGGCAAGACGCGCTCGACATCGCCAACTCCACCGAGTACGGGCTGACGGGGGGCGTGTGCAGCAACTCCCGCGAGCGGCTGGAGCAGGCCCGCGCCGAGTTTGAAGTGGGCAACCTGTACTTCAACCGCAAGATCACCGGCGCCATCGTGGGCGTGCAGCCCTTCGGCGGCTACAACATGAGCGGCACGGACAGTAAGGCGGGCGGCCCGGATTACCTGAGCAACTTCATGCAGCTCAAGACGGTGACGGAACGCTGGTGACAGTTGATAGATGATGGGTGATGGATAAAAGATTTGGCCCCCGGCGCAGAAGCTGGGGGCTTTTTATCGACTCGTGAGCGGCCCGCTGTCATCAGCAGGGAACCGCACAGCATTCCAATTGTTCACTTTGTGACCTTTCCAGGCCGATCCAAACGCCTCTCCGAGAGAGAAAACCCATTGTTTTGCACCCGTTCAAAAGTTGTCTAGTGAACCTGGTGGGTGAAACATAAGCGGGACATTAGGATTCCGCCCAAGCTCAATTCGGTGTCGGTTCTCAGGACCTGACAGAAAGTCGTCGCCTGCCCATCGTGGGTAGGCCGTTACTCTTTTTCCCTTTTCCCCGGAGGCCCCATGAAGCGCACCCGCACCCTGCTCGCCACCACCCTCGCCCTCACCCTGGCTTCCTGCGGTCAGCAGCTTCATACGCCGGCCCCCACTGCGGGCCAGCCGGCGACCAGCCAGCCCGGCGCGGACAACGAAGTGATTGCCGGGGCTTACCTGGTCGGTTTCAAGCAGGGTGCGCTGAGCGCCCAAGGAATGACGGGCCAGAGCCTGAGCGAGCAGGCGGCGGTGCAGGCGCAGGCCATCACGGCGGCAGGCGGCGTGATGACCAGCCAGTGGACCGAGATCAGCGCGGCGGCGGTCAAGCTCTCGCCCGAGGCGCTGAGCAAGTTGGAGAAAAACCCGCTGGTGGAGTACGTGGAGCCTGATCTGGTGCGCCGCGCCCAGGGCTTTAAGAGCGGCAGCACCGACGCGGGCGCCAGCAAGGGCGGCAACCTGAGCAGCCTCGCCCTGACCACCCCGCCGTACACCGCCAGCGGCGAGTACACCTGGGGCGACAACGCGCTCAAGGTCGAGCAGCTTCGCGCCAGCAACTACACCGGGGCGGGCGTGGCCGTGTGCATCGGTGACACGGGCATCGACGGCAACCACCCCGAATTCCAGAAGAAAATCAAGGGCTTCAAGAACTTCACGGCGGACCTCAATCGCAACGACCCCTACCAGCTCAACGACGTGTCGCACCACGGCACCCACGTCGCGGGCACGGTGTTCGCCCAGTACGGCGCAGGCACGGGCGCAAGCGGCCTGCAAAGCGGCATGGACGCGAACGGTGTGGGCGGCGTCGCCAGCGGCGTGAACCTGTACATGGCCCGCGTGCTGGGCGACGACGGCTCCGGGTCTTCGAGCGGCATCATCAACGGGGTCAACTGGTGCGCCGCGCAGCTCAAGTCGCAGGGCGGCACCGAGAGCAAGGTCGTCATCAGCCTGTCGCTGGGTGGGGGCCGCGCCAGCCAGACCGAGCAGCGGGCCTACACCAGCGTCTACAACAAAGGCGTGCTGACGGTCGCCGCTACCGGCAACGACGGCGCCGCCGTGTCCTACCCCGCCGCCTACACCAACGTGGTGGGCGTGGGTGCCATCGACAGCGCGGAGGCCAGGGCCAGCTTCTCGAACTTCGGCAGCCAGGTGGACCTCGTCGGCCCCGGCGTGAGCGTGCTGAGCAGCATTCCGCTCGGTCAGGGCACCAGGGCCAGCGCCTCGGGCGGCGGCGTGACCTTCACCGACGTGAGCGCGGCGGACAAGAGCGGCAAGGCGACCTTCAGCGGCGCCATCGTCAAGGCGGGCGACGGCACCGGCACGGCGGGCGCCAACGAGTTCTGCGGCACCTCCACCCGCAACGCGGCGCTGAGCGGCAACATCGCCCTGATCGCGCGCGGCACCTGCTCTTTCGAGGAAAAGACCGCCAACGCGGTCGCCAGCGGCGCCAAAGCCGTCATGATCTACAACAACGCGGCGGGCCCCCTGGGCACGAGCCTGACCAACGCCTACAGCGTGCCTGTGGTGGGCATTCTCCAGGCCGATGGGCAAGCGCTGCTGGGCAAGCTGCCGACCACCGGCACCGTGGCCGTGACCGGCGCGGACTACGACTTCTTCGACGGCACCAGCATGGCGACCCCCCACGTGAGCGCCGCCGCCGCCGTGGTCTGGGCCGCCAAGCCCACCCTGACCAACACCCAGCTGCTCAACCTGCTCACCTCCACCGCCAAGGACCTCGGCGCGGCGGGCAAGGACAACGACTTCGGCTCCGGCCTCGTCAACCCCCTCAAGGCAATCACCGGGCAGTAACCCCACAGAGGGGGGCGAACCCCCAGCGGCAGCCGGCAGAACAAGACCCCCGGCTGCCGCTGGGGGTTTGCGGCTGGGGGTTTTTCGTGGGTGCGGCCCCCCGACCGCCAGCGCCCCGGGCTCGGCGCCGAACCTGTGCACGGGACTGCTACCCTCCGCGCATGTCACCTGTCCTGCGCACCGCCTTGCTGCTGACCCTCTCGAACGTCTTCATGACCTTCGCGTGGTACGGCCTGCTGGGCAAAATGGCCGCTCGCCCGCTGCTTCTGGCGGTGCTGGCGAGCTGGGGCATCGCCTTTTTCGAGTACCTGCTGCAAGTGCCCGCCAACCGCATCGGGCATCAGGTGCTGACGGTCGCGCAACTCAAGATGTTGCAGGAGGTCATCTCGCTGGCGGTCTTCGTGCCCTTCGCCGTGCTGTACCTGCGCGAGCCGCTGCGGCTGAATTACCTGTGGGCGGCGCTGTGCATGATGGGCGCGGTGTATTTCGTGTTCAGAGGGAGGTAATACGGTTTCAAATGGACGGGCATCCGGCGCCTTTCCGGATGTTCGGGAATCGGATTAAAGCCGTATAAGAGCCAGCAACCCGTCCACAATCAGCGCCCCCCCGAAAATCGCGGGCAGGCCGCCGCCGGGATGCACGCCGGTCCCCACCTGCCACAGCCCCGGCGCGAGGCGGTAGGGCTGCGGATGAAACGGCCCAGCGCGCCACAGCGGAGCCGCCGCGCCGTAGATGGCCCCGCCAGGGTGCCCGCCCGCCGCGTAGTGCAGGGGGTCGAGGGCGGTGACCGCTGCGCCTTGCAAAAGCCCCGGCGCGTGCAGCACCGTTTCCACCCGCCGGAGCTGGGCCTGCACCCAGGGATGCCCGCTGTTCAGGTGCCGGGACAATGCCGGAACGGTAAGCAGCACCGCCAGTTTCCGCCCCTCCGCGTGAACGAGGGTCAGGGTGTCGGGCGGCAACGTCCCCGCGTGCAGCGAGCGCCGAAATACGCCGAAGTCGCTTGGCGGCAGCACCGAGGTCGCCGGGAGGCCGCTCTCCCCCGCCAGCGCGAAATACAGCGCCAGTCCGCTGACCGTGCGCCGGGCGAGGGGCGAGGCGTCTGATTGCCCGCGCAGCCGCGCCAGCCGCGCCGGATCGAGGGCGCTCACCAACAGGTCGTGGCGGCAGACCTCCCCGCCGCTGAGGGTCAGTTGGGAGCCGCTCAGCCGCGTGACCTCGGTTCCCTCACGCACCGTCACGCCGCGCCGCCGGGCAAAGTCGAGCAGAGCGTCCAACACTGCGCCCATGCCGCGCGCCGGGCGGTAGACCTCGGCACCGATCAGGCCGGGCAGCAGCGCATACAGCGCCGGGGCGTCTTGCGGCGGCAGACCGGCATTGAGCGCCTGCGTCCGCAGCGCGTGGGCGAGCGCCGGAGCAAAGTCGTGGGCGGCAATCCAGCTCTCAGCACTGAGGTGGGGGCCGAGCACCCCCGCCAATGCCCGACTGGCGCGCAGAAAGTCCGGCGAAGTCAGGCGCGGCGGTGTGGTCAGCAGCGCCAGCAGGTGGGAACGCAGCGGGGAGACGGCGGCGACGTACCGCTGCCACTCGCCCGCCAGCGGATGCTCCGGCGGCACCGGCAGCGGCAGCGCGCCGAACGGGGTGTGCTGCACGCCCAGGCCGCCCGGCAGGGGGCGCAGCTCCAGCGGGTCGGGTTCGCCGAGGCGGGCAAGCAGCGCGCGCCAGACCTCGGGAAAGGTGAAGAGGCTCGGGCCAGTGTCGAAGGTCAGCCCGCCTGCCTCCGCACGGCGCAGCTTGCCCCCGGCGCGGTCCCGTTCGTACACCGTGACGGCGTGCCCGCGCCCGGCGAGCAGGCAGGCGAGCGCGAGTCCGGCGAGGCCGCCGCCCAGGATGCCGACCGACTCCACAGGCGACTTCACAGGCCGTCCCACTGGCCGCGCGCCAGGAGGTAGACGAGCTGCACACCCGCCACGCTGCCCACAATCCAGGGCGTGACGATGCTCAGCGGATAGAGCCTGCCCGCCTGCTCGGGCGCCGGGCGCCGCAGCAGCGCGAGCGCCATGCCGCCGCAGGTGAGCCACAGCGCCAGCGCGGTCAGGCGCGACACCGGCCACAGCAGCGCCCCGGCGAGCGTGAACCACGCCAGCGCGTAGGCCGCGACGCCCCGCGTGCCGAGCGTGGTCGCCACCGTGCGCGTCCCGGCGGCGCGGTCGGCGGGAATGTCCTGCGCGGCGTCGAAGGCGTGCTTGCCCACCGAGTAACTCATCAGCGCGAGCAGCGGCGCCCAGGGGACCGGCGCACCGAGGGCCAGAGCCGGCAGCGCGAGCGGCAGCGCATAGGCCACGTTGCTCAGGCCATCCAGAAAGGGCCGCGCCTTGAAGCGCAGCGGCGGCAGGCTGTAGCCCACGAACAGGGCCGCCGCGAGCAGCAATGTGGCGGTCGCGGCGGGCGGCAACCACATCGCCAGCCCCAGCAGCAGCGGCGCGTTGAGCAGCAGCGTGGAGCGGCGCAGCGGGCCTTCCTCCTCGGGCCGCAGCCGGGCGCCCTGCCAGCCCCCCTTGCGGCTCGAGCGGGCGTCCTCCTCACGGTCGGCGAGGTCGTTGAGGCCGTAGATCAGCAGGTTGAACGGCAGCGTCAGGTACAGCAGCAGCGCGAGCACCCCGCCGTCGAGCGTATACAACCGCCCGGTCAGCCACACGCCCGTCACCAGCGTGCCGATGGTGTTCACCCACAACGCAGGGCGTGAGATGACCAGCAGGCGGGACAGAGGCAGCAGGAGGCGGGGCGGCGCGGCGGACATGCGGGGGCATTGTAGGCGGACGGCGGCTGGCAAATGGCCGGGGCAAGGGAGCAGGGTAACAACGGCCAAAGAAAAAGGGCGCCCGGAACCCTGCGGCCCTCGGCGCCCCTCCACTTTTTCCTTTACCCCTGCGTCCGGCCCCTTACCCCTGCGTCCGGCTCAGCCACCCCGCCAGCCAGGGCAGCTTCTTGGCAAGTTTCTCGCGTCGCTCGGGGGCCGCCCAGTAGCGCCGCGCCCAGCCCTCGATGTTGCGCTGTTTGCCGCGTGCCACAGCCATCGCCCCTTCGGGAACATCGTCGTGAATGGCGCTGCCGCCCGCGATGAACGCCGCGTCGCCCACCACGCGCGGCGCGATCAGGGTGGTGTTGGACCCGATGAAGACGCCCGCGCCGACTTTGCTCTGGTGCTTGTTCAGGCCGTCGAAGTTGGCGACGATGGTGCCCGCGCCGACGTTGGTCTCCGCACCGATTTCCACGTCACCGAGGTAAGCGAGGTGCCCCGCCTTGACGCCCGCATCGAGCCGCGCGTTCTTGGTTTCCACGAAGTTGCCGATGTGAACGCCCTCGCCGAGCACGCTGCCGGGGCGCAGGCGGGCAAAGGGCCCCACGTCGCTCCCCGCGCCGACTTCGGCCTGTTCCAGCACGCTGTGGGCCTTGATGACGGCCCGCTCGTGAATGACCGAGTCGGTGATGACCGAGTACGCCCCGATCACGGCGCCCCCGGCAATTCGCGTTTGCCCGCGCAGCAATGCGCCGGGTTCGATCACCACGTCGCGCCCGATCTCCACGGTGTCTTCGATCAGCACGGTGCCGGGCAGCGAGATGCTCACGCCCGCTTTCAGGTGCCCCTCGTTGATGCGGCGTTGCAGGGTGGCCTCAAGCTGCGTCAGGCCCGCACGGTCGTTGGCGCCGAGCACCTCGTCGGGGTCGGAGAGGCGAAAGGCGCGGACGGTGGCGCCTCCCGCGCGGTAAAGGCCGAGCAGGTCGGTCAGGTAGTACTCGCCCGCCTTGTTGTCGTTGCCGATGCGCCGGGCGAGTTCGGGCGCCCGCTCGTCGAAGACATAGACGCCGGAGTTGAATTCCCCGATGGCCTTTTCAGCGTCGCTGGCGTCTTTCTGCTCCACGATGCGCTCCACCGCGCCGCCCTCACCGCGCACGATGCGGCCATAGCCGGTGGCGTCGGGCAGTTCGCCGGTCAGCACGGTCATGGCGCTGCCCTGCTCGCGGTGGCTGGCGACGAGTTCGCGCAGGGTGTCGGGCCGCAGCAGCGGCGTATCGCCGTAAAGCACCAGAATGTCGGCGCCGCCTTCCGTGAGCGCCGAGGCTCCGCTGAGAAAGGCGTCGCCGGTCCCGAGCTGCCTCTCCTGACGGGCAAACGCCACACCGGGCTGCTGCACGGCGGCTTCCACCTGCTCGGCGCCGTGCCCGGTCACGACGACTATTTTGCGCGCGCCGAGGTCACGGGCGGCCTTCACGGCCCAGGCGACCATCGGGCGGCCCGCGACGGGGTGCAGCACCTTGGGAAGGGCGGAGTTCATGCGGGTGCCTTGCCCGGCGGCAAGAATCACTACGTCCAGGGGACGGGTTTGTTCGGTCATGGTTGTCACCTTTGGCGCAGTGTAGAGGCTGAAGAGATGAGACGGAAAGGGACAAGCCCGGAAGGGGCAGGAAAACGGGCCGAGGCAGCGTTCGCCCCGGCCCTTGCATAGTTCGTCTGGCTCAGCCCTGCGGCTGGATTAGCTCTGTGATTGGACGGGCACGGTGGGCACCGTCACCTGCCGACGCTGGCGCAGTCGCCACAGCATCCACAGGCTGACCAGAATGAGCGGCACGCTGAAAATCTGGGTGTCGGTCCACAGGCCGATGCCGGGGGCGTCCAGACCCTGATTGAGGTAGGTCTTGATGGTCAGCGGGTTGAGGCGGAAGGTTTCTTCCCACCCGGCGCGCAGGATGGAGTACCACAGCCAGAACTGCCAGAAGGCCCAGCCGGGCACTCTGGACTTGAGCCAGAAGTAAGACGCGACGGCGAGGATGATGCCGATGATGACGCCGTAGAGCTGCGTGAAGTGCACCGGCGCAGTCATCATGATCTGGCCGCCGACCTCGTGGCAGTACTTGGAAAGGTCCATGTCGGGGTTGGGGTTGGGGCGGCACATGCCCTCGTGAAAGGCGCGGGCGCTGGCGGGCCAGTGGTAGCCGATGGGCCAGCCGGTCACGCGGCCCACCGTGTCGGTGCCGTTCATGATGTTGCCCAGGCGTCCGCCGATGATGCCGAAGGCGACGCCCGGCACCGCGAGATCGGCGTACTGGTAGAAGTTGAGGCGGTAGCGCCGGGCAAAGTAAATCAGCGTAAGTACCCCGCCGATCAGCCCACCGTGAATGGAAATGCCGCCGTTGCGAAGGTTGACGATGTCGAGCAGCACGCGTGGAAAGGGGATGCCCTCGAAGATGTGCCACGAGGTCAGCACGAACACCAGCCGCGCCCCGACGAAGCCCCAGAACAGCATCCAGAGAATCATCCGCTCGAAGAGGTCGGCGTTCAGGCCGCGTTCGCGCGCCAGCTTGAGGCCCAGCCAGTAGCCGGCTGCGATGCCCAGCATCATCAGCACGCCGTACCAGGCAATCGTAAAGTTGCCGATCTGTAAAAAAACGGGGTCCATAGGTCTGCGGGTCAGTGTATGCCCTGGGGGTGAGCGGGAAGCGCCGCGGGAAACACACCCGGCAAACAGCGCCAAAAAAGGCCCCCTCCGGGGCACGGAAGGGGGCGCGCGGGGGGGAGGCGGCGCGGGGGGGGGAGGCGCTCAGGACATCGGCGCGGGCCGCTCCTGTTCCTCGGGCGCAATCACGCGGAAGACCCGCGAGAGCACCACGCCGAGTTCGTACAGCGCGTAGAGCGGCACCGCCACCAGCGCCATGTTGGCGGGGTCAGGGGTGGGCGTGATGACGGCGGCCAGAATCATGATGCCGATCAGCGCAAAGCGCCAGCCCTGGCGCAGCATCGTATGGTTGACGATGCCCAGCCGCGTCAGGATCACCGCCAGGATCGGCAGCTCGAAGGCCACCCCGAAAGCGACCAGAAAGGTCACGACGGTACCGATGTACTCCTGCAGGTCCTGCATCTGGGTGACGGTCCCGGCCAGAAACTCGATCAGGAAGGGCACCATCGTCGGCAGCACCAGCTTGTAGCCGAACACCACGCCCGCCGCGAAGGCGAACCCCGCGCCCAGGATGAAGGGCAGGCCCCAGCGCCGCTCCTGCGGGTAGAGCCCCGGCGCGATAAACGCCCAGATCTGCCACACGATAAAAGGCAGCGCCAGCGTCAGCCCCGCCCAGAAGGCGAGGTTGAAACTCAGCAAGAGCTGCGAGGCGAGCTTGGTGGTCACGAGCTGCACCTTGCCGGTGGTGTAGAGCTCCGAGTAGGTCAGCGGCACCTTGACCAGCTCGATAAGCTGCACGCGGTAGGTAAAGGCGATCACCATGCCGACGGCCAGAAACACGACGCTGAGAATCAGGCGCCGCCGCAGCTCCTCAAGGTGGTCGAACAGCGGCGCGCTCGCCAGTTCCGGCGGGGCTGGCTTAAGCACGGTCTGCTCCGGGGGCGGCAATTGGGTCATGGCAGTCGTCCTTTCAGTCTTCAGTCTCGACGTGCGGGCCTCAGCGGCGCTCGCCGGGCACCTGCACGACGGGTTCGTTGACCACCGGCGCACCCGTCACCGGGTCGATCATGGGGTCGAGCTGGCGCGAGGCCACGTCCACCACCGGCTGAGCGGTCACGGTGGTCTGCGCGGTCTGACCCGGCTGGAGGGGCTGGCCGGGCTGGAGAGGCGGCACCGGCGCGGCGGGGTCCTTGACCTCGTTCTTGAACTCGCGGATGCCCTGGCCCATGCCTTTCATCAGCTCGGGGAGCTTTTTGGCACCGAACAGGAGAGCGATCACGACCAGAATCAGGATAATTTCGAATGGTCCAAGTGACATGGAGTTCCTCCAGAAAAAGTGAGAGCGAAAACGTGAACAGGGACGCCGGAAAGACCGCGACGGGCCGCAGTACACCACGCCCTGGTTGGGCAGAGGTTAGAGCGAAGCCGGGCGCCTGACCAGGGGCACTCTTCCCATTTCCCCCCGGCGACTCTCACTGGCGGCTCTCTCCGGGCCAGTGCGCCGAGGCGGGTGCCGGGCGGGAACAGTGGCAGGAACAGTGCGGTAAGCTGACCGGCAGAAGCATGAGCGCCGACCCCTTCTCCCACGCCCCCCCTGCGGGGCCTTTTTCGACCGATTCCGGCGCCCGGCCAGGGCCCGCTCCGGCTTTTCCCAGCGACGAACAGGTGCTGCGCGACATGGCCGCCGGGCACGAGGGCGCGCTGCTCGAACTGCACCGCCGCTACGCCCGGGCGCTCTACGGCCTCGGCGGGCGCATTCTGGCGTCGCCCGAGGCCATTCAGCAAGGAGTCGAGGACGCGCTCATGACCGCCTGGCACCACGCCGCCCACTACGAACCCGCGCGGGCCAGCGTGCATGGCTGGCTCATCAGCATCGCCCACCACCGCTTCTTGCAACTGCGGCGCGGCGCGGGCGGCACCCTGCGGCTGCACGACCAGTTCGGGCGCCTCGACACCCCCGGCGACCAGGACCTGCACCTGCTGGCGCTGGCCTACTACTGCGGCGAGCCGCCCGCCCGCCTCGCAGAAATCAGCGGCCTGCCGCAGCCCGCCGTCGAGGAAGCGTTGCTCTCGGCCATCAGCCGCCTGCCGGGACTCGCACAGGAAGCGCTGGCAAAAGCGGCAGTGCCTGCCCCCGCCCCGCCCGCAGAACCCACCGCAGAAGCGGCAGAGGACGACCTCTTCCCCACCCTGTCCAGCCTCGCCGCCACCGCGCCGGTCACGCGGGTGGAACCCTGGGAACCGCCGCGCCGCCCGGAACAGCGCGAGCCGGAGACAGAGGCGGAGGCGGTGCTGCCGGAAGCTTCCGAGGCCACTTTGCCTGTTTCAGAACCTCTCCCTAACGCAGAACCCGAAGCCACCCAACCCGCCGAGCAAAGCCCGGAGACCACCGCGCCCGAGGTCCAGGCATGAGCGTTACGCGGCAGGAGCTGCTGGCGCTGGCGCTGGGGCAACTGAGCAGCGAAGACCAGCAGCGGGTGGGGCAGGCCCTCGACCACGACCCCGCGCTGCGAACGGCCCTGCGGCGCGACCTCGACGCCCTGACCTCGCTGCTCGCCGACCTCGACGTGCAGGCGCAGACTGTGCCCCCAGGCGCCGACTGCGGCTGCTCGAACGGGTGCGGGCCGAAACCGCCAAGCAGCAGCCGGTAGCTCCTGTGGGTCGCCCTGCCGCGCCGCCCGCCCTGACTCCTGCCCCAGCGGCGCCTGCCCGTACCCGCCCCGCCGGGGGCCGCTTTCCCGGCCCGTCGTGGGCGCTGCCTGCGCTGCTGGCGCTCGGCCTCGCGCTGGTTCTGGGCTTTGCACTGCGCCCGGCAGGCGACGCCGCCTCCCGTACGCGGCGGTGCCGAATGCCCAGCTGGAGGCTGTGTACGGGCCGGGCGGCGCGGTGGCCCGGCTGGTGCGTCTGGACGATGGCCGGGTGTATGTCCGCATGGACCGGCCCCTAGAAGCGGGGCGCATCTACCAGTTGTGGCGGCTGCTGCCCGGCCCGGCCAACGCTTCGCTGCCGCGCTCGCTGGGGCTGTTCGCCAGCGACGTGATGACCCACCCGATGCCACTGCAAGCCGTGCTCGCCGTCAGCGTGGAGCCGCCCGGCGGCAGCAGCCAGCCGAGCACGCCGCTGCTGTTCAAGTTCCGGTTGCGTTGAGGGGCGTTCTGCTCCTCCACTTTCCCACCCGGTTTGTCGCCTGGCGTGCGGCCCCCTGACCCGCGCCCGCTTTAGCCTGAGACACATGGCGCCTTTTTCCCCCGCGAGTTCCGACGTGCTGGTCATCGGCGGCGGCCCGAGCGGCACCGCCCTGAGCGCCGAACTCGCCGCGCGGGGACTGGACGTGCAGCAGCTCGCACCGCATCCACCCCGGCCTTTTCCCGCCACCTACGGGGCCTGGCTCGGCGACCTGCCCACCTGGGCGCGAGGCTGCGCGGAGCAGGTCTGGACCGACGTGCGCGCGTACACCGGTCCCCAGCCCACATCGCTGGGGCAGCCTTATGCGCTGCTCGACAACGCCGCGTTGCTGCGGACCCTGCGCGGGCTTGCCGACTGGACCTGGGTGGAAGGAGCCGCCCTGCACGCCGAGCGCAGCGGCGCAGGCTGGACCGTGTACGGCGCGGGCGGCGAGCGTTGGCAGACCCGGCTGGTCGTGGACGCCAGTGGGCATGGGGCGCTCGTGTCTCCGGTCCGGTTTCCCGGTGGCGCGGCGTTGCAGACGGCCTACGGGGTGGTGGCCCGCTTTCGCCGCCCGCCGGTCACACCCGGCAGCATGGTGTGGATGGACTACCGCACGCCCGCGCCGGAGCTGAAGCGGGGCGAGGCGACCTTTCTCTACGCCATGCACCTCGGCGGGGACCGCTATTTCGTGGAGGAAACGAGCCTGATTGCCCGGCCTGCTCCGACCCGCGCCGAGTTGCGGCGGCGGCTGCTCGCCCGGCTGAGCGCCCAGGGCACACCGCCCCACGCCACCGAGAGCGAGGAATGGGTGGCCTTTCCCATGAATGCCCAGGCCCCCGCGCCTGGCGGCGTGCTCGCTTACGGCGCGGCGGCGGGCCGGGTCCATCCGGTGAGCGGTTTTCAGGTGGCCGGGGCACTCAGTGACGCGCCGGGAGTGGCCACCGCCATTGCCACAGCCCTTTGCCAGGGTAAAGACGCCGCCGCCGCTGGCTGGGCCGCCCTGTGGTCCCCGGAGCGACGCGCCGCCCGCGAGGTGCATCTGCTCGGCGTGGGGGCGCTGCTGGGGCTGGAACGGGCCGAGCTGCCGCATTTTTTCGGCACCTTCTTCGGCCTGCCGCGCGAGCAGTGGGCGCGTTTCCTGCACCCCGACACCGACGCGGGCACCCTGGCGCGGACCATGCTGCGGGTGTTCGCGCAGACGGGGGGCCGGGTACGCCTGCCGCTCGCCCGTGCCGCCCTCGCGCAGCCCGCCGCGAGTGGCCGGGCACTGGCCGCCGCTGCGGGGCTGAAGATTTGATACACGCGGCTCCCACCCACGGAACTTGCACCCGGTCCAGACTGACCGCATGACCAAGGCAGACGACAACATCGGCAACACCGACCAGCAAGAAGTGATTGAGGAAGGCATGCAGGGCGCCACCGGCAACGTGGACGCCAATGGCATGGACAAGGACATGAGCGACAAGGAAAAGGCCGATAAGCTCAGCGAGCTGGAAGACAACCTCGGCGGCAACGAGCGCAAGCAGTAAGCGCTAACCTGTCATACAAATTGCGGTTGAATCGCTAAAACTTAGCGATGAAACCCGAGCGGAGCGATGTGGCAAAAAATACGTGTTGCGGGAAATGGACTAAAATCCGGCGCTTTTCCGGGTTTTAGGGAATTGGATGCAACACGTATCACCCCACAACGAAAAAGAGCCTCAGCCAGTGTGCTGAGGCTTTTTTATGGCCTGTCAACCAGAGAAAAAGCCCCCCGCCAGCGGCAAGAGGGCCTTTTCCCGGAAAGTTTTACTGGCCTTCGCCGGGCAGCTCCGGCTTCTGCGGGCCGCGTGAGGCGTCTTTCTTCTCCACGGGCCGCAGCTCCACCCGTTTGCCGGTGCGCGCGCTCTCGTAGATAGCGTCCATCACGCGGTGGTCGGCCACACCTTCCTCGCCGGGCGTCCACGGCGTCTGCCCGCCGCGAACGCACTGCGCGAAGTGGTCGAACTCGCGGGAGAACTGGTCGTACTCGGGGAAACTGGGGGAAAAGGTGCCGTCGTCGGTGGTGATTTCCAGCCCCAGGCCGTCGTAGGGAAACGCCGGGTCCATCAGCAGGCTGCCTTCCTCACCCATCACGCGCAGGGTGGTGGTTTTCAGGGCGCCGTAGCTGGTGAGCACGTTGGCGATGACGCCGCCGGGAAAGCCCAGCATGGCGCTGACCGATTCCTCGACTTCCCCAAAGCGCGGGTCGCCCTCTGGCTGGTGCAGCGCGGCGAAGACCCACTCCGGCTCCTGGCCCAGCACGAAGCGGATGATGTTGACGCTGTAGAGGCCCACGTCGGGCAGCGGGCCGCCCCCGGCGAGGTCAAGTTTGAGCCGCCACACGCTGGGGTCGTCCTCGGACTGCACGTGGATGGAGTCGAGCAGCTTGACTTTGCCGAGTTTGCCGCCCTGCACGGCGTCGCGGGCCGCCCAGTGTTCGGGGGTGTACTGGCAGCGGTAAGCGGTCATCAGCAGCACGTTCGCCGCCCGGCAGGCGTCCACCATCGCCTGCGCGTCCTGCTCGTTGACGCTCAGCGGCTTTTCGCACAGCACATGTTTGCCCATCTTCGCGGCCCGCTCCACGTACTCGCGGTGCAAAGAGTTGGGCAGCACGATGTAGACGGCTTCCACGTCGTCGCGCCCGGCGAGCTTTTCAAAGTCGTCGTAGCTGTACACGTCGTCGGGCGTGAGGTCGAAGGCCCGCGCGAACGCTTCGCCTTTGTCCTCCTCGCTCGTGACGAGTGCAGCGATGTAGGCGTGCTGGCTGGTCCGGGCCGCCGGAATCAGTTCCTCGGCGCTGAGCTTGCCGATGCCGACGATGGCGAACCCGACGCGCTTTTGCTCGGCTTCGGGCTTGGGAATCTCGGGTTTCAGGGGCATGGCTTCACGGTACGGGCACCCGGCGCGGCGGGGGTTGGAAGCGGTTGAGGTGACCTTGAGGGAGAAATCGGGAGCGTCCGCCAAGTGGCCGATGTGCCGCGCTGTCCTCCCAGCTAGCCTGACCATGATGCCCGAACTGACCTTGCGCGAACGCCGCCCCGAAGACTTACCAATTCAGTGGCACTGGGAGCATGAACAGCCCCGCCCAGCATGGAAGCTCTGGGACGCCCCCTATTTTCATGAGCCCTCCCAGCCGTCCACGCTCGGTCTGGCCGAGTACTGCGCCAAAATGAACGAGCAGGGGTCGGAAGGCCTCCGAATCATTGCCCTGGATGACCGCTGCATCGGCGAGATTTCGCGTTTTCAGGAAAAACCGCGCGACAGTGGCTGGTGGGAAATCGGTGTCCTGATCTACGACCCGGCCCACTGGGGTGGCGGCTTCGGCAGGCAAGCCCTGCGCCTGTGGACAGACGCCACCTTCGCCGAAACGGACGCCCACCTCATCACCCTGACCACCTGGAGCGGCAACGAACGGATGGTTCGCGCGGCCCAGCGCGCCGGCTACCGCGAGTGCGCCCGGATTCCCGAAGCGCGGCTGTGGCAGGGCCAGCGCTGGGACAGCGTGAAACTGGGCATCTTGCGCCGCGAGTGGGAGAATGGCCGGCATGAACACGTCCCGACCCCCACTGAACATCCGCCCCGCACAGCCCGCTGACGCCGCCTTTGTCGCCCCGCTGATTCAGGAAGCCATCGGCGCCGTGGGCCACCACCTGACCGCCACGCAGAGCGACGAGGCCGCCGCGCCCGTCATCGCCGAGTTCTTCGTGCAGCCCGGCAACCGCCTGAGCTATGCCAACGTCCTGATTGCCGAACTCGGTGCTCAGCCGGTGGGCCTCGCGCTGACCTACCTCGGCGAGGAAGCCGACGACCTCGACGCCCCGCTGCGCGAGCACCGCCGCCGCCAGCAGCTCTCACCTGACATCACCCGCGAAACCGAAGGCGACGAGTTGTACCTCGACACCCTGGCGACCACCGCCGCCGCGCGGGGGCAGGGCATCGGCGCCGCCCTCATCGACGCCTGCGCGCAGCGGGCTCAGACGCTGGGCGTGCCGCTGACCCTGCTGGTGGAAGACGGCAACCCGGCGCGGCGGCTGTACGAACGCAGCGGATTTGTGCCTGCCGGACGGCGCGAACTGGCAGGGCACGGCTACACCCGGATGGAGCGGCGAGGGTAAAGCCTCGGACGTCGGCACCCATTGCCGCAGCCCAAACCCCCCTATACTCCCCGCCGTGCCGGACCTCTCTTCTCAACCCGTTGTCCTGCGAGACCGCCGCCCCGAGGACCTGCCCACTTTCACACGCTGGCTGACCGACGAGCGAGCGGCGTGGCGCGAGTGGGACGCGCCCTACACGCCCGCCGCGCAGACGAGCGAGACGATGCAGGCGTATATCCGCTACCTCCAGGTCACGCCCCCCGACGCCGACGAGCGCGTGATCGAGGTCGGCGGTCAGGTGGTCGGCATGGTCAACCGCTCGGAAGAGGAACCCGCGGGCGGCGGCTGGTGGGACCTCGGCATCCTGATTTACGACCCAGCGTATTGGGAGGGCGGCGTGGGCACGCGAGCGCTCTCGCTGTGGGTGCAGGACACGCTCGACTGGACCGACGCCCACACCCTGACCGTGACTACCTGGAGCGGCAACGAGCGGATGATGCGGGCCGCCCGGCGCCTGGGCTTTCAGGAATGCGCGCGGGTGCGCGAGGCGCGCGTGGTCGGGGGACAGCGCTACGACTCGGTGCGGCTCGACCTGCTCCGCAGAGAATGGCCTCAGCACGGGCCGACCGGGGCCTGAGCCGTGCCGACCGCCAGAAAGGAAAAGGCCGACCGGGAAAAACCCGTCAATCCGCCCGGCTACCTCGCCACGCAGGACCTCAAGGACCGGGGCTGGACGCCGCGCCTGATTGAAAAGTTCCTGGGGCCGCACGACCTGACTCGCCCCAACGGCCTGAAGATGGGGGGCCGCCGCCTGCCGCCGGTCAAGCTGTATCTGGAAACGCGGGTGGACGAGGCCGAGCGCGACGACACCTTTCTGGCGGCGCAGGCCAAAGCCGCCGACGCCCGTGAACGCGCCGCCCGCAACCGCGAAGTGCGCGAGGCGAAGCGTCAGGCCCTGCTGCACGCCGCCGCCGCGAGCTACGTGCCGACCATTCACCCCGAACCCGTCCGCAAGGGCGCCAAGAACAAGGCCCGCGCGCCGTACCTGGCCGGGTTGGAGCACGTACAACGCCAGCTAGAACAGGAACTCGGCAACGTGACCGACAAGGAAGCGGGGCAACTGCGGACCCTGCTGCTGGAGCGGCTCGACACTGCCCTCAGCGTGGTCTACGAGTGGTTCCCCGCGCCAGGTGAGCCCAAAGGGGCCGCCAAACGCATTGCCACTTCCACCTCCGATGCCCAGCCGAGCGACTGGCGCGAGTGGGACTGGGACTGAGCAAGTCTCAGCCTGAGTGTCCCCAGGCAAGCCCAAGCAAAAGCTCAGCCAAGCTGGACGCCCCCACCGCCGCAGCCCCTACACTGGGCAGCATGACGGGCAACGAACAGAATCCGAGCAAGTGGCTCGCCGCCGAAAAGAAGTACGACAGCGGCGTCTACAACAAGCACGACGTGGTGATGGTGCGCGGGCAGGGCGCGACGGTGTGGGACGAGAATGGCCGCTCGTACATCGACTGCGTGGTCGGCTACGGCGTGGCGACGCTCGGCCACAGCCACCCCGATGTGGTCAAGGCCGTGCAGGAGCAGGCGGGCAAGCTGATGGTGATGCCCCAGACCGTGCCCAACGACAAGCGGGCCGAATTTCTGCAAGAACTCGTCGGCGTGCTGCCGCAGGGCCTGGACCGCGTGTTTCTGTGCAACTCCGGCACCGAGGCGATGGAAGCGGCCAAGAAGTTCGCCATCACCGCGACGGGCCGCTCGCGCTTCGTGAGCATGAAGCGGGGATTTTCGGGCCGCAGCCTGGGCGCGCTGTCCTTTACCTGGGAGCCGAAGTACCGCGAGCCGTTCGGCGACGCCGTGGACAACAAGAGCGTGGACTTCGTGACCTACGGCAACCTCGACGAACTGCGGGCCGCCGTGACCGAGCAGACCGCCGCCGTCATCATGGAACCCGTGCAGGGCGAGGGCGGCGTGCGCCCGGCGAGCGCCGAGTTTATTCAGGAGGCCCGTCGCATCACCCGTGAAAAGGGCGCCCTGCTGATTCTCGACGAAATTCAGACCGGCTTTTGCCGCACCGGCAAGATGTTCGCCTGCGAGCACTTCGGCGTAATCCCGGACGGCATGACCCTCGCCAAGGCCATCGCGGGCGGCACCCCCACCGCCGCTTTTGCCATGATGAGCGAAGTCGCTGACCGGATGCCGGCGGGCGGACACGGCACCACCTTCGGCGGCAACCCGCTGAGCATGGCCGCCGGCGTCGCCTCGCTGCGCGCCATGAAGCGCGAAGGGCTGGCCGAGCAGGCCCGCGAAAAGGGCGCGTACATGATGGACAAACTGCGCGCCATTCAGTCCCCCAAAATCCGCGAGGTGCGCGGCCTGGGCCTGATGATTGGCGTGGAACTCAAGGAAAAGAGCGCCCCCTACATCCACGCGATGGAGCACGACGAGGGCGTGCTGTGCCTCGCCGCCACGCCGCTCGTCGTGCGCTTCCTGCCCCCGGCGGTCATCAGCAAGGAGCAGATTGACCAGGTGGTCGCCGCCTTCGAGCGCGTGCTGAACAATGTCAACCCCCGCGAGGAGAGGCAAGCCGAACTGCGCGCCCAGCAGAGCGAAATGGGCCAGCAACAGGTCAGCCAGGGCGAGAGCGTCCAGACCGAGTAATCAGGGCTGGGAGAGAGGGCCGGGGCCAGGGCGCTCCGGCCTTTTTTCTGCCTGCCCTTTTCCCGGCTCGTCCTCTTATGCTGAGCCCATGCCGCGCCCTCCCCTGCTCGCCTTCATCGCCTGCTCGCTGGACGGCTTGATTGCTCGGCCCGGCGGCGAACTCGACTGGCTCGCGCTGGCGGAAGAACCCGGCGAGGACCACGGCTACGCAGCCTTCGTGTCGCGGGTGGACACGCTGGTGATGGGTCGGGGCACCTTTGAAACCGTGCGCGACTTTCCCGAGTGGCCGTATGCCGGCCTGCGCGTCATCGTGCTGAGCCGGACGCTGGGAGAAGCTGACCTCCCGGCGCGGCTGCACGGATTGCTGGAGCTCCACAGCGGCGAACTGCCTAACCTCTTGCCTCTGCTGGACGGCGCGAAAGGCGTCTACGTGGACGGCGGGCAGGTCTTGCAGTCCTTCATCCGGGCCGAATTACTCGACGAACTGACGGTCACGCGGCTGCCAATTCTGCTCGGGCAGGGGCGCCCGCTGTTCGGGCCGCTGGAGGCCGATGTGCGCTGGGAGCATGTTCAGACCCGCGTGTTCGACCGCACCGGCACCGTGCAGAGCACTTACCGCCGCCTGACCACCCCTTAATCGGATAGGGTGGCGCGGTATGTCTGCGCCTGCTGCCGCTCCTGCTGCATCGTTCCAGTCACCGGGGCGCGAGATTGCCGCCATTGCCGTGCCGGTCAGCCTGGAAATGGTCATTCAACTCGTGCTGACCTTCATCAATCAGGTCATCGTGGGGACCCTCGGCGCCGTGGCGGTGGCAGCGGTCGGGCTGGCGGGGAGCCTCAGCTTTCTGTTTTTCGTCACTCTGGGGGCGCTGGGGGCGGGCACCAGCATCCTGATTGCGCGGCGCTTCGGGGCCGGGGACCGGGCGGGGGTGAACCACACCCTCAGCGCGACCCTGCTGCTCGGGACGCTGCTGGGGGCTGCGCTGACGGTGCCGACCACGTTGGGGGCGCCGTCGCTGCTGCGGCTGGCCGGGGGCGCTCCCGACGTGACCGGGGCCGCCGCGCCGTACCTGCAAATCGTGATGCTGTCGCTGGTGCCGGGGCTGATCGGTGGCGTGCTGAGCGGGGCGCTGAGGTCGCTGGGCCGCGCCCGCACGCCGCTGGTCGCCACCCTGCTCAGCGTGGCGCTCGAAGCGCTGCTCGCCGCCGGGCTGGTGTTCGGTCAGCTGGGGCTGCCGCGCCTGGGGCTGGTCGGCGCGGCGTGGGCGGTGGCAGCGGCGAACACCTTCAAGGCGCTCTACCTCGCCTTTCAGGTGTACGGGCCGCGCCAGTTGGCGGCCTTCACGCTGCCGGGACGCAGCAGCTGGCGCGAGATTGTCGGGCCGCTGCTGGCCCTCAGTGCGCCGCTCGCCTTCACCGAATTTGTCTGGGGCCTGGGCGGGTTCATGTACAACGCCGTGTTTGCGCGGGTGGGCACGGTGGCCCTGGCGGCGGCGGGCATCGTGACCACACTGGAGGGCATCTTCATCGTGGGCAGCTTCGGGCTGATGAGCGCCACGACCGTGCTGCTGGGCCGCAGCCTGGGCGCGGGGGACGGCGCGGGGGCGCAGCGCTGGCTGGCCCTCATCAGCCGCACCGGGCTGGTGACCGGCCTCGCGTTTGGGCTGCTGTTCGCGCTCAGCGGCCTGCTGGTCCCACTGGTCTTTCCGAAGGTGGGCGCCGAAGTGCAGCACATCGCGCTGCTCGGCATCCTCATCAACGCTGCGGCGCAGGTCATCAAGGTCCGCAACATGATTCTGGGCGGCGGCGCCCTGCCGAGCGTGGGCGACGGCAAAGGCGTGATTACCGGCGACGTGGTGGGCGCCTTCTTGGTCGGGCTGCCGCTCGCTATTGGGCTGGGGTTGTACACGCCGCTGGGCGTCTGGGGCGTCTTGCTCGCCCGCGTGGCCGACGAACTCGCCAAAGTGCTGATTTTCGAGCGGCGCCGTCGCCGGATTGACTGGGCGCGGCTGGCCGAGGAGCAGCGGCAGGTGGGGGCCGTGACCTCTTAAGCTGCGGTCCCCATCCCAAAACAAAAACCGGAGCATCAAAGCTCCGGCCTTTGCTCATTGAGACTGGATTCAGCGCACGGTACGCAGCCAGTTCGCCACAGCGGCGTTCATGGCACCGGCCTTCTCAAAGGTGGAGGCGTGTCCGGCGCCGGGAATCAGCACCAGCTTGCTGCCCCGGATGGCCTTGTTCATCTTCATTTGCAGCTCGGGAGCCGTTACGTTGTCCTCCAGGCCCGCCACGATCAGGGTGGGCACCTTGATGGTCGGCAGCACCGGGTTGGCGTCCGGACGCGAGGCCAGGGCGTTGCCCGCGCCGACCGCGCCTTCCACGCTCGCCTGCTTGATGAGGTTGCCGAGGTGCGCGACCTGGTTGGGCATCTTCATGCGGCTCTCGCCGGTCAGCATGCGGGGCATCAGCAGGTCCACCAGGCTGGCGACGCCTTTTTGCTGCGCCTGCTGGGCGGTGCCGCGCCACATTGCCGCCTCGGCAATCCCGGCGGGCTCGGCGGTGGTGTCAATCAGAATCAGGCCCTTGAAGCGCTCAGGCGCAATTTTGTACATCTGGAGCAGGGTCATGCCGCCCATGCTCATGCCGCCGACCACGGCCTTGTCGAGCTTCATGGCGTCCATAAAGCCGACCATGGTCTGCGCGTAGTTCTCGATGCTCACGGTCTGACCGGGGGCAAGCTTGCTCTTGCCGAAGCCGGGCAGGTCCACGGTAATCACGCGGTAGCCGGACATCATGCGGTTGTTCTTGAACAGTTCGCCGTTCAGGGGGTAGCCGTGAATCAGCAGCAGCGGTTGACCGGAGCCGGTGGCCTTGTAGTACACCTGGGCGCCGTTCACGGTCACGGTGCCTTCAGCGGCGACAGGCGCGGCGGCGCCCCCAGCGAAAGCGGTGGTGGAAAGGAGAGCCGTCAGGGTCAGCAGTGTTTTTTTCATAGGAAAACCTCCGAAAACTGAGTTCGGAGGCCAGTGTAGGAGCATCTTTCAACGTTGACGGACCAACCCAACAATTCATGCAGTCCAGCAACAGGTTCAATCAAGAGGCTTTTTCATCTGAACTGTGGTCACCGCTTCCGGTTGGGTAGGCTCTGAGAGCTCGCGCTCAGTCCACGACCTTAAATCCCAGTTTCTCGGCCTCGTCTACGAAGAAATTGATGTTCTCGGTCAGCGTCTGCGGCCCCAGGCTCTTGCGCTGGTGTTCGCCCGTTGCAGCGATAATCAGCGTTTCGGCGAGGCAGGCGGGCACGTTGCCGACGCCGAATTGCAGGTCGATGCCGGTGGTCATGGAACCGGGAGGCGTCACCAGCCCGCCAGGGATGATACGCACGCCGGGCACGTTGCGGACACTCTCGTCCACGTCGGCAGGGCGGCCCTCGTCGAAAATCCAGGCGCCGGGCTTGACGTGCTGTGGGAAAATCACCGGGTTGGGGTCGCTGGTGGCCGAGAAAATCAGGTCGGCCTCGTTCAGCGAGTCGTAGCTGGTGGTGGTCACGATGTCGGTGTTCGGATTGGCGCGGCGCAGGGTGTTGGCGCTGCGCTCCAGCCGCTCGGCGTCGCGGCCAATCATGATGATTTTGCCGACCTGCGGGGCGATGGTGCGGGCGATGCCGAAGGCGACCACCCCGTTGGCCCCCACGATGCCCGCCGTGGCCTGCTTCAGGTCACGCCCCGTTTCGGCAAAGTGCTTGAGGATGCCGGGGATGGCGGCCTTAATGGTGCCGGAGGTGTAAGCGCCCCCGTTGGTGATGGTAATTTCGGGCACGGCGGCCTGCACGTCCACACCCTTGTTGCCGACCACGCTCCAGAAGGCGCCCAGGCCGAAGACCTCGGCCCCCAGCTCGTGCGCGAGGCGGGCGCCCTCGATGGCGCGGCGGGTTGCCAGCTCGGGATTGTCGCGGAAGCGGTCAGGCAGCAGCGGCGCCGAGAGCAGATAGCAGCGGATTTCCTTGCCCTGAGCCGTGCGAATGCCGCGCAGCTCGCCCACCTTCATCGGGCGCATCTCGTCGGCCATGCGGCGCACCGATTTTTCGGTGACCAGCCGCTTTTCGACCAATGGCCGCAGCCAGGCGAAGCGCGGCGCCGACCAGAAGTCGTGCAGGTTCATCGGGTGAATCATGAAGGCGGCGACCACCACGTCGTCGCGCTTGCCCGCCACCGGAACTTCCTCGCCCAGCCGCGCCTCGGTGCCGTCGAGAATACGGCCCACGTTTTCCTTGAAGCGCCACGCGGCGGCCAGCCCTAGCCCCAGAAGCCCGACCTTGCTGCCCGTCGTGAGCGGCAGCAGCGCCCCCACCCCGGCAAGGGCTGCCAGCGCCGCCAGCGTCGCCGCGCTGATAAAGCCCCAGTAGCCCGCCACCGCCGCGTACACGACGAGCGGCACCAGCGTGAGCCACAGCGGCAGCGCCCCGGTGACCGCGTACCCGGCGAGCACGCCGAGCAGCACCAGGTTGCCGCGCCCGCGTGGGGGCGTTTCGCCGTAGAGAAAGCGCGGCGGGTTGAGGTGCCCCAGGTACGCCGCCAGCCCCGCGAGGACCATCACGCCGCCGTAACCAGGGCCGAGGCTGGAGGCCATGACCACCGCCAGCAGCCCCTTGAGAAAGTCGAGCGCCGCGCTCCCGAACGCGAGGCGGGGACCGACGCGGCGCAGGACGTTCTCGACGCCCAGGTTGTGGGCACTGTTGAGGCGGGTGCTGACCCCGGCGCGGCGCAGCAGCCAGTGACCCAGGGGCAGACTGCCGACCAGAAACGCGGCGGCCAGCAGCAAGACGGACAGAAACAGCATGGGGGGGAGTATAGGCGAGCGGGGTGCCGGGTTCAGGGTCCGCAGAGCATTTGACAGAAAAAAACACCCTCACCCCTTGCTTCGCAAGGCCCTCTCTGCGGGGCAGCTCTACGAGTCCCATCAAGGTAGAGGGTCAAAGACAGACCAGATCATTCTGTCAAATGCTCTCTAAGACCCAGGAGACAGCCCTCACTCCACCCGCTCACGCGAATACGGCAGATAACCCGCCGGGGTGTCGCCCTCGCCGGAAAAGAGCGCCGTGGTCAAGTAGCGCGCCCCGGTGTCGCAGGCGATGGTGACCACGCGCTTGCCGGGGCCGAGGCGCCGGGCGACTTCGAGTGCGGTCCAGACCATCGCGCCGCTGCTCATGCCGATGAAGATGCCTTCTTCCTGCGCCAGTCGGCGGGCAAGGGGGTAGGCGTCTTCCTCCCAGACCTGAATCACGTCGTCGAGCAGGCTGCGGTCGAGGTTGTCGGGAATGAAGCCCGGCCCCATCCCCTGAAACCCGTGGTTGCCACGCTCGCCGCCCGAAAGGACGTTGGAGCGGGCGGGCTCGCAGGCGATGACCTGAATGTTCGGGTCCTGCCGCTTGAGGTAACGCCCGGTGCCTGTGATGGTTCCGCCGGTGCCGGTGCCGTACACGAAAGCGTCCACGCGTCCTTCCATCTGCTCCCACAGCTCGGGGCCGGTGCTCGCCTCGTGGGTGGCGGGGTTGGCGGGGTTGGCGAACTGGTTCATCATCACCGCGCCCGTTTCGGCGGCAATCTTCTCGGCTTCCTCGATGGCGGCGAGCATCCGGCGCTCGGGGTCGGTGAGAATCAGCTCGGCGCCGTAGGCCCTCAGCGTGCGCTTGCGCTCCTCGCTCATCTGGGCGGGCATGCACAGGATGAGTTTGTAGCCCTTCGCCGCCGCCACCTGCGCCAGCCCGATGCCGGTGTTGCCGCTGGTGGGCTCCACGATGGTCCCGCCGGGTTTGAGGACGCCCCGGCGCTCGGCGTCTTGCACCAGTCCCAGCGCGGTGCGGTCCTTGATGCTGCCGCCGGGGTTCTGACCCTCCAGTTTGATAAACACGTCGGCCATGTCAGGCGTGACCACCCGCCGCAACTGCACCAGGGGCGTGTGGCCGATGAAAGACTCGATCATGCGGCGAGTCTAGCCCTCCCCCGCCGAGGAGGTCTGTCACCTGCACAGAGCGGGGTGAGGTGAGAAGGAAACTGACTTGGCATCAGATATCCGTCCGGCGGCTGCGCTAGTCTGCCGGTCATACGGCAATCCGTTGACCGAATCTGGCCCTAGCTAGGTTTAGGCTTCCACCTTATTCTCGGAGGTTGTTCATGCACAAGACTGCTCTTCTCGCGGCCCTGAGCGCCCTGCTGCTGTCGCAGGCCCAGGCCGCCACCACCGTCAAGATCGCCACCATCAGCCCGCTGTCGGGCGCCGTGAGCAACCTCGGCGTGCAGATGAAAAACGGCACCCAGCTCGCCATCAACGAGATGAAGCCGGAGTTCGCCAAACTGGGCATGAATCTCTCGCTCGTCGCCTACGACGACCAGGCCGATCCCGCCACCGGCACCTCGGCGGCGCGGCGCGTGGTCGCCGACAAGACGGTGCTGGGTCTGGTCGGCCCGCTGACCAGCGGCGTGGCGATTCCCGCGACCCAGGTGATGTCCACCAGTCACCTAGTGGCCGTCGCACCTGTCGCCACCAGCGAAAAGGTCACCGACCGGGGCCTGAAAAACGTCAACCGCGTGTGCGCCCGTGACGACGCCCAGGGTTCGGCGGGCGGCAACTTTGTGGCCGGAACGCTCAAGGCCAAGTCGGTCTACGTCCTCAACGACAAGACCCCCTACGGTCAGGGCATGGCCGCCGAGGCCGAAAAGGCCATGAAGGCCAAGGGCCTGCGCGTGGTTCAGAGCGAAGGCGTGCCCGCTGAAGACCGCGACTTCACGGCGGTCATCACCAAGATTCAGACACTCAAGCCCGACGCCATCTACTTTGCCGGGCTCTACGGCCAGATCGGGCCGTTCACCCAGCAGCTGCGCGCCAAGGGCGTTCAGACCCCCATCGTCAGCGGCGACGGCCTGGACAGCCCCGATTACGTCAAGCTGGCGGGCAAGGACGTGAGCAACGTCTACTTCACCAGCCTCGCGCCCTCGCTCGCCGTGGTGCCCGCCGCCAAGAAGGTCGCCGACCAGTACCAGAAGACCTTCGGCGCTCCCATGCAGGGCACGGCCATCATGGCCTACGACTCGACCAAGGTGCTGCTGACCGGCATCCTGAACGCCGCCAAGGCCAACGGCAACAAGGTGCCCACCCGCGAACAGGTGGAGACCGCCGTGCGTGGCGGCACCTTCAAGGGCCTGCTGACCGGCGACGTGAAGTTCAACGCGAACGGCGACCGCACCGCCGCCAAGATCTACGTGGAAGCCCTCAAGAACGGGCAGCGCAGCACGGCCACGACACTGAACGTGACCCGCAAGTAAGCCGGAGCAGGGAGAAAGCCCCCAGGCACCTTGTCCTGGGGGCTTTGCTTGGGTTGAGGAATCTCTCCCGTTACTTGTGAACGTCCAGCTCCACCTTGAAGTTCCCGCGCCGCGTCTCGTTCACCACGCGCTTGAAGTCGATGCGACCCAGGCCCTCGGCGCTGAGGCTGTCGCCCTCGCGGATTTCGCTGCTGGCGCGGGCGCTCTGGCCGTTGAGGCGGACCTTGCCGCCGTCGATGCCCTGCTGAAAGTAAGCGCGGCTCACGCCAAAGCCCTTGGCGCCCACCACGTCCACGCGCATGGAGGGCACGACCACCTCGCGGACCTTGCTGCCTTTGCCGGCGCTTTCGCCGACTTCTTCCACGTCCACTTCGCGCCCGCCGAGTTCGGTCAGCCCGGCGAGGGCCTGCGCCGCTTTGCCAGTGGCCGCAATGAGAAACGCCCCGCCGCGCTCCTCGCGCACGTCGCCGAGCTGGTCTTCCGGCAACTCCAGCCGCCGGAGCTGCACCGCGAAGTCCTGCTCGTCCCAGGGCACGCCGCCGGGGGCCGGAGACACGCGCAGCACCTGCACCCCCGCGTCCACGTCGGGGATGTGGGCCGGGTAGAGGGTCAGCACCACCCGGCGGGCATCGGGAAAGCCGCCCGCGATTTTGTGGCGCACGCCTTCTTCGCTCAGCAGGCGGCGGTCAATCTCGTCGCCGTCCACGAACGGGGTCCGCACCACGCGCCCGCCGCCCGCCTGGGCCACCAGGGTCGAAAGTTTCTGTTTCATGACGGTGAGCATACCCGCCGGCAGGCCACACGTCAGGAACGCACAGCCTTAATCGCCGCCGCGACCAGACCTTCCAGCGAGGGCTGGGGCGCCGTGGTGACAGAAACAAAGCCCAAAGTCCACGCCGCCGCCGCCGTCTGCTCACCGATGGCCGCGACTGGCAGGCGCAGCGGGTCAAAGTCCGGCCCCGCCAGCGCCGCCAGCCCCTGCGCCGCGCTGCCCGAAGCGAGGGTCACGGCGGACACGCCCGCGAGGGCCACGCGCTCCGCCGCGTTCAGGACGGCGGGCGCAGTGTGGTACAGCTCCAACCGGCGGTAAGTCACGCCCCGCGCCGCCAGTTCGCCGCGCAGGGTGTTCTCCGACAGTTGCGAGGTGAGGTGTAGCGCGGCCTGACCGGGCTGAGCGGGCAGTTTGCGGCCCAGGCTCAGGGCGGTGGCTGTGGTGGGCAAAAAGTCCACCGGCAATCCACGCGCACGCAACTCACGGGCCGTCGCCTCGCCCACCGCCGCCAGCCGCGTCCCGGCGAGGTCCGCCACGCCCGCCGCCGCCAGCGCCTCGCCGAGCAGTCGGCCCCCCTGCGGACTCGTGACGAGCAGCCAGTCCACGCCGCGCAGGTCACGCAGCCCCGACCAGAGCGCCCGTGGGTCTGCGGGCGGCAAAAAGCGAATCAGCGGCACGCTCAGCACCTCGGCCCCCTGCGCCCGCAGCAATTCACCCAGGCGCCCGCCCCCGCCGTCTCCCCCACTGTCCGGGCGGGTGACAGCGACGGTGTGGCCTTGCAGAGGGAGGGAATCGGCAGACGACATGTGCCCGGCCAGCCTAGCGCCGCTTTACAGTGCGGGCCATGACCACCGACCTGCTGGACCGAATTGCCGATGCCGAAACCCATGCCCACGTTCGGTTCGGGGCCGGGGGTGAGGTGGCGCACATCGGGCCACTGGTCGCCGTAGCCGCCGCCAGCACCGGCGGTTCGCCCCTCCCCACCGACACCGGCTGGCTGAGCAGCGAACGCCCGCCCACTGAGGATGAACTCGCCGACTTTGAAGCCTTCAGCGCCCGTCACGGTCAGACGGCGACCCTCCACCTGCTCTCGCCGCAGGCCCCCGCCGCGCTGCCCCTCCTGACGGCGCGGGGGTATGCCCTGGACTTCGTGCTGCACGTCTACGCCCACGACCTCCAGCACTTGCCGGAGCTTTCCAACATCCCGGTGCGCGAAACGACGGAGCGGGACCGCTGGGCGGTGCTGGCCGCCGAGGGCTTTGGCCCCGGCACCGAGGCGGTCGGCAGTGGGGCAGGCGACGGGGACCCGGCTCTTCGTGGCGGAGGTGGGCGGACAGGAAGCAGCGACGGGCGCGGTGCACCTGCAAGACGGCGTGGCGGCCCTCCACGGCACCGCAACCCGGCCTGCTTTCCGGGGACATGGCGCCCAGACAGCCCTGCTCGCGTGGCGCCTGCGGTGGGCAATGCATGCGGGGGCCGACCTCGCCACCGTCTTCGTCACGCCCGGCAGCCCCAGCGAGCGCAACGTGGAGCGGGCAGGGTTCCGGCTGGTAGGGATGCGGCTGACCTTTACCAAGCAGCCATAGACGCTGGAGATGACATGACCTCTTTAGCCCTCTGTCCCAGCCTGGTCAACGGCGGAAACTCAGCGAGAGAGAAAAACCGGGCCTCGGCAATTTCAACCCCGTCCGGTACAGGGATGCCTGTCCAGGCGGTCACGCGGTAAAGGGCGGTGTAGGAATAGAACTCGTCGCCATTTGCCACGCGGCTGAGTCCCGCCGGATTGAGCAACTCAAGAAACTCGGCGGCCTGAACAGTCAGCCCCAGTTCCTCCTGCACCTCGCGCCTCAGCGTCTGCTCCAGAGGCTCTCCCAGTTCGGCGATGCCTGCGACCAGCCCCCAGCGCTCTGAGCCTCGCCGCCGTTGCAGCAGCACTTCTCCCGCTGCGTTGCAGATCAGCCCGGCGGCCCCGACGAAGTTCACAGGTGCATGACCAACCAGCCGGCGCAGGTCCCGCACGTAATCCTTTGTACTCATCTGAGTATCTTACACATCACTTGTGGAGGACAGAGAGCTGCCCCCGCCGAGTTCATTGCACACTCCAGCACACCCGCAGCAAATCCAGGGCGTGGCGGTCGACCGGACCCAGACCGGCGGGCAGCGCGTCCAGTGGGAAAAAGCGGAGTTCCGTGCCCTCAGCGCCGTCTGGCGCGGGCTTGCCCTCCCAACCAGAGACCACATACACCGCCGTGACCTGATAGAACTCGTCGCCGTTGGGCAACTGGACGTGGGTCTCCGCGCCGCTGACCACGGTCAAGAGCTGAACTTCGAGAGGACGCAGACCCGTTTCCTCCTGAAGCTCGCGCCGCAGAGTGTCTTCCAGTGCCTCGCCGAGTTCGGCAATCCCGCCGGGCGTTCCCCAACCGCCCGTATCCTGGCGACGTTGCAGCAACACTTCACCGGCTCCGTTCAGCACCAGCGCACAGGCCCCCGCCCAGTTCACGGGCCGGTGCCCAATCAAGGCCCACAAACCGCTGACATATTCAGTTGTACTCATGTGAGTATCTTACTCAAGGTTTTGCCGAGTTAAGCGCACCGCGTCCCGCACCGCCGCGCACACGGCCTCCTGCACCAGCGCTCCAAGCAGCAGCGGGTCGGCGGGCGGCAGGGCGGCGCTGCTCAGGACGAATGCACTGTCTCCGTCCCAGGCGGTGTGGCTGGGGTGAATCACGCGGGCGAGCGCGGTCTGCGCGGCGTCGGCCAGGCGGCGGCACTCGGCTTTGGTCAGGGCGTGCTCGGTGGCGACGGCGACCAGGGTGGTGTTTTCCACGTCGCCGGGGGTAAAGGCGGCGGCGACTGGCCCCGTGCCCGGCCCCGCCAGCACGCCGCCGCGTTCGTCGAGCACATCGCCCACCGGATTGACCACTGCCAGCGCTGCCACCCGCACGCCGGAGCGCTCCAGGCAGACACTGCCCAGGCCCCCCGGCACTCCGCCGCCGAGGTATTTGCCCGCGGTGGCCCCGGTGCCTGCGCCCACTTGACCGCGTTCCACCGGAGCGGAGGACGCTGCTCGTGCCGCCGCTTCACCCTCAATCTCGCCGGGGCGCACGCGGGGGTTGCCCACGCCGAGGTCGTAGATCACTGCCGCCGGCACGATGGGCACCCGGCCAAACGCCGTTTCGTGGCCGATGCCGCGCTCTTCGAGCACCCGCACCACCCCGGTCGCCGCCGCGAGGCCAAAGGCGCTGCCGCCCGTCAGCAGCAGGGCGTGCACGCGCTCCACCTTCTTTTCGGGACTGAGCAGCACCCCTTCGCGGGTCGCGGGGCTGGGGCCGATGAACGACGCCGAGGCCACCGCACCTTCCGGCGGGCAGAGGACGACGGTGCAGCCGGTCTGGGCCAGCGGGTCGGTCCAGTGGCCGACCTGAAATCCGGGGATGGCGGTCAGGGTGGTATTGACAGGCTCAGGCATGGGTGCCATTGTGCCGCCCCCGACCACAAAAAGAGGCCCGCACCCGGCAGGCCCCCTTTCCTCAGGTGCGCTTTATGGCGTTTTGAGCGCGTACCCGATGCCGCGCACCGTGCGAATCACGCCGTAGCCGTCGAGGTCACGCAGCTTGGCGCGCATGTTCGCCATGTGGACATCCACCACGTTCGAGTTGCTGGGGAGTTCACCGTTCCAGACCTCGCGCTCAATTTCCTGACGTGAATAGACCCGGCCCGGCTGCCGCGCCAGGAACGTGAGCAGGTCAAACTCCTTGGGCGAGAGCCGGACCTCGTGGCCGTTGTACGAGCACAGCCGCTTCTGAGGATGGATTTCGAGCGCCCCGATGGTGATGACCTCGCCGTGTTGCTGGTGCCGCAGTTGCACTTTGACGCGGGCGACGAGTTCCTCGGGGTGAAAGGGCTTGGTCATGTAATCGTCGGCGCCCGCTTCGAGCAGATTCACCTTGCGGTCGATGGCGTCCATCGCCGTGAGGATGATGATCGGCACGCTGCTCGTCTTGCGTAGGCGCCGCGCCACCTCCGCCCCGTCGAAGTCCGGCAGACCGAGGTCGAGAATGACCAGGTCAGGGGTGTTTTCGCGGGCGCTCGTCAGGCCGGTGATGCCGTCTGGCGCCGTAATGACGCGGTACCCTGCCTGTTCAAGCTCGTACTGCACCACGCGGGTGATATCCGGATTGTCTTCGATCAGGAGAATACGTTGTTCCATGCGATGCCCTTCAAAGATCGAGACCGCGCCCAGCCCCGCAGCGTGCGTCCCCTACCAAATCTTTGCCAAGTATCGTAGACGCCGCGCTTCGCCCCTGGGACGCGGCTGATTTTATGGACCCTTAACGGCCTCACGGCGGCTCAGCCAGCGCCCAGGCTAGGTCAGCGCGTTTCCCCCGGCACCCGCACGCTGTCCACCTGCACGCCGTGACGCAGCAGCACGGTCTTGAGCCGCTGCATGGCGAGCACCGCCCGCTCGCGCTCGGCGGGGTCGAAGGCCACCGTCAGGCGCGCGGGCACGCCGGGACGCGGCTCCTGCGCCTGAATCTGAAGCGGCCTGCGAAACGCCGGGTCGGTCATCACGTCGCGCAGGATGCGGGCAAACGTCAGTTCGTCCACACCGTCGAGGGTAAAAGCGATACCTTGCGGGGTGTCGGTCATGGCGCGAGTATGCCGCGTCTCCCATTTCTGAGGGAATGCTCAGTCCGTGACCGTGCCAGTCAGCAGAAACCGCAGCGCCGCCGGCAACCGCGCCCGCCACGCCGACTCGTGGTGAATGGCCTGCGGGTCTTCCCTGAAGTGCAGCCGCTCGCCCAGGCCGCGTGCTTGCCAGTGCTCGGCCAGCCGCGCCGCGTCCTGCCGGTACGCTGCCGCCCGCGCCGGGTCGTCGCTCTCGCGCCCGCCCACGTCGAGCCAGACACGACCTGCCGGAAGGGGCGCCGCCTCTGACTGCCGCAGCGCGAAGTCGCCGCCAGTCCAGAAGGCCGGGCTCATCAGCCCCGCGTGGCCGAACACGTCCGGACGGGTCAGCAGCGCGTGCAGACTGACCACCCCGCCCATGCTGCTGCCGATGACGGAGGTTGACTCCGGGCCGGGAAGGGTCCGCAGGGTCGCATCCACCAGCGGCTTGACTGTCTCCGTCAGAAAATGGACGTAAGCATCTGCCCCACCGCCGCTGCCGGGCGGCACGTCGGCGCGGGCGGCAGCCACCGGCGGGCACGGGCTGTACTCGTGAAACCGCCGCTCGCCCCCGTTGGGAATTCCGATGGCGATGGCTTCCAGCCCTTCCCGCGCCAGGTCGGTCAGCACCTCGTCAGCGCCCCACTCGCCGCTGAAGCTGGTCGCGGCGTCAAAGACGTTCTGGCCGTCGTGGAAATAGACCACCGGATAGCGCCGCTCCGGGTCCGCGCTGTAGGACGGATTCCGATTGAATCCAGTTGTTTCGGATTCAATCCGAGCGGACGCGAGTAGGAAAGAAGACGGGTTTCGCGGTATGGAAGCACAGGCGGTGCTTTCCCGTCTGTGCTGGAATGGAGCGGAATCCGTATAAGACGGCGGCAGCCAGGCGAGCAGCGGGCGCGGGGCGTGCTTGGCGTCGCCCACCGCGTCCCATTGCAGCAGGGTGCCGGTCACGGTGCTGCCGGGGAGCGCCGGATAAGGCCGCCACCCCGCACTCACTCGAGCACTTCTGCCAGATACTCCATCGCCAGCCGGTAGCCGCTGAAGCCCAGGCCGCTGATTTTGCCCCGGCACACCGCCGCCGTGACCGACTGGTGCCGGAACTCCTCGCGGGCGTCCACGTTGCTGATGTGGACCTCGACCACCGGGAGTCGCTGCCCCGCAATCGCGTCGCGCAGGGCGTAGCTGTAGTGGGTCAGCGCGCCGGGGTTGATGACGAGGCCGGTAAAGCCCTGCTCCTCGGCGTCCTGCACCCATTCGAGGAGCTGGCCCTCGTAGTTGCTCTGGCGGCAGGTGACGCTCATTTCCAGTTCGGCGCCCCAGGCCTCGCACTGGCGCTCCAGGTCTTCGAGGGTCTGCGAGCCGTAAACCCCCGGTTCGCGCAGGCCCAGGCGGTTGAGGTTGGGACCGTTGAGAATGAGCAGCATGAGGCAGGATAGCCCGGCTGATGCAGGGCGGCAGGGCTGGGGCTAGCGCATTTGACAGAAAACAGCCACCCTCACCCCTTGCTTTGCAAGGCCCTCTCCCATCAAGGTAGAGGGTCAAAGTAGGCCACCCATTCTTTTGTCAAATGCTCTAAAGAGGAAAAAGCTCCGCTAGGTCTGCTTGCCAACCGTCGAACTCGCGGCGCAGCACGTCGTCGGGCACGCGGGCGAGGTAAGGCTGGGCGAGGTCACGCAGGAGCACGAAGCGCACGCCCGCGCTGTCGGCCTTCTTGTCACGGGCAATGAAGGGCGCGAGCGCGTCGAAAGTGAGCGGCGGCAGGCGCCGGGGCCGTTGCCAGCGCAGAAAAGCGCGGGTGTGGGCGGTCAGGTCGGCGCCGCCGAGCGCGTGGCTGAGGCGAGCGGCGTAGTGCATCCCGTAGGCCACCGCCTCGCCGTGGGGGATGGCCTGATGGGTCACGGCTTCGAGCGCGTGCGCCAGCGTGTGCCCGAAGTTGAGGAAAGCCCGCTCGCCCTGCTCGGTCAGGTCGCGGGTGACGACCCCGGCCTTGACAGCAATTGCATCGGCCAGGGTGTCTTCGAGCAGAGCGCCGCCGGGCCGAAAGTCGGGCGACACCACCCGGTCGAGCAGGCTGGGGTCAGCCATCAACCCGTGCTTGAAGGCTTCGGCGGCCCCCTCACGGAACACGGCGTCCGGCAGCGTGGTAAGCGTAGCCGTGTCGCACCACACGGCGCGGGGCGGCCAGAAGGCACCGACGAGGTTTTTGCCTTCGGGGAGGTTGACGCCTGTTTTGCCGCCCACCGCCGCGTCCACCATGCCGAGCAGCGTGGTCGGCGCGGTGTAGAAAGCCACGCCGCGCAGGTAACTTGCCGCAACAAAACCCGCGAGGTCGGTCGCCGCGCCGCCGCCGAGGCCCACCACCGCGCCGCTGCGGGGCAGGCCCGCCTGCGCGAGCTGCGAGAGCACGTCCGCGAAAACTTCCAGCGTCTTGCACTCGTCGCGGGCGGGCACGGTCACCGTCAGATGGGGCTGCAAGCTCGCCTGCGCCTGCTCGACCCACGCGGCGGGTAGGTCGGCGGGATGAATCAGGGCGCTAGGCGTTTCAGGCACCGCGAGACGGGTCAGCAGGCCAGGGCCGACCTCCACGGCGTAAGGCGCCGCGCCGCCGACCTCAACTCGTCGCACGGTCGTAGTCCGGGGGCAGGGCGGCCCACGCCGCCTGGGCGTCGCGCCAGGCCCAGAGCCGTTCGACGACCTCTTCCACGATCTCCTCGGAGGGGCGCCCGTCGCTGTGAACGTGAATGGTGCCCTGGCGGTAGACGCCTTCGCGCTCGTTCATCAGGGTGCGAATGCGCGAGAGGGGGTCTTCGACCTTGAGGAGGGGCCGGTCGCTGTGCTTGGTGCGCTGGTAGACGGTTTCGGGGGTGGCCCACAGCACGACCACCGGGCCGCGCGACAGCAGCAGGCGGCGGTTTTCCTCGTGGATGAAGGTGCCGCCGCCGAGGCTGATCACAGCGTGGTCAAGCCGGGTCACGCGCTGCACCACCTCGCGCTCGCAGGCGCGGAAATAGCCTTCGCCCTCCTGCGCGAACACCTCGGGGATGCTTTTGCCGACCACCCGGGTGATGAGCTTGTCGGTGTCCACGAAATGCAGCGCCAGGGCGCGGGACAGCTCCCAGCCGATCCGGCTTTTGCCAGTGCCCATAAAGCCCGCCAGCGCCACCCAGTTGGCAGGGCGTTCAATCAGGCCGGACGGAAACATAACAGGCAGTCTACCCTCATCCCCCTGAAGCGGGGTGCCTGCCTCACCCTCCGGGGGCCGGGGCGGCGCCGCCAGCACCTCGTCCAGTGCGTGCTGGACGCTTTCCGAAAGCTCAGAAAAGGTCAAGGCGCCCTCAGTATTCGGCTGCGTAACGCCGCGCCGCCGCGAGACGCTCCTGAAGCTCGGGCAGGGTATCGCCGCCGAACTTCTCGGTGATCGCCTCGGCCAGCACCCAACCGATGACGCACTGCAAGATGACCCCGGCGGCGGGCACGGCGGTCGTGTCGCTGCGCTCGCGGGCCGCGTCAGACGCTTCGTGGGTCACGACATTCACGGTGGGCAGCGGCTTCATCAGGGTGGCGATGGGCTTCATGGCGACCCGCACGATGAGTTCTTCGCCGTTGGTCATCCCGGCTTCGAGGCCGCCCGCCCCGTTGGTGTCGCGGGCGTAGGTGCCTTCGCGGTAGTGAATGGCGTCGTGAACACCGCTGCCGGGTTTCACGGCGTTCTCGAAGGCCCGCCCGATTTCCACGCCCTTCATCGCCTGCACGCTGAGGCACGCCTGGGCGATTTTGCCATCGAGCTTGCGGTCGTAGTGGACAAAACTGCCCAGACCGACCGGTAGGCCCCGGAAGCGCACTTCGAGGATGCCGCCCAGGGTGTCGCCGTCCTTCTTGGCCTGGTCGATGCGCTCGCGCATCTGCGCGGCGGCGTCGGCATCGGGGGTGCGCAGGTCGGAGTCCTCGATGGCGTCGAGTGCGTCCCAGGAGAAGGCCTGCCGCGTTTCAATGCCAGCAAGGTTGAAGACATAGTTGGCCCCCTCGATGCCGAGTTCAGAAAGCAGCTTGAGGGCAATGCTGCCTACCGCCACCCGCGCCGCCGTTTCGCGCGCCGAGGCGCGTTCGAGCACGTCGCGCAGGTCCTTGTGACGGTACTTGATGCCGCCGGTCAGGTCGGCGTGGCCGGGGCGGGCGTCGGTCAGCGCCTTCTTGCGCGGCTCGCCTCCCGGCTCAGGCGACATGATTTCAGTCCAGTTGCGGTGGTCCTTGTTCTGAATGGCGAGGGTGACGGGGGCGCCGGTGGTGCGGCCCGCACGGACGCCGCTCAGAAGCTCGGCCTCGTCGGTTTCGATGACCATGCGTCGCCCGCGTCCGTAGCCGCCCTGCCGTTTTCTCAGCCAGGGGTCGATGTCGGCCTTGCCCAGCGGCAACTGCGCGGGCAGCCCCTCGATAATGGCCGTGAGCTGTGGCCCGTGCGATTCTCCGGCGGTCAGGTACCTCATAGGGCGACTGTAGCGGGATTGGCGGCCCCGGCGCGGCGGCTTGAGCAAACAGGCTCCGCCGCGAGAGTCAAAAAAGCGGCGCCCCTTCGCAGAAAGGCGCCGGTATGACGTAGAGCATTTGACAAAAAGATGGCACAGCTTTTTGGCGAGCAGAGCGAGTACAAACACGGAGCAGAACGGACTTGCAAAGCTGCGAAGCAGAGAATGGAGCGGGTGGCGGTGCTGTTCCGACGCACGCGTAATTCGGAGAACTGCTCTAGGCGTTATTTGACGACGGTGCCGGTGATGATGACGAGCAGTTGCGACTGGGTCTTCTCGGTGCGTTTTTCCCCGAAGGCCGCGCCCACACCGGGCAGGCTGCTCAGGAAGGGCACGCCGCTGCGGTTGGTGGTCTCGGTGCTGCCGAGCAGGCCGCTCATCAGGATGGTCTGGCCGTTCTTGAAGGTGATGGTGCTTTGCGCTTCGCTGTTGGTGAAGTCGATGAGGTTGGGCAGGCTGTCGGCGGTGATCGCCGTTGCCGGCTGGTTGACCTGACCGCGAATACGCAGGGTGATGGTGCCGTCGGGCGCCACCTGCGGGCTGAAGAAATCGAGGTTGAGACCGTAATCGATCTGCCGCACGATGTTGCCCGCCGCCGAGGGGATGTTGATTTCCAGTCGGCCCCCACTCTTGACGCTGGCCGCCGCGCCGCTCGAAGCGTTCTGGGCGCCGCCCGTGGCACTCAGCGAGCGCTGGCCGCTTTGCATGGTCACGTTGCCGTCGTACACGCGCCGGGTCAGGCCCTGGGTTTCGAGCGCCGTGAGGGTCGGGAAAATGTTGAAACCGAGGAAGCTCTGGGTGGGGTTGAAGGTGGCCGCCAGCCCGGTGCCGCCCGAGACCGCCACGTTGAAGCCACCGAAGGTCGCCCGCCAGTTGAGGCCCAGCGATTGCAGCGCTCGCTCGTTGACCTCCTGAATCCGCACCTGCACGTTGATCTGCGGCACCACCTGATCGAGCTGCGGCACCAGCTCGGCCACCTGCGCCACCTGTTCGGGCGTGCCGCGCACGATCAGGCTGTTGGTGCGCTTGTCGGCGATCAGGGTCGCCTGCTGGGTGTTGGCCGGAGTCTGGGCAGTCTGAGCCTGAGCATTCGCCGTGCCCTGGTTCGCCGTCTTGCCGAGCGCGTTGGGCACGCTCACCACGGTCGTGTTGCCGTTGGCGTCGGTGGCGGTGACGGGCACGTTGGGCAGCACGTCGTTATTGCTGTCGGCGGTCAGGTCACGCGCCAGGGTGCCTTCCAGGGTCGCCTTGACTTCCTCAGCGCTGGCGTTGACGAGCTGGAAGACGCGCTGAACGGTACGGGACTCGGCCACCGGGGCGGGGCGGTCCACCTGTTCGAGCAGGGCGAGCGCCGTGTCGAGCTGGGCCTGAGCGCCGTTGAGCACCAGTTGGCCGGTCTGCCCCACCGGGGTCACGCGCAGGGTAGGGTACTGGGCAGCGAGCAGCGCCGTGATGTCGGCGGCCTGGCCGCGCACGGTGTAGATGCGCTGCACAATAGGAATTTCAGGTGCACGGTCTACTTGTCCAAGCAAGATTATAGCCCTGTTAACACTTGTTCGTGGGCCTTCAATAGCAAGGCCTCCAGATGCATAATCGGTAACTATTAATTCCGGAAAACTATCTCTCAAAAACTGTAATACGCTTTCTTTCTGGCCTCTTACAATATATATTTCGCTTATGGAATCAGTAGATATTACTTTACCAGAGGATTGTACATCTATTGTTTCTACGAAACTACGTATTCTTATTCCATCCTCACTATTGGAACCAATAATCAAACGCTTATTGCTGGAATCGGGGATTACTTTTATGCTATTAGGCAATCCAAATTTACCTGTTGGCCGAGTAGTTTGAAAAGGTTTATTATTGCTATCCAAACTTATCACGGTCTCAAACTTTTCTTCACCAAAAAATTTCTCAATGGCAGTTAAGGCACTCTCTGCCGAAATAAATTTTAGGGGCAGAGCCAACTGCTTAGGCCTTTGACCAATTCGTATGACATTTGCACTACCAACTTTAACTAGTTGATAATCCAACTCATAAACATCCATAAGCAAAGGCCAAGCTTCGTTGAAAGGAGCGTTCGAGAAATTGTGGACTACAGGTTTGGCTGGTAATTCCTGGGGCCTACCTAAAGGAGTTGCATAGGAAGTCGTCACTGAAGCGGTACTATTTCCAAAAACAATTTCACCGTTGATGAGGGCCAGCGCATCAATATTGAAATTGAAAACCACTTCGTAGCCCGCCGATTTGGCGATGCTTGCCAAGAAAGTAGACAGGGGGCCGACGTATTTACCTACATTTGCTGTAATTGGAGCAGAGGTCAGACTAGGGTCACGGTAAACCGTCTGCAACGTATTGACGGTCGTGGTGGTCGGTGCAGTTTGAGCATAAGCGGTGGCCATGCCCAGCACGGCAGTCAAGAGGAGGGCGTGTCGTTTATTCATGGCTCACCTTTGTTCCAGTTCCAGAGATTTGACCTTGGTGCCAAGCGCCACAGTGACGGCGCCGGTTTCTACTTTCTGCAAGACGACCGGGGTGCCGTCTTCGCCGGTGAGGCCGGGGACGGTCTGCCCCTGCTCCACCACAACGAACCCCTGCGGCGTGCGGAACACCGCCGTGTTGGTCGGGCCGAGCACCACCGAGCTGAGGGCCACCTGACCCGGCGCGAGCAGGCGGTCGAGGGCAGTCGCTGCCGGCGCCGCCGGGGTGCTGCTTCCTGCGTCCGCCGTAGCGGTGCTGGCCGGAGCCGCCTCGCTGCCCACCGCCGTGATGAGGGGAGGTAGGGCCGCCGTGCCAGCGGCGTCATTGCCCGCTTGACCAGCCGTGCCCGTTCCGGCGGACGCACCGGAAGTGGCCGGGGCCGCCGACGTGCCCGCCTGGGCCACCAGCTCAGGCACGGTGTTCGCCTGGGGTACCCGCGCCGCCACGACTGGAGGCGGGGTCGGCGCTGGGGCTGCGTTGCCCGCCGGGACGCCCGCAGCGGGGCTGGTCACGACGCGGGGCGGTTGCTGCCCGCTGACCGGGACCGGGGGCCGCACCACGACGGTCTTGCTGGGAGCGGTGCTGGAAGGGCTGGGCCGGGTCGGTGCGGCGGTCGCCGGTCTGTTCCCGGGGGCTGCCGGAGTTCGGGCGCCCCCCGCCGGGGCCACCGCAATGACTCGGGGCGGCGTCTGCCCGGACGCGGGGCGGGTGCCGGACGCAGACTGGTTGCGCGTCGGCGTTGCTGCGGGCGTGCCCGCCGCGCCGGTGCGTGAGCTGCCCGTCGCGCCCGCCGCCGAAGTACCGGACACGCGAGCCGGAGGACGCACGACGACCACGTTGGGAGCACTGGCCCGCGACGGGGTGCCACTGGCCGGGCGGGAGGCGCCCGTGTTCTGTCCTGCTCCGCTCTGGCCCGCTGTATTCCGAGCCACTGGGCTTGAAGCCGAGGGAGTGGTGGTGGGCTGAGCCGGAGTGCTCACCACAACCGTGGGCGCTGTCGCCATGCCGCTGCCGACACTGTCGCCGTTGACTGAGCTGCCACTGACCGGAGCGCTGGTCACCGGGCTGCGGACTTCCGTCGGAGATACTGGGATCACAGGGGTCGGCAGGGCCCCTTGATCGAGGCGCGAGGAGTAATCGAGCACGCCGCCCTGCCCGCTGACACTGCTGCCTGCCGGGCTGCTGAGGACCACCGGGGCTGGGCTATTGGTAGTGCTCTGCGCGGTGGGTGCCTGCGTTTCGGGCGCCGTCTCCGGGCTTTGAGTTTCCGGAGTTTGGGCTTCGACCGGGGTGGCTGGAGCCGTCCCGCCAGCCGTGCCGGTTCCCGGACTGGGCGTCAGAGAGCCGAAGGGGTCCGCGCCGCTGAGGGTCTTGAGCGGGCGGTCCGGGTTGATGCCGCCGGGCACGGGCACCGGTGGGGTCGCCGTGCCTTCACCCTCCAACGGCGGCACCGTCGCCACCAGGCTTTCGTCGGAGCCGTCGCCAGACTGCGTGCCTTTCTGCGACTTGGCGGCTGTTCCTGTCGCCTTCTTGCCGGACGACTCATCTGTAGTGCCTGGGGTGGTCGTCGTCTCTGTGGCCGTGCCCGCCGTCTGACCGTCCGGGGCCGCATTTCCTGCCGGCGCGGTTTCAGGTGTGGTGGCCGTCTCCGGGGCTGGGGTAGTCACGGGGACCGGCGCGGTGACGGTCTGGTCGTCGGGCTGGCCGGTCAGGACGAACCAGCCGCCGATCAGGGCGACCATGCCGAGCACCACCAGCACCAGCTTGACTTCGCGCGAGAAGTTGAGGTTGAGCGGTGATTTCTCCTGCGAGACGTTGGTGACCTCGGTCATGGTCTGGGTCTGGGTTTGGTCTTCAGTGGGAAAACGGCTCATGGTTGCGTGCCTCCAGCGGCCGGTGCAGCGGGGGCCGGCGTGCCCGCTGCCGGAGCCGCCGCGTCAGGGGTGCTCGTCGCGCCCGACGCATCGAAGGTATAGACCGTCAGGCCGAGGGTGCTGCCCAGCGTCCCGCCCCCGCCCGTGCCGGCGTCGCCCTGGGTTTGCAGGCTCACGTTGTCCACGGTGGTAAAGCGGTTTTGCAGTTCCAGGCTGCGCAGAATCTGGAACAGTTGCGGAAAGCGGCCATTGACCGACATGGTCATGCCGATGGGGCGCACGCCCGCCGGCAGGTTGGCCCCCGCCGCGCCGCTCCCAGCGAAATTGAGGGTTTTGAGGTCTCCCCCGGCGGCGCTCACGGTCTGGCGCAGGTTGGCGACCACCTGACCGAAGTTGGCGGTGGGCGGCAGCGCCCGCAGGAACTTCTCGCGCTCGACTTCGAGGCGGGCCACTTCAGCCGTCAAGGTCGGCACCCGCGCCGCTTTGGCCTGATCGGCGGCGAGCGTGGTTTCCTTGTTGGTGATCTCGTCGTTGAGGGAAGTGATTTCGAGTTGCCGGGGCTGAATCGCCATGGTGTAAAAGAGGTAGCCCAGCACCAAGCACAGGGTCAGAACCAGCGCGAAGATGTAGTGGGGGGCGAGCTTGATGGCTTTCACTGGGCACCTCCCTGGGCCGGCGCGGCAGCGGGGGTGGTGGCCGTCGGCGCAGGAGCCGCTGGGGCAGCCGGTGCCGTTCCAGTGGCAGGCGCGCCCTGCGCTGTCGGGTCAGCCCCCGGCGCGGCGCTCGGCTGATCGCCCACAACCCCGATGCTGGCGGTAAAGGTGTAGATGCCGTTGGTAGCGTCATGCTGCATCCCCTTGAAATCGACGCCGAAATTGCTGTCGGTCTCAAAGGCGTTGAGGAAGCCGACAATCGCTTCCTGACTGCGGGCGCTGCCGGTGAGGTCAAGCTGCCGGGTTACGGGCTTGCCTGCGTAGGCGAGACTGGGCTCCGCACCGGGCGCGACGGTGGACATGTTGACGTTGCTGAACACCACGTTGCCCGGCACGCGCTCGACGAAGGACGCGAGGTCGTTGGACCAGTAGGTCTTCTGGTCGCGCAGTTGCGTCGCCACCTGGGTGACGCGCTCGAGTTCGCCCTGCTGGGCGGTGAGGTCGTTGAACCGGGACTTCTGGGGGGCCACCGCGTCGATCTGCTGTTGCAGCGCCGCCGAGCGTTCGCGCAACTGATTGGTGTCGCCCGACACCGAGAGGAACCAGCCGCCGAGCACCGCCGCCGTGAGGCCAGCCGCCGCCCAGGACGCGTATTTCCACACGCTGGGCTGCGATTGCCGGCGATACTCCTTGGGCAAGAGGTTGATTTCAACCACGGCCCATCACCCCCCGCAGCGCCAGTCCCAGCGGCACGGTGAATTCGGGGGCGTTGGTCTGGAGGTAGCCGGTGTCCACGCCCGCCTGGTCGGTCTGCACCGTCAGCCAGGGCGACGCGACTTCGACCCCGAAGCCCAGCGCGTCCCCGATGGCCGCCGCCAGGCCGCGCAGCTTGGCGCCGCCCCCGGCGAGGAAGGTCCGGTCGATGACCACGTCGCCGCTCTGCACGCGGTAGAACTCCAGCGAGCGGCGGATTTCGGTGATCAGGTCGCCGAGCACCGGGCGCACCACTTCGAACACGCGCGCCGGGCTGTACTGCTCGCGGCTGAGGTCGAAGTTGAGCAGGTCTTCCTCGTCCTCGGTGGGGGTGGTGGCGGTGGCGTAACCGAGCTTGACATCCTCGGCGGCGGCAAAGTCGAGGTCGAAGGCCTTTTGCAGCGCAGTGGTGAAATCGTCGGCGGACACGTTGATGTTGCGGGTCATCAGGATGCGGTCGCCGCGCACCAGATTGATGACGCTGCTGCTCGCGCCGATTTCCATCACCAGCGCCACCTCGCCGGCCTCGGTGTAGTTGGTGCCGGTTAGGGTGCTCTTGGTGAGGTGCTCGCCGAGCAGGTTGCCGCGTAGCGCCCGCAGCGCCGCGAAGCTCTTGAGGTCCACCACGGTGGGTTCGAGGCCCGCGAGGCGCAGCACCTCGATCTGACGGTGCACGGCCTCGGTGGGCGCCGCCGCGATGACCACTTCCATCTGCCCGTCCTCGGGCACGTTGGCGGGGTCGTCGAGCAGGTCGAAGTCGAGCGTGACCTCGTCGATGGGGTAAGGGATGTAGCGCTCGGCTTCCCAGCGAATGGCGCTTTGCAGGTCCTTGCGGTCCATGCGCGGCACCATGATGTTGCGGGTCACGGCCACCTGATTGGGCACGGCGGTGACGGCGTGGCGGGTGGTGATGCGGTGCTCGGCCAGCAGGCTTTTGAGTTCGCTCGCCACTGCCTGGGGTTCGACGACCAGACCGTCACGCATGCTGCCGATGGGGGTGGGGACCATCACCGCGTGTTGCAGGGAAGGCGGGGCCCCTGCCTTAAGGGCCACCACCTTGATGGTGCTGGTGCCGATCTCCACGCCGATGGCGGCGGAACGACTGCGAAAACGGTTAATGAGGCTCGTCATGCTCCCTCCAGAGTCCGGCGAATTTTAGCATTCACTCATCTACCCGGGCCGGCCCCCCCGGCAACGATGCGGGGGCCTGGGCCACGCTCCGGAAACGGGCAGAAGCTGCTGCGGGAATAAGCCGGCGAGTGAGGGCAAGGGCGGACATACCGCTGCCCATGGAACCATCCCCCCGCTTACGGAACTCTGACACCCCCAGGCCCTGCCGGAGCGCGTCGGTGAGCCGCTCGTTGGCCCCTCGCAAGCTACGGACAGGGCACCGAAACCCGGCGTCCCAGGCTCAGTTCAGCGGCTCGAGTTGCAGAGTGAATCGCCGCACCCGGCCCGCCGCGTCCACCGTAACCACCTCGCCGCGCACCAGCCCCACCTGCCCTGGGCCATGCGACACGCGAGCGACCACCTGCCCGGCACTGAAGCGTTCCAGGGTGCTGCCGGTCAGCCGGTAAAGGCTCAGGCCGTCACTGGCGGTGGGCAGGGCGGCACTGGCGGCCCCGCTGGGGGTGGCATACAGGAAAGGCTGCGCCGCCCGGTCAAGCACTGCCCCGTCGTCCACCCGGCGCAGTTCGCGGCCCAGGACCACGTAATCGCGCCCGTCGCCCCCGGTCACGGCGGCCAGCGGCGCTCCGGCCACGCCACGACCCGCTTCGCCGCTGTAGGTCAGGGCGCTGCCGTCCTCGCGGTAGATGCGGGTGCTACTCAGCAGGACCACCGCGCCCACATTCAGGCTGCGCGGCGCCCGGTCGAGCGTGACCACCAGCCCCGGCCCCGGCAGCGCGGCCCAGGCGTCGGCTCCCTGCCCACCGCTCTGCTGCCAGCCCACATCGGAGGCGGGGGCGAGGCGCGGGCAACTCGGCTGAAAGCTCGGCACGCGGGCCACGCACGCCCGGCCCCCACTGACCCACGCCACCCCATCGTCGCTGAAGGCCGCGCGGACCCCGCCAGTGGCGGAGGCAGTGCTTCCCGCCTCACTTCCCCGCCCGGCAGACGGCGCGGGGGCACAGGCGAGCAGCGAGGCCCCCAGCAGGGCCAGCACGGGAAGGCGAAGCAAGCGGCGCGGTGTGGTCCAGCGGGGCGGGAGGGGCATGGTCCGATTGTGCCGGGTCCGGGTGAGCGGCAGGTCAGCGGTCGCGCTGGTCGAGCAGGGCCTCCACCACCACGTCCAGCCCCACGCCCGTCACCGCGCGCTGCTCCGGGGTCAGGGAAATGCCCCGGCTCGCCTTGACGAGCACGATGTCGCCGTCACGGACTTCATTCAGCAGGTCGGCGAGCAGCTCGGGCACGGTGGCGAAGGCGCGCTCGCCCAGCTCCTGCGCGAACTCGCCCACCCCGTAGGTCAGGTCGGCCTGCTCGCGGGCATAGCTGCCGACTTCGGCGTGCAGCTCACGCTCAGTGGGGCCGAGTTCCAGCATCCGGCCCAGCACGCTGATGCGGCGGCCTACCTCGCCCTCCGGCTTCAGCGCGTGCAGGGCGTCGAGCGCGGCGCGCACCGCCACCGGGGACGCGTTGTAGGCGTCGTCAATGACGGTAAACCGGCCCGGATGCAGTCGGTAGCGCCCGCCGGGCACTTCCACCGCGCTCATCCGCACGGCGGCGTCGGCCAGCGCGATGCCAGCTTCGCGGGCGAGGACCATCCCCAGCACGGCGGCCTCGGCCTGCACCCGCGAGGCGAGCGGCAAAATCACGCCCATGCCGCCGAAGCGGAAGCGAGCGGCCTGCGGCGAGAGTTCCAGCCCCTCGCCCCGGAACGTCACGTCGCCGAAGCCGTAGCTGTCCACGTGGGGAAACTGGGCCTTGGGGAAAAAGGCGGCGGCCTGCGAGCCGACCAATGCCCGCCGCGCCGTCAGAATCTGACCCTTTTCGTGGGCGATGGTCTCCACCATGCCGAACTGCTCCAGATGCGCCGGGCCTATGGTCGTCACGACGCCCACATCGGGCCGCACGAGGTCCATCAGCTCGGCCATTTCGCCGATGTGGTCGATGCCCATCTCCACCACCAGCGGCTTTTGGCTCGCGCCGTACTGCACCAGAAAACAGGCGATGGCGGGCATGGTGTTGAACACCGGCATGAAGTGGGCGTCCAGGGCCGCCGCCGCGTAACTCTTGGCGGTCGTCTTGCCCGCGCTGCCGGTGATGCCCACCACCAGCGGGTTTTTCGCCCGTTCACTCCGCGCCCAGGCGAACAGGGCCCCCCGCGCATCATCTACCCGCACGGCGCGGGGCACGTCGAGGTCGGTCAGGACGAAGGGCGCCCCCGCCGCGAGCGCCCGCTCGACGAACCTGTTGCCGTGCATCTTCTCGCCGGGCAGCGCGACGAACGCCGTGTCCGGCCCCGCCTCGCGCGAGTCCCAGGTCAGCCGCCGCGCCGGGCGGGCCTGGGGGTGAATCTGAGCGGCAAAAGGAACAGAACGGGGGTCAAGCATGAGGCGAGGCTAGCAGGAACACGCCGGTCAGCCGGGCCGCGCGGCCCACGGCGTCACCGTTCCCACCACTGCCCGCTGAACATTACCCTGCACAGCCTCCCAGACCCCCGCCGAGATTTCCGCGTTCGTCAGCCAGCGTGAGTGTTCGCCTTCCCGCACGAAGCCCAGCACTACGTCACGCGCATCGGTGCCCAGCGCGGCGAAACGGGCCCGCCGCCCGTCGTCGGGTCTGGACGGGTCGGCCACCGCGCTGCCCAGGACGTGAAAAAACGGCCCGCGCACCGCTTCGGCCACCACGAAGGGCGCGTCCGGCGCCGCAGAGTGAATCCAGACCACCGCCCGGTCAAACGGCGTGGCGGAGGCCAGGGCCGCGCGCAAGGCCGCTGCGTCGCGGTAGTCCGCCAGCAGGGGATGCAGGCGCGGGTGCGTAAGCGCCGGGGCGTGGCGGGCCAGCGTCCACACCTCGTCGTCCGCCGCGAGGAGCTCGCGCACCAGTCCCAGCAGCATGCCGGTGCCGCCGACCACCAGCGTTTTCAGGGCTCGCGCACCACAGCCAGTGCGCCGGGAGTGGTCAGCACCGCGTACTTGCCACTGCGGAAGGTCGGCCCGAAGCCGCGCCAGGGAAGCTGCGCCGCGTAGAGGGGCTTTTTCTTCGCGGCGTCGTAGGCGAGAAACTCACCATTCACTCGCCCGACATACAGCACGCTCCCCAGGGCGTCCAACCGCGACACCGGCCCCGCTCCCGGCAGGACAAGGCCCGTCCCGGTCGGCATATCCACCCCGTTGTAGTTGATAGGCGCGCGGCCCGTGGTTGGAATCAAGCGCACTTCTCCCATGCGGCTTTCAAACACCAACAGTTCCCCCACTGGCCCCAGGCGAAAGCGACCGTCGTCCGGCACGGCGAAGGTGCGGGCGGGTGGCAGCGGCGTGGACGGCGTTTTTCCAGCCAGCGCCGGGTCATTCGCCCAGAACTGCCGCAGCCGCGTGCCGCACTGGTCATTGACATAAATGTGCGGCGGGGCAGAGAAGGTTTCGGACGTGCGGCGCTCCAGGGTGCCTCTGCCAGGGCAGCGGAAATCGGCGGCCAGCTTCAAGACCTGTTCAGTGACGCCGGAACGCAGGTTTACCCAGGTCAGGGTGGCATTGTCATCGCTTCCTATAAAGCTCGTGTCGGCCATCAGGACCGCCTTGCCGCGCACGCCCAGCGGCCCCGTCGTGCCGCCGAGGCGGTAGAGCTGTTTGCCCGTCGCCGCGTCAAAGGCGTAGGTGGCCGGAAAATGCGGCTCGCCCTGGTAAGCGTCCCAGAACACCACGCCCCCTGACCCTGTGTCGCCCAGAACCGTCCGGAAGCCCGTCATTTCGTGCTCTTTAAAGGCCCAGCGTGTCTGACCCGTCGCGGCGCTCAGGGCTATGCCGCCGTGTTCCGTCGTCGCGTACAGCACGCCGCCCGACTCGCCCACATCGCGCACCGCGCCGCCCAGGTCGCGGGTCCACAGGCGCCGCCCGTCGCTGAGCCGGTAAGCGCTCAGGGTGGGGCCGGACGTGAGAAAGACAGCGTTTTTGTCGGCCAGTCCCAGGTTTCCCGGCTGCCGCAGCGTCCACCGCACGCGGCCCGTCGCCACGTCGCGGGCTTGCAACGCCCCGCCCACCTTCACCAGCACGCGGTTTTCAGCGAGCAGCACGGCCCTGTCGCCGTACTCGGCCTTATCTACCGTCAACGTCCAGAGAGGGCGAACCACCTTGACGTTCGGCACGCCAGCGCCGTACACCGGCCCCTGATAGCTCGTAGGTGGGGCCGCCTGTGCTGGAGCCAGGGCAGCCAGCAGCGCCAGGGGCAGCAGTATTCGCCGGAATTTTGACATTGAGGTCAGGGTAACGGACGGTAGGCAGCGGCGCGTCCGACTTTTGGTGGAGCCTCGAAGCCAAGTACCGACCCAAAGAATAAAGGCCAGAGCGCATGGCCCCGGCCCCTTTCCCACTCAATCTCAAATCAAGGTCAATTCGCTGCCGCCGTCTAAGTGGCTCAGGTGCTCGGGCAGGTTGCCGGGCCGGTCCATCACGATCTGCTCAGCCTTGTACGACGAGCGCACCAGCGGACCGGAGACGACTTCCAGGAAACCAAGTTGCATGCCTTCTTCGCGGATTTCGTCGAACTCGGCGGGCGAAATGTAGCGTTCCACCGGTAGATGGTGCATGGTGGGGCGCAGGTACTGCCCGAAGGTGAGCACGTCCACCCCGGCGGCGCGGCAATCAGCCATCGCCTCGCGGATTTCCTCGCGGGTTTCGCCCAGGCCCAGCATGAGGCTCGTCTTGGTAATCACGTCGGGGCGGGCCTGCTTGGCGTGGGCCAGCACGCTCAGGGTGCGGTCGTAGCTCGCGCGAATGTCGCGCACCGGGTGGGTCAGGCGCCGCACGGTTTCGAGGTTCTGGGCGTAGGTATCCACGCCGCTGTCCAGCACGAGGTCCACGCAGGCCGTGTTGCCGCCGAAGTCGGGCGTCAGCGCTTCCACGCGGGTCTGCGGATTGACCTCTTTGATGGCCTTCACCGTCTTGGCGAAGTGGTAGGCGCCGCCGTCGGGCAGGTCATCGCGGTCCACCGAGGTCAGCACCACGTACTTCAGGTCCATCAGCCGCACCGAGTCGGCCACGCTGCGCGGCTCGTCGAGGTCCAGTTTGCCCATCGGGTTGCCAGTGTCCACCGCGCAAAAGCGGCAGGCGCGGGTGCAGATGTGGCCCATCAGCATGAACGTCGCCGTCCCACGCGACCAGCACTCGCCGATGTTGGGGCACATCGCTTCCTCGCACACCGTATGCAGGCGGTGCTCCTTCACGATTTTGCGGACTTCGGTAAACACCTGCCCGGTGGGGATGGTGACTTTCAGCCACTCAGGTTTCTTCTCGCGCACCGGCACGCTGTCCTTGCGGTAGATGCCGTTTTTGATGAATTTAGGTTCCTTGGTGGACGGGTCTTGCTGGGTCATTTCGGTTTCCTCGGTTGGAAAGGGTCGCTGGAGGGTGACGGCTGGTCAAGGAGGCTAGGGAGAGGCCACAGAGAGCGCCTCCTGCCCGGCGGCCACCCCCGGAAGGCTCCAATCATAGTCGGCAAAGGTCAAGGCGAAAGCGTCGGTCAGCGCCTTTTTCGCCTGCTCCATGCTGACGCTGCCCAGACCGCGCAGGTCGTACTCACGCTGCACGCTGGTCATCTGGGTATCCGTCAGGCCGCAGGGCACGATCAGGTCGAAGTGGTCCAGATTGGTGCAGACGTTCAGGCCGATGCCGTGCAGGGCGACATTCTGCTTGATGGCCACGCCGATGGAGCAGATTTTCTGGTCGTAGGTCTTGCCGTTGATCTCGCGCGGGTCCACGTACACGCCCGCGTAGCCGGGATTGGGCCGGGCATCGGGCAGGCCGAGGGTGCCCAGCGCCGTCACCACTGCGTTTTCCAGCAGCCGCAGGAAGTCGCGCACCCGGCGCCCGACTGGAAAAATGGCGTAGGCGACGAGCTGGCCGGGGCCGTGGTAGGTCACGTCGCCGCCGCGCTCCACCGCGAACACGTCGATGCCCTGCGCAGCCAGATACTCGCGCGTGACCACGATGTTCTCGCCCTCCTGCGCCTTGCGCCCCAGCGTCAGCACGGCGGGGTGCTCCACCAGCAGCAGCGTGGGCCGCCCGCCCACCGCCACGCGGGCCAGTTCCTGCTTCTGCCGCGCCCACGCCTGCGGGTAGGGCAGCAGGCCGAGGTCAAGCACGTCGAAGGCCGCTTCTTTCACATCCCGGATTGTACGCCCCCCACCCGCCGCTTTATGGGGCTGCGGACGCCATTTCGGGACAGATTGACCAACCCGGTTGGTGGGTGAGGGTAGGCCGGGTGGCCGATGCCCAGGCCACCGCCAACCTTTACCCTGACCCATGCCACACCTCGTACGCCCCTCCGAACAGTACAAAGACAGCTTCCTCGCCGCCGTGCGCGAGGCACAGGAAACCGGCAGTGGCCTGGGCGAGACGCTGGTCTGGAAGCTCGACGACATCAGCGCCGACTTCGGCAAAGTCCTGCGCGACCTGACCCGTTACGAACCGGGCAACGAGTTGCCGGAGGGCTTTGTCCACTCCGAATACCGCTGGCTGGTGGAGGGGAGCGAGTACCTGGGACGCGTCTCTATCCGTTACAGCCTCAACGACCGCCTGCGTGAGTTCGGCGGCCACATCGGCTACGAAATCCGCCCCAGCGCGCGGCGCAAAGGCTACGGCACCCTGATTCTGCGGCTGGCGCTGGAGCGGGCGCGCGAACTGGGGATAGACCCGGTGCTGGTCACCTGCGATGTGGACAACTTCGGCTCACGCGGCGTCATTGAGGCGAACGGCGGCGAACTGGAAGGGGAATTTGAGGTGCCCCAGTATCATGACCAGCCCATTCGGCGGTACTGGATTCGGCAACCTTAAACAGCAAAAGGCCCCCTCCACAGCGGGAAGGGGCCTGTTTCTTCTTGTCCGCTTACTGTAGGCAGCTCACCATTCGAATGCCGGTCGGGCTGAGGGTCGCGAAGGTGAAATATTGCCGGGAGGAGTTGGGGGCTTTGGCCCAGACCCAGACGCGGTTCTGGTTGTAGCGCACCTCGTAGGTGAAGTGGTTTTTGCGTGCACTCTGGTCGAAACCTTCCAGCAACTGACGGTACAGGATATCCCGCGCCGTCCTCAGCTCGCTCGGCGACACCTTGCGGCCAAAAGGCTCGGTGTCCAGGCCGTATTCGCCATTGCTCAGGCACGGGCGGCCCGTGTATTGGCGGGCGAGCTGGTTGATCTCGGTCTTGACCGCCGAAGTCACCGAAGCCGCCGAAGCGAACGTTCCAGCACCCAGCAGAACAACAGTCAGCATCTTCAGTGGCTTCATGGCCCTACTGTAACCACAAACGGGGCCTGAACGGGTATGGGGTTTTCTTCAGTATTTTCTTCGGAAGCGGCGCCTACAATGCCCCCGTGAGAATTGCTGTGCTGGCCGACATCCACGGAAACGCCGACGCCCTGCGGGCCGTGCTGAAAGACGCGGCGGAGCAGGGCGCCGAGCGGCTGATCGTCAACGGCGACGTGGTGAACCGGGGGCCGGATTCGGTGCAGGTGATGGAAGAACTGCTCGCCCGCGACGACACGTCGTTTGTCCTCGGTAACCACGACGACCTGCTGCGGCTGTGGCACACGCGCAGCGATAAATTGCCGCAGGACTGGTACGACGACCCCTTCTGGGGCGCGACGGCCTGGAGCACCGAGCAACTGCACGCGGCAGGGCTGCTCGACGTACCGGGAGACTGGCCGCTGACCGCGCGGCTGAGCGTGCCCGGCCTGCCCGACGTGCTGCTCGCGCACGGCACCCCCGACGACTACCGCCGGGGCCTGAGCGAACGCACCGACCCCGCGCTGGTTCGCCGCATTGCCGACGAGTCGGGCGCGGGCGTGCTGGTGGGCTCGCACATCCACCGCCAGGCCGACGCGCTGGTGGGCGGCGTGAGGGTGCTGAACACCGGGGCCGTCGGTTCTCCGGCGGACGGCGACCCCCGCGCGCAGTACCTGCTGCTCACCGCCACGCCGCAGGGCTGGCAGACCGAGCTGCGCCGGGTGCCCTACGACCGCAGCGGCGTGCTTCAGCGCTTTGAAACGAGCGGTTTGCTGGACACCGGCCTCAGCGCCCGGATTTTCCGCGATGAGCTGGTCACCGCCCGCAGCCTCTACACCCCCTACTGGGAATGGACGGAGACGGGCGGGTGCCCCCGCGACACGGCGAGTTGGGAGCAGTTCGCGCAGGACTGGACGTGAAGACCCCTCACCCTTGCTCCGCAAGGCCCTCTACTTCGCAGCTTGACAATTCTCCCCTTGGTAGAGGGTCAAAGACAGATCTGATCATTCTGTCAAATGCTCTAACGGTCTGTCCCGCCCAGCAACCCGAGCAGCAAAAGCGGTACCCCCGCCCGCACCCCCACCAGCGGCACCGCTCCGCGCACCAGCAGCGTGACCACCGCGCCGGATCGCGGCGAGAACCCGAGCGCCGTGCGGGTGCCACGGGCAATGCCGTCGTGCCAGACGGTGCTCCCCGATTGAAACCACCCCGGCGCGGCCCCGGCGTAGAGCGGCGGCAAGCCGGGAAAAGCCTGCGCCTGCCGCCAGTGCTGCCCTGCTGCCCCGCTCAGGTGCGCCTCGCCGAAGTGCAGCAACTCCGCCGCGCTCCCGAACAGGCCCCCCGCGCCCGCGAGTTCGGCAAAGCCCGTCACCGCCTGCCCGCCGAGCAGACCGTAAGGCGGCACGACATCCCGCGCCGGGGTCAGACCCACGCCCGGCAGTCCGAGTGGAAAGGTGACCAGGCGACGCAGCGCCCGCTTATAGCCCGCTGCCGACGTCTCCTCCCCCGCCGCGTGCGCCAGCCCCAGCGCCAGCACCCCCGCGCCGAGGTTGGAGTATCCGAAGCGCCCCGCCTGCCCCGGATTGGCCCAGCGGCGGGCACTCGCCAGCACGTCCGCCGGTGACATGCCGCCGTAGGGGTCGGCAAACCGGGTGAAGGTGGTCAGCGCAGCCCGCGCCGGTTGCGGAGGCAGCCCCGCCGTGTGGGTCGCCAGCGCATAAGGCGTCAGCGCGCGGGGCAAGCGGCGCAGCGGCCCGCCGAGCGCGGCGAGGGGCGCGTTCCAGTCCAGCCGCCCATCGCGCACCAGCGCCGAGGCGAGGGCCGCCGTGAAGGGCTTGGTCACGCTCGCCAGCTCAAAGACGCCATTTTCCGGTACGCCGCCGAAGGTCAGCAGCTGCCGCTCGTCTCCCCGCGCTACGCCGAGCACCCCGCCGCGCCGCAAGGTTTGCCGCACCAGCCCCAGCAGGGCGCGGGCCTGCGCGTCGTCCAGTTCAAGCAAGCGGGCCACGGCGCGCCACTGGGCCATGAGGGGGTCACGGCGAAACATGGGAGCTGGAGGACAGGGAAAAGTCCCTTACCCCCGCGCCTCCCGCAGCATTTCCGAGAGGCGGCTCAGCGCCCGGCTGTACTTCTTGGCGTAGCCGCCGTTGCGGTAGATGTCGTCAAACAGGGCATTGAGCGGCACCCCGGTAAACGCGGCGCTCAGCCCGAGGTCGTACACCTTGTCCACGAAATGCACGAAGCGCAGCGCTTCTCCCTGCTCGGGCATCGGTTCCAGGTTCGTCACCGCTACGCCGCTCACCTGCTCCAGCACGCGGGCAAAGCGGCTCGGGTGCACGCTCAGCAGAGCGCGGTTGAGTTCGGCGTGCGTCATCAGCGCCGTCGTCTGCGGGTTCTGGCGCGCGAGCCACGCCGCGAACTCGGCCTCGCTGAGCGGCTGGGCGGGCTCGGTGCCGCGCTGGCGGTAGTCGGGGCCGTCTATCCGGTGCGGCCCGAAGCGGTCGGCGATCCCCTGAATCTGCCGCTGAAAATCCTCGGCATTGAAGCGCCCTGCGCCTAGCGCCCCCGGCTCGGTGTTGGAGGTCGCCACCACGCTCACGCCGCTCGGCATCAGCCCGCCCAGAAAGGTGTTCGCCATGTGGGTGTTGCCGGGGTCGTCGAGTTCAAATTCGTCGATCAGCAGCAGCTTGTAGTTCCGGAAAGTCTCGATGGCCTGCGGCATCCCCAGCGCCCCGATCAGGTACATCAGGTCCTGAAACGACATGAAGGCCACGTCGCCCCCGCTGCCCCCAGACTGCCCTTTGGCCGCGTGGTAAGCGCTCGCCAGCAGGTGCGTTTTGCCCACGCCGAAGCCGCCGTCGAGGTAAAATCCGCGCCCTTCCGGGGCCCTCCGCTTGAAGGGCCAGAAGCCCCCGCCGCTCGCCTTTTGCCCCGCCTGCCGCACGAATTCCGCAAGCTGGTCGCGCGCCTGCGCCTGACTGGGAAACTCCGGGTTGGGCCGGTAGTTCTCAAAGCGCACGTCCTGAAAACGGGCGCCGGGAGTCAGCTGGGCGGTCAGTTCCTGTGGCGAAGTCTCGGGCGGGTGGGCGAAGGGGTCGGCGTAGGGCGGGTGGCTGACGGAGCGGGTCACGGGGGAGATTGTAGGCGGAACGGGGTCAGACGTTCAGGGCGCAGGACGCCAATGCAAGGCAGCGCCTGCTCCTGCTTGCCCTGAGAGCTACTGGAGTTCCAAGTCTCTGCTGGGATTCTCTGCGGACTGTAAATATGTTTCCCACGCCCACCCGCTACCCTCTCCCCCATGCGCGTCTACATCGGCTGCGGCGGCTACACCGACGAGGACTGGACGGCTCCGGGCCTGATTTACGAGGGCGTCAAGAAAGACGCCTTTCTGGAGACCTACGCCCACCACTTCGACGCGGTGGAGCTCAATTCATCGTTCTACGCGATTCCCGGCCTCAAGGCCTTTGAAGGCATGGTCCGCAAATCGGGCGGGTGGGTGCGCTTCGCCGTCAAGTTGAACAAGGTCTTTACCCACGTACGCGCTCCCACCGACACCGACTTTGACCGAATGCTCCAGAGCCCCGAGCCACTGCGCGAGGCCGGCATGATGGGGCCGTATCTGGCGCAGTTTCCCTACTCGTTTCACCGCACCGCCGCCAACCGCAAGTATCTGGCGCTGCTCACCGAGCGCTTTGCTGGGCACGAACTCGCGGTGGAACTGCGGCACGCGAGCTGGGACAAACCCGAAGTCCGCGAGGGCATGGGCGAATTCGGCATCATCTGGGTCAGCCCGGATTACCCGCCAGTGGGTGGGATGCCCGAACCCCAGGTCCACGTAACCGGCGACGTGGGCTACCTGCGCCTGCACGGGCGCAACCGCGAAACCTGGTGGGAAGGCCAGAGCGCGGGCGAGCGCCACGATTACCTCTACAACCGCGCCGAGATGGACGAATGGGCCGAGAAAATTGCGGCAGTCGCCGGTGACCTCTCCGAGCTGTACGTGTTTTTCCAGAACACGACTGGCGGGCATGCCCTCAAAAACATCCCCATGCTGCGCGAGGCCCTGAATGCGCGGGGGGTGCCGGTGCAGACGCCCGAAGCGCATGATGGTGGCAGGCTGCTGTAAAGCGAAACAGGCAGCAAAGAAAAAGGGCCGCAGCGCCATGCTCCGGCCCCCTTTCTTACCTTCTCCGCTTACTGGCGGTCTTTGATGTCCACGTAGTGCTGGTCGCGGGCGCCGGTGTACTCGGCGTCGGGGCGCAGCAGGCGGTTGTCCTGGCTGTACTCGATGACGCTGGCGCACCAGCCGCTGATGCGGGCCAGGGCAAAGATGGGGGTGAAGTATTCCTTCTTGATGCCCAGGTCGCTGTACACGGTGCCGGAGTAGAAGTCCACGTTGGGGTAGATGCCCTTGGCGCCCATGCGGTCCACGATGATCTTCTCGATGGCTTCGAGGATCTGGTAGTAGTTGCTCTTGCCTTCTTTGTTGGCGACGTGCTCGGCGTAGTCGCGCAGCACGCGCGAGCGGGGGTCGAAGTACTTGTAGACGCGGTGGCCCACGCCCATGATCTTCTCTTTGTTGTCGAGCTTCCCCGTGATGTACGCCTCGGCCTTGTCCACGGTGCCGATTTCGTCGAGCATGGTCATCACGGCTTCGTTGGCGCCGCCGTGCAGCGGGCCTTTGAGCGCGCCGATGGCGCTCACCATGCAGGAGTACATGTCGCTGAGGGTCGAGCTGGTCGCAATCGCCGTGAAGGTCGAGGCGTTCATGCCGTGGTCGGCGTGCAGCACGAGCGCGATGTCGAACAGACGGGCCTGCTCGGGGGTGGGCTCGTTGCCGGTCAGCATGTACAGGAAGTTGCCCGCGTGGGTCAGGTCGGCGCGGGGGGCCACGATGTCCTGGCCTTCTTGGGCGCGGTTGATCGCCGCGATGATGGTCGAGAACTGCGCGATCATGCGGGTGCTGATGGCGCGCCGGGCCTCAGGGGTGATGTCCTCGGCCTGAGGGTCGAGCAGGCCCAGGTAGCTGACCGCCGTGCGCAGCGCCTGCATGGGGTGTACGCCCTTGGGCATGTCGCGGATGATGCCCACGAGCTGATCGGGGATGGCGCGGTTGGCCTTGAGTTCGGCGTCGAACTTGGCGAGTTCCTCGGCGGTGGGCAGTTTGGCGTCGAGCAGCGCGAGGCTGAGTTCCTCGAAGGTGCTCTTTTCGGCCCATTCCTGAATCGGAATGCCCAGGTGGGTCAGAATGCCCTCCGAGCCGTTGATAAACGTCAGCTTGCTCTCGGTAAAGAGAACACCTTCAAGCCCTTTGGCAATGTTCGACATAGTGAGCAGAGGATAACACCTGCCCTTCTTCCAGGGGGCGAAAAAGGGGCGGTCAAACGTCCCTGCCGGGGTGACAAAGAGATGAGAGCGGGCAGGGCACACGGGCGCCTGCCCCGGCCTCTGCTTTAATACGCCCGATGACCGTCTCCGCCGCCCCTGTCACCCCTCTTTCTGTGACCCTCGCCCTGGACACCGCCACCCCCTTCCTCACGCTGGCCGTGAGCTGGCCCGGCGGCGAGCTGGAGCGGGTGCAGGAGGTCGGGCGGGCGAGCGCCGAGCGGCTGGCCGACGAGACCCGTGCCCTGTTCGGGGCGGCGGGGCTGCCGTTTCAGGCCCAGACCATCGTTATCGGCACCGGCCCCGGCTCCTATACCGGCGTGCGCGTCGGCGCGAGTTACGCGCTGGGGCTCGCCCGCGTGTGGGGCGCCGAAGTGCGCGGCGTGTCCACCCTGGAAAGTCTGGTGCGCGGCGACGGCCCGCAGGCGGTGAGCCTCGACGCCCGCAAAGGCAACGTGTATAGCGCGGTCTATGAGGTCAGCGCAGGCACCGTAACAGACACCGTGCAGCCCGTCGCCCGCCGCCCGCTGGCCGAGTTCGAGGCTGAGTTGAGTGGCCTCCCCCACTGGCGCGACCCGGCGCCGAGTGGCCTCGCGCTGCTGCGAGCAGGGCTGGCGCACGGGGCCAAGGACTGGGAACTGGCTTACCTGTAAACGCCCACCCCACAGCCAAAAGAAACCCGCCCACCTCACGCGGAGGCAGGCGGGCTTGGGAGCCCTGGACTTATTCGCCCTGGGTTTCGGGGGCCACTTCGGGAGCGGCGCTGATGACGGTCACGTCGGCCTGAGCCGCAGCGGCCTGGCTGGCGCTGGCGTTCGCCTTGTCCTGCTGGGCGCGGGCGGCGTCTTTCATCACGCGGCTGCGGTCGCTCTTGATGCGGGCGGCCTTGCCGCGCAGTTCGCGCAGGTAGTACAGCTTGGCGCGGCGGACCTTGCCGCGTTCCACGATGGTCACCTGATTGACCAGGGGGCTAGCGAAGGGGAACACGCGCTCCACACCTTCACCGAACGAAATCTTGCGCACGGTAAAGCTCTTGCGGCTGCCCGAGCCGTTGATGGCGATGACGACGCCTTCAAAGGCCTGGCTGCGGGTGCGGTTGCCTTCGCGCACCTTGGTGTCCACGCGCACGGTGTCGCCGGGGCGGAAGTCGGGAAGCTGGCGGGTGTGGTCCTGCTCGATGCCGCGCAGCAGCTCGCCGCGGTTGATCTTGATGTGGGTCTGCATGGGGGGTCTCCTTCGGGCAGCGGACCGTCTCCGAGGTCCCGCTCTTCACGGGCAGAAACGTTCGTACTCCTTTTCAGGCTCGCGCTGCACGCTGGCAGGCAAACCGGGCCGGAGAAGTATAGGGGGCCGGGCGCTCGAGTTGCAACTTTAGCCCTGGACTGCCGCGCTTTCGGGCACGGTCACGCGCTGCCGGGGCCAGCTCAGCAGCGCCAGAATCAGCGCAAAGGCGATCATGCTCAGCACCGGGATGGTGAGCGCACGGTTCAGCGTGTCCTGGCTGGTTCCCCACACCGGCCAGGGGGTGTTGCAGGCAGCGGCAGCGTTGACGGTGCACGCCTTGATGGACTGAACGAAACCCCAGGTTTCGAGGTTCTGGAAGATGGCGAAGCCCAGCCCCAGCGCCGCCAGCGGCAGCACGTAGCGCCGCACGCCGTGGTCGCCCACAAACGCCGCGATGCCCAGAATGACGGCCAGCGGGTACATGAAGATGCGCTGCGCCCAGCACAGCGGGCAGGGGTTGAAGTGCCGAATCTCACTGAAATACAGGCTGCCAAGGGTGGCGGCGAGGGCCACCAACCAGGCCAGGTACAACCGGGTGTCGCGGTTCATGCCCCGCTGCTCACGGCTTGAGGGCTTCGTCGATGGCCGCCGAGATGTCCTTGACGTAATCGCTCTGGACATTCACCAGCTTGCCGTTGACGAAGACGGTGGGGGTGCCGCCCACGCCCGCCTTGAGGGCTTCTTGCTTGTCGGTCTCGACCTGCGCGGCGGTTTCGTCGTTGTCGAGGCAAGTGGCGAACTTGGCCTGGTCGATATCGAGGCTGGTCGCCAGCTCCTTCAGGCGCGACTTGGTGGCCCAGACTTCGGTTTCCGGGCCCTGGGCGCGGAACAGGATTTCCTTGTAGGTATTGAAAGCGTCGTTCTTGCCCTGAGCGTAGACGCAGCGGGCGGCCTGGGCGGCGTACTTGCTGTCGTCTTCGGGTAGACGGTCGGCGAGGAAGGGGTAGACCAGCGAGTACATCTTGACCTTGCCGGTCCCCACGTATTTGGTCCGCAGTTCGGGCGCCACCGTTTCCTCGAAGGACTTGCAGTTGGGGCACTTGAAGTCCTCGACGACCAGTACGTTGACCGGCGCGTTCGCCTGCCCCGCGTAGGGCAAGTTGGCGTAGGTGAAGGTCTGCGCCTCGCCAGTCGTGGTCGTGCTCTTGCCGCGCACGGCGAACAGGGCGAGGGCGATCAGCGCGGCGGCGACCAGGGTGCCGATGATCAGGACGCTGCGGTTCTGATTGTTTCCGGAAAGTCGGGTCATGCTGCCCGGCAGTCTACCGGCTTCCCGGCGCCTGCATTCGGGGCCGCTGTCCCCACCCGGCACACCTGCCGCAACCCCTCCCCCGGCCTCCACCCCCACAGGCTTACATTTTCACGTTGCCTTGCTATGCTGCGCCAAGCATGGATGCCAAAGTGATTGTCGTCACGTCGGGCAAGGGGGGCGTGGGCAAGACCACGACCACCGCCAACATCGGCGCGGCCCTGGCCCGACTGGGTGAAAAAGTCGTTGTGATCGACGTGGACGTGGGTTTGCGGAACCTGGACGTGGTGATGGGCTTAGAGTCCCGCGTGGTGTTCGATTTGGTGGACGTGCTGGAAGGCAAGTGCCGCATGAATCAGGCACTGATCCGCGACAAGCGCGTGGAGAACCTGCACCTGCTGCCCGCCTCGCAGACCCGCGACAAGGACGCCCTGGACCCCGAGGTCTTCAAGGAAGTCGTCAAGGGCCTGCTGGAAGAAGAGGGCTTCGACCGCGTGCTGATCGACTCGCCCGCCGGGATCGAGTCGGGCTTCCGCACCGCCGCCGCCCCCGCCGAGGGCGCCCTGGTGGTCGTGAACCCCGAAGTGTCGTCGGTGCGCGACGCCGACCGCATCATCGGCCTGCTCGAAGCGCAGCAGATCACCGAGATTCGGCTGGTCGTCAACCGCCTGCGTCCCAAGATGGTGGCGAGCGGCAACATGCTCTCCATCGACGACATGGTGGACATCCTGGGCGTCAAGCCCATCGGAATCGTGCCTGAGGACGAGGGCATCATCGTCTCGACCAACGTCGGTGAGCCGGCGGTGCTCGGCAAGACCAAGGCGGGCGACGCCTTCATGGCGACCGCGCAGCGCATTCAGGGTCAGGACGTGCCCTTTCCCAAGCTGACCGAGGAAGAAAAAGGCATCTGGGCCGCCATTCGCCGCCTGTTCGGGGGTGGGAGCTGATGTTCGGTTGGTTCAAGGGACGCCGCTCCAAGGAAACGCTCAAGGACCGCCTCGAACTGGTGCTCGCCTATGACCGCGCCAAGATCGCGCCCGGCAAGGTCGAGGCCCTGCGCAACGACCTGCTGGAAGTCGTCCAAAAGTACTTCCCCTCGGGCAACTCCAAGGTCGAGGTCGAGCAGGACGGTGACAAGGTGGTCTTGATGGCGAGTATCTCCATCGAAGAGGCTTCGCTCAGCACCGAAGAAGAGAGCGCCGCCGAGGACAAGTCGGACAAACCGAGCGCCTGAATTCTCCTCTCCTCAGAAGGCCCACCCTGCACACGCGGCGGTGGGCCTTTTGCTGTTGATCGATGGGTGTCCCTAGAGTGTTCGACATAAGAATGCTTTGGATTTTTGACCCTCTACCCTGGTGGGAGAGGGCCTTGCGAAGCAAGGGGTGAGGGGGTCTTTTTGTATCCAATGCTCTAAGCGCCCAGCAGCAAGTTTCCTCCTATTTCTTTGGCTTGCATGAAGACCGTAAGAGGCGACGTGGCAAGCTCAGAACAGCAGTTCATTTCAAGGCGCCCCGACGCGCCCGTTTCTCCCGCTTCCCGCTTTTTCCGAGGTTGAACCCCATGCCCGCTGCCCCGACCGATGCCCATGCCGCGTTGCCCATTGCCCTGCGTGACCTGATCCGGCTGCACGCTCCGCAGGCCACCCTGCTGGCCGCCATCGGGCAACGGATTTTGAACATTCAGGCCGAGGGCGCGCCCACCGAGGAAGCGCAACTGGTGCCGCCCGACGACTGGCTCGAACACGGCGACCTCGCCTGGATCACGCGCGACGGAGCGCTGCTGGGACTGCTGTGGTCCGACGGGGCGCCGGTGCCCGACGGCGCGGTGCAGGTGCTCACGCTGCTGCTCTCGGCGGCGAGTGCCGAGGGGGCGAGCCGCGAGGCCGACATGCTGATCACCCAGCTTCCCGCCGCAACGGCGTGGCTGAGCGCCGAGCTGGAGTTCCGACAGGTCAGCCGCACCTTTCTGGAACTGTTCGGGCTGACCGGGGCGGATGTGCTGGGCCGCACCGTCCACGAGGTTTTTCCCGACCACGCGGCGCTCGCGCAGCAGCTCGACAGCGCGGCGGCTGGGCGGGCCGTGCAACTCGGCGACGAGCGGGTGCCGTCCCTGCCGGGGCACAGCGGGGAGCGCTGGCTGCGTGGGTCGGCGCGGCCTTACTTCGGCGGCGCGGCGGCGGGCGTGCTGTGGACCGTGCAGGACGTGAGCACCGAGCACACCCAGACGACCCAGTTCGCCGCGCTGCTCGGCACCGACTTGCCGCTGGCGCTGCTGGGACCGGGCGGCGCGGTGCAGGGGGCGAGCCGGGGGATGCGTCAACTGCTGGGGGAACCCGAAGACCTCGCCGAAGCCCAGGCTCACCCCCAGCGGCCCCTGCACGAGTGGCCCTGCTGGGCTCCGGCGGGCGCGCGGCTGCTTCAGGACCTCATTCAGAGCGCAGAGGCGGGGCGGCCCAGCCCGGTGCCGAGCGAGATTGCACTGGCGCGCGGCGGGCAACTGCCGCTGCTGGTGCGCCGCAGCGACACCGTGCCGGGGCTGCTGCTCGCCGAGGGTGTCCGACCCGCCGCGGTGAGCGAGGACAACGGCGCGGCGCGGCTGCTGCACCTGAGCGGCGCGGCCACCATACTGCTCGACCCGCAGGGCCGGGTGCAGCTCATCAGTGAGCCGGCGGCGCGGCTGCTGGGCTTCGACCCCCACAACATCGCCCTGACCGGGCTGCCGCTGCCGCGCCTGCACCAGCAACTCGGCATCAAGCTGCACACCCCGCAGGGCAACCCGCTGACGGTGCCCCCCCTCTCGGCGCTGACCCTGCCGCACAACGGCGAGGTGCTGGCCGTGTTGCCCGGCGGCGTGACCCGGCATCTGGAAATCAGCCTCTCGGCCCTGCCGGGGAGCGGTCAGTCCACCGGTTCCTCGGCCGCTTCCCCGGGCCGGAGCGCCGCGCCCGAGCTGCTGCTCTCGCTGCGCGACGTGACCACCCTGCGCCGCGCCCAGGCCAAACTGCGCCACGACGCCTCGCACGACGGGCTGACCGGCCTGCTCAACCGCAGCGGGCTGCGCGCGGCGCTGGGTCAGGCCACGGCAGCACAAACGGGCGGGATGGTCGCCTGCCTCGACATTGACGGCTTCGGGGGCCTCAACGCGGCGCTGAGCCGCACGGCGGGCGACCTGCTGCTTATTCAGGTGGCGGCGCGGCTCAACGACCTCGCGGAGCTGGAAGGCGGGCAGGCGGCGCGGCTGGCCGACGACACCTTCGCCGTGTACCTGCCGCAGCTCGGGGCCGCCGTGGGGGGCCAGAAGCTCCAGGCGGCGCTGCGCGAACCGCTGCGGACCGGCAAGCGGCTGGTGCCGGTGACCTTTTCGCTGGGGGCCGCGCCGCTGCTGGCCGCGGCCCCCGAGCAAGCCCTGGCCGACGCCGAGGTGGCGCTGCAACACGCCCGGCGCCAGGGACGCGGGCAACTGACGGTGTTCGAGCCGGACATGCGCGCCGAGGAAGCCCAGACCTTCGAGCTCGAAGACCAGTTGCGGGCGGTGCTGGACCGCGGCCTGCAACACGAGCAGTTCTCGCTGCTCTACCAGCCGGCGGTCAGCCTCAAAGACGGCCGGGTGCTGGGCGCCGAGGCGCTGCTGCGCTGGACACACCCCGAACTCGGCAACGTCTCGCCCGCCCGCTTTCTGCCCCTCGCGCAGCGCAGCGACCTCATCACCTCCATCGGCGAATGGGTGGTGCGCGAGGCGGTGCAGGGCCGCACGCAGCTGCGCGACGCCACCGGGCAACGCAACTGGCGCACCAGCGTCAACCTCAGCCTGGAAGAGCTGCGGCGCGAAGGGGCCATCGAGCGCCTGCTGCCGCTGATTACCCGCCCGAGTGCGCTGGACATTGAGGTGAGTGCGAGCAGCCTGCTCGACCACAGCGAGGAAACCCTGGGCCTGCTCGACGCCCTGCGCGCGCGCGGTGCCCGGCTGATCGTGGACGACTTCGGCGACGGCGCGAGCAGCCTGACCGCGCTGACCCAGTTTCCGCTCTACGGCGTCAAGCTGCACCCCACCCTGACCACCCGGCTGCCGGGCGACCAGAAATCGCTCAAGCTGGTGCAGGGCACGGTCAGCCTCGCGCACAGCCTGGGCCTGACGGTCACGGCGGTGGGGGTCGAAACCTACGCCCAGCTCGACATGCTGCGTGACCTGGGCTGCGACGCCGCGCAGGGCTACGCGCTGACCCCGCCGCTAAGCGCGGGCGACCTGGTGACGTGGGTGCAGGGGCGCTAGGGCTGGAAAACTCTCTTCCGCTTCTCTCCGCTCCGGGGCACCTCGTCGCGCGTTCCTCATGCGGGGGTCTTCAGCTGGAGCCCTGCCTTTCCCCCAGTATCTGCAACAGCCGCGTTTCGATTTCCTGCACACTGCGGCGCACGGCGCTGCGCTGCTCCAGACCCGCCGCGTGGATATACATGGTGCCCTGGTCCGGCGAGAAGCCCAGCGTGACGGTGCCTGGCAGCAGCCCCGTCAGCGCGGCGAGCAGGGTCAGCGCCCCCTCGCCGCGCAGCCGCAACGGCACGGCGACGATCATCTGGTGAAGTTGCGGGTGGGGCCGCAGGGCGAGCCGCGCCATCTGGAAGTTCGCCCGCACCAGTTCGGCCACGAAGTACGCCGTCAGCCGCAGCGCCCCGCCCACCGCCCGGATATAGGCGCGGCTGCCCAGCGCCCGGTGAAAGAGGGTCAGGACCGCGAAGCCCAGCAGGAAGCCGATGCTCAGGCTCCGCAGGCTGACCTCGCCCAGAAACAGTGCCCAGACCAGCGCCAGAATCAGGTTGAGGGCAAGACCGTTCACGAGCACAGAGTAACGGCTCGGCCGGCTCCCCCCCCTGGCAGCTTAGACTCCTGAACATGTTGCTTTACGGAAGAAACCCGGTGCTCGAAGCCCTGCCCGCCGGACGGGTGGCCGAGGTGGTACTGGCGCGCGGGGTCGAGGACGCCTTTGCCCGGCAGGTGCAGGACCTCGCCCGCGACGCCGGGGTGCGGGTGCGCTGGCTGCCGCGCATCGAACTCGACCAGCTCGTCGGAACCACACAGCATCAGGGCGTGGTGGCCGAGGTCGAGGAGTTGCAATGGGCGACGGTGGACGACATCCTCGACCGCGCCGAGGCGAGTGGCGCACCGCTGCTGATGGTGCTGCTCGACGGCGTGACCGACCCGCGCAACTTCGGCGCGATCATCCGCTCGGCGGAGGTGCTCGGCGCGCACGGCGTGGTCGTGGAGGAGCGCCGCTCGGCTCCCCTGTCCCCGGTGGTCGCCAAAACCGCTGCCGGGGCCACCGCGTACCTGCCCGTCGCCCAGACCAAGAACCTGCCCCGGCTCATCGACCAGCTCAAGGCCGACGGCGTGTGGGTCTACGGCGCGGCGGGCGAGGCGGCGCAGGACGTGACCCGCACCGACTTTTCCGGCAAGGCGGCGCTCGTCATCGGGGCCGAGGGCGAAGGGATGCGCCGATTGGTGCGCGAGAAATGCGACGTGCTGGTCAGCATCCCGGTGCGCGGACAGGTCCAGAGCCTCAACGCCTCGGTGGCGGCAGGCATCCTGCTCTATGAAATGACCCGCAGCCGGGGAAAGAGCGGGGGGAACAAGTGACCCGGCGCACCGAAACCATCCGCAGCGAGGCGCTCGAACTTGAGATTTTGCCGGACCTCGGCGCCAGCATCCTGAATCTGCGTTCCGCATCTGGTCGCCCGGTGCTGCGTCCAGTGGACCTGGAACAGGTCGAAACGAGCAGCCAGTGCGCTTGCTTTACGCTGCTGCCGTTTTCCAACCGGATTCGGGACGCCCGCTTGACCTTCGGCAGCGAGGACGTTCAACTGCGCGTCACCACCAAAGACGGCCTCACCCAGCACGGCGACGTGAGGAACCGGCCCTGGCAGGTCACGCGGGTCACGGGCGCGCACCTGCGCTGCACCTTCGACAGCCGCGAATTTCCTGACTTCAACTGGCCCTGGCACCTCAGCGCCGAGGTCGAGTACCACCTGCATGGGCCGCACTGCGATATCAGCGTGACCCTGACGAACGCCGACGCCCGCCCGATGCCCGCTGGAATGGGCCTGCACCCGTATTTCCAGCGGATTCAGGACGGGGTGGACCCGACGCTGCACTTTGACGCCGCGCTCGTCTACGACACCGACGAGCGGCAACTGCCGACGGGGGGAGCCCGCCCGGTCAACCCTGAGGAAGACTTCCGCCAGCCTTCAGCGGTGGGCACGCGTTCGCCCGACGCTACGTACACCGCGTGGGACGGCGTCGCCCGGCTGGACTGGGGCGAGCGCGCCCTCACCCTGACCGCGGACAACGTGTTTTCGCACCTCGTCGTCTTCGCCGCGCCCGACGGCAGCCTCGCGCTGGAGCCGACGAGCCACGCCACCGACGCTTTCAATCTCGCGGCGCGGGGCGTCGGCGGCGTGGACCTGCGGGTGCTGGAGCCGGGGCAAGCGCTGGCGGGGGCGGTGCGCTTCACGGTGGAGGGCGACTGGTAAGGCAAGAGCAGAGAACAGAAAGGCGGGGAGCCGTGTGTTCAGCTCCCCGCCTACTTCATTTCTGCTCAGCTCACGGCCAGCAGCCGCCCGTCTCGTCCGCGCACCTCGAAGCCGGCGCCGGGGCGGGCCGCCGCCCAGCGCAGGGCGCCGAGCAGGTCATCGGCCTCGTACACCGTCTCGGGGCCGTCCAGCGTCTCAAAGACCACCCGGTAATCGGCGGCCTTTGCGGGTGGGGTCCAGCGTTCGCCGCCGTCTTCCTTGACAAAAGCTCTCGACATCTCTGTATTTTGCCTGGTCAGCGCCAAACGTGGATAGGAAAAGGCTTGTGGGATTCTCTACCTTTGCCGCCTGAATTAATTACTGACGGGTGCAGGGCTCGGCATTCAGCGGTGTTTTGCCCACCGGCTGCGCGCGCAGGGTGAGGGTGGCGTGCGCCCGCTGCTCTCCGCGCAGGTATTCGACGTCCACCTGGTCGCCCACCTTGAGCCGCTTGACCTGGTCGAGCGCCGTGCCGCTGTCGGGCGTCCGCACGCCGCCGATGCTGAGAATCACGTCGCCCAGGCCGGTGAGCTGGCCCTGGCGGTCGGCCACGCAGCCGCGCAGGCCCGCGCGGGCGGCGGCGCTGCCGGGGGTGACGCGCAGCACCACGGCGCCGGGCGGGTCGGTCAGGCCGCTGTGCATCTGGTCGAAGGCGAGGCCGACGAGGGCCGTCAGCGGCGACTCGCGCCTCTCCCCCGCTTGCAGGCCGCGAATGAGGTCGCCGCCGCCCGGCACCGGCACCGCGTAGCTCGCCCGCGTCACGCCGTCGCCACTCACCCGGATGTAACTCACCACGCCGAGCACCTCGCCGCGCTCATTGAAAATCGGCCCGCCACTGTCGCCCTGCGCGAGCGGCGCGTTCATTTCCAGCGTGCCCTCGGGGAAATCGCTGCGGCCCGCCTCGGCGTTCAACCGCAGCAGTTCGCCACGCCGGGGCTGCAAAAAGTCGCCGCCGCTGTTGCCGATGGCGAGCACCCGTTCGCCCACCTGCGGTGTCCCGCTCGCCAGTTCAAGGTAGGGAAAGGGGCCGCCGCGCGCGACTTGCAAGAGGGCCACGTCCGCCGCCTCGTCGAAAGCCGCGACCCGCGCCGGGTAGGTCTTGCCCGCCAGGGTCGTCACTGCGAAGAGTTGCCCCGCCTTGACGACGTGGTAGGCGGTCAGGACCTGCCCCTCCCCGCTGATGAAAAAGCCGGTGCCCAGGCCCCCGGTGCGCGTCGCCGTGTTCACGCTGTCCACCCGCACCACCGCCGGACGCAGCGAGGCGAACAGCTCGCGCTCGGCGGTCGGGAGCGCCTGTGGCAGCGTCGTCGTGGCGGCGGGCGGCGGGGCCTCCACGTTCTGCGGCGTCCGGGCGGGCAGCAGATAGGCCGTCAGCGCCAGCAGCAAAAGCAGAGGAAACAGGACAGGAAAACGCCGCACCCGCCGAGTCTAGGGCGGGCGCGGGCGGGGGAAGGTGGCCGGGGGCGCAGAGGTACCAATGGAGAAGCTGGGAAGTTGCCTCTCCCCCGTCTCCCTACGGCACGTCGTCTTCGTCCAGCACCGGCACGTCGCCCACCAGGAGCTGGACGTGCGCCACGGTGCCGCGCCCGACCTCGCTCTCCAGCCAGATGCGCCCGCCGTGGGCGTCCACGATGCTGTGCGCGATGCTCAGGCCCAGGCCCGCGCCGCCCTGGTCGCGGCTGCGGCTGTCTTCCACGCGGTAGAAGCGGTCAAAGAGACGCGAGAGGTGCTCGGCCGGGATGCCGGGGCCGTCGTCGCGCACGCTCAGGCGGACCTCGCGGCCCTCTTCCTGCGAGCTGCTCTCCAGCGTGACCGTCTTGGCCCCGGCCTTGAGCGCGTTGCCGACCAAGTTGATAATGACCTGCCGCAGCCGGTCGGGGTCGCCCTCGAAAGGAATGTCGGGACCGCTGACCCGCAGCTCGGAGCCCCCGGTCGCCAGCGGAGCGAGTTCGCGGCTCACGTCGTCCAGAAAGAGGCGCGAGAAAATCGGCGCGGGGTTCAGGGTCAGGGCCCCGCTGTCGGAGCGGGCGAGTTGCAGCAGGCTGGTAATCAGGTTGGTCAGCCGCTCGGATTCTGAACGGATGATGTTGAGGCTCTCGCGCTCCTGCCCGCCGGGATTGGTGCGGCGCAGCAGGTAACTCGCGTGCCCGCTGATGGCAGTGACGGGCGTCCGCAGCTCGTGGCTGGCGTCACTGGTAAAGCGGCGCTGCGCCTCGAAACTCGCTTCCAGCCGCCCCAGCATGGCGTTGAGCGAGCGGGCGAGGGCCTGCACCTCGTCGCCGGTCTGGGGCTCGGGCACGCGCTCGGTCAGCGTCTGTCCCCCGATGCGCTCGGCAGCCTGGCGCACTTCTTGCAGGGGCCGCAGCGCCCGGCCCGCCAGCACGTAAGCCAGCGTGCCCGCGAGCAGAGCACCGAAGAGCATCACGATGGCGAACACCCGTTGCAGCCGCCCCAGCGTGTCCTCGATGCCCGCCACGCTGCGCCCTACGTAAATAATCGAAAGCACCGGCGGCGGCATGAAATCCACCGTCACGTCGCCGTCGCGTAGCGAAGCGAGGGGACGCGGCGCGTACTGCACCTCCGCCAATGTCACGAGGATGCGGTAGGGCACCGTCTTGTCGCTGTAGGGCTCACGAATCTGCCGGGCGATGAAGATGCGGCCCGTGGGCGACTCGATAAGGTCGAGCAGCTCGGCGTCGCTGAGTTCGAGCGGAGAAGCACGGTTGACCGTGACCGGGTAGCGGTACTTCGTGAGCTGCGAGCGCACCACCTGCAATTCCTGACGCTGCTGCGCGGGCTTTTGGGCGTCGCTCAGGCGGGTCAGGAGCCGGTCGTGGTCCACGAAAGGCAGCTTCTCGATTTGAATCGCGTCGTTGGGAAACAGCGTGCGGGCGCGGGGCAGCACGCCTTCCTTGTCGCGCTCTTGCTCGGTGGTGGGCGAGTCAAGGGCAAGTTGCGCCACCAGCTCGCTGAACTGGCTGTAAGTGTTGCGCATCCCCTCGTCAAGCCCGGTAATCAAGCTGCTGCGCATGAGCACCAGCGCGGCACCGTACACCGAGGCGAGCATCAGCGCCAGCAGCGCCGCGTACAGCAACGTCAGCCGCAATTGCAGCGACGAGGGCCGCAGCAGCCAGCGCCGGGGGGCCGGGTCCTGCGCCGACGTGCCCTGGCCCGGCGAGGCGGAAGGCGAAGAAGTGGAACGGCCCGTGGTCACGTCCGGCAGTGTACGGCGCTCACCTGTGACCCGCGTGACGGCCCAGCGCTGCCCGCCCCCGCCAGCATTTGTGATGAATAGAACTTAAGGACGGGGCGCCGCCTTCTCATGAGAGCACTCATTACACTGCGGGCATGGAACGCAAGCCGCTCGTCCTCGTCATCGAAGACGAAAAAGATATTGCCCGCTTCATCGAGCTGGAACTGGCCGCCGAGGGCTACGCCACCGAGGTGGCCTTTGACGGCGTGACCGGCTTGTCGAAATTCCGCGAAGTCAACCCCGATCTGGTGATTCTCGACCTGATGCTGCCGGTCCTCGACGGCCTTGAGGTCGCCCGCCGCATCCGCAAGACGAGCAACACCCCCATCATCATCCTGACCGCCAAGGACGGCATTCAGGACAAGGTGGAGGGCCTGGACTCGGGCGCCGACGACTACCTCATCAAGCCCTTTTCCATCGAGGAACTGCTGGCCCGCGTCCGCGCCCATCTGCGGCGAGTCAACCCCGCCGTGACGGGCGAAGTGCGGGTGGCCGACCTGGTGATGAACCTCGATGGACGCGAGATTTTCCGGGGCGGACGCCGGGTCGAACTTTCGGCGAAGGAATTCGAACTGCTCGAACTGCTCGCCCGCAACCCCGGTAAGGTCTTTTCGCGCTTTGAAATCGAGGAAAAGGTCTGGCCCGAGTATACCGGCGGCAGCAACGTGGTGGACGTGTACATCGGCTACCTGCGCCGCAAGCTCGAAGAAGGCGGAGAGCGGCGTCTGATTCACACGGTGCGCGGCGTCGGCTACGTGCTGCGCGAAGAATAAGCGGCCCGAAACAGCCCAGGAAAAAGCCCCTTCCCAGGTGTGGAAGGGGGCCTTTTTTGTGCTCTGGACTGGGCTGTGAGAGCTGTTACCCCAGCATCAGCGCGTTGAATTCTTCCATCAGGCTCTCGCCGTCATGGGTGGAGCGGGCCACAACCATGATGGTGTCCTCGCCCGCCAGCGTACCCACGATGTCGTCGCGCTTCCAGCGGTCGAGCAGCAGCGCGACCCCCGAGGCGTGCCCGTCGGCGGTGCGGATGACCAGGATGTTCTCGCCCCGGTCCACGTCCTGCACGAAGCTCTGAAAGAGGCGGGCGAGCTGCTCCTCGATGTCGCTGTCGCCGCCGTACTGCGCCAGGGCATAGCGGTGCCGCCCCTTGCCGATGGGCACCCGCACCAGCCGCAGCTCGTTGATGTCGCGGCTGACGGTGGCCTGCGTGACCTGCACGCCTTCTTTCGCCAGCAGCTTGACCAGTTCGGCCTGCGTGGACACACTCTCCCGCAGGATGATGTCCTGAATGCGCTTTTGTCGTTGGTCTTTTCCGATTTCCTTGCCCAGCATTCTGAATATTCTATGCATATACACGGCGGGGGGCAAATGCAAAAGCCCCTCCGTGAGCAGTAACGAGGGGGCTGAGGGCCGAACGGGAAGACCTCCCGCACATGAGCGGCGGTCGCTAACCCCTGAAGTCACTTTTCACGCGCCTCCAACCTTGCCCCCGCACAGTGCAGCCATGAACACTCTGCGTCCCCTCTTGCTCGCCGCGACCCTGCTCACCTCAACCGCTGGTGCAGGCGCAATCGGCACCAGCCACCAGCCCCACGACCCCGCCGTCCGGTCGCTGATTCATCAGGCCATCGCCCAGGAGAAGGTCTGCCAGTCGGCGCACTCTTCCAAAAGCACCCAGAGCATGTGCGACAAACGTGACGCCACGCTGCGCCGCATCCGGGCCAAGGGCTGGTGCTGGGGCTCGACCAACCCGAACGAGGCCAACGCCGGGCTGTACTGGCTCCCTTGCAGCCGCAATAAAGTTCACTGATTCGCCTTTTCTAGAGCATTTTTGACCCTCTACCTTGATGGGAGAGGGCCTGCCGAAGGCAGGGGTGAGGGTGTCTTTTTCTGTCAAATGCTTTAGAGAACTTTATGAGCCCGTCCCTACAGCGTGCGGCCCTCTTCCTTAGTAGGAGAGGGCCGCACATGCGCCATTTCTTCACGGTTTCAGCGAGGGTTCAGTCTCCAGCCACCGGCTCCAATTTCGGTTGTGGCGTGGCCATGCGCTTTTTCTCGAACTGCCAGAAGACGCTCGGCACCACGTAGAAGGTCAGCAGGGTGCTCGTCACCACGCCCCCCAGAATCACGATGCCCAGGCCGCGGCGGAATTCGGCGCCCTCGCCGTGGCCGAGGATGAGGGGAATGGAAATCACCAGCACCGTCAGCGTGGTCATCAGGATGGGGCGAAACCGCAGTTCGGCGGCTTCGAGCAGCGCCTCGTGCAGCGGCAGGACGCGGGCGCGTTCGGTCACGAATTCGAGGTACAGGATGGAGTTTTTGGTGGAGAGGCCGAGCAAAATCACCATCCCCAGCACCGTAATCACGTCCAGATTGACGCCAAACAGGTGCAGCGTCCACAGCGCCCCCACGATGGCGAGCGGAATCGGGAGCAACAGATAAATCGGGTAACGGAACGAGTTGAACTGACTGCCCAGCACCAGATAAGTGAGCAGCACCGCCGCCACCATCAGAATCGGGCCGTAGAACAGCAGGTCGCCGGTCAGCCCCGCGCTGCCGAAGGAGTTGGCGTTGCCGAGGGTCACGCCGCCCGCGAGCAGCCCGGCCTTTTCGACGCGCTGCTGCACGTCTTTCTGATAGGCGAAGGGGTTGGGACCGCCCGACACGAGGTTGATGTCGAGCGTGGCGGTGTACGCCTTGTTGAAGCGCCGCAGCGTGGCGGGCGCCTGCGCGACCTCGAAGCGGCCCAGGCTGGAGAGCGGCACGTTGGCGCCGAGGGCCTGCGAGTAGAGCGTCTGCGAGAGCAGACTCTGTTCGCCCGACACCAGCGCGGGGTCGAGCCGCACCACGATGTCCACGCTGCGGTCGCCGTCGCGGACCTGCCCGGCCACGGTGCCGTCGTTGTAGGTTCGCAGCGCCTGCGCCACGTCGCTCGCACTCAGGCCCGTGCCGCTCAGCCGCAGCGGGTCGGGAACGAAGGTGCGCTCCTGCCGGGTGGCCGAGAGGCTGCTTTTCACCGTGCGGATGTTGGGGTCGGCACTCAGCAGCCGGACCACCGCGCGGTTGCGTTCTTCGAGCAGCGACTGACTCGGGGCGGTGAGCGCGAGCGAGATGTCCGAACTGTCGCCCGGCCCCACCGCCTGCCCCGCCACCAGCAATTCGGTGCCGGGGTAGCGGGCGACCAGCGGGGCAAGTTCACGGCGGTAGCGTTCCAGCAACTCGTCGATGCCGGGACGCTCGGCTTTGGGAATCAGCGTCAGCGTGAGGTCGGAGGTGTTGGCGTTAGCACCGCCGAGGACCCCGCTGCTGCCCGAAGCGGTCTGCACCAGCTTGACTTCACGGTGCGCGAGCAGCTTGTCTTCCACCTGCCGGGTCAGCTCATCCGTCACGGCCAGCGGCGTGCCCACCGGCAGGGTCAGGCTGATGGTCGCAATGCCGCTGTCGCTCGCCGGGACGAAGGCAAAGCCCAGCCCGCGCAGGGCGAGCGGCGCACTGAGCAGAAAGAGGCCCGCGACCAGCATCACCACGCCGGGCCGCCGCAGGGCGCCTGCCAGCGAGCGGGCGTAGGCTTTGGCCGCGCGGTTGACGCCACTCAGCGTGAGGGTGTGGAGCGTCTCGGTCAGCGCTTCGAGCAGGGCATACAGCACCGTGAGGAGGTAGCGGACGACAGTCAGCACGACCGGCGCGAGGAGGACGCACAGCACCCCGGCGGCGGCAGCGGGCAGCCCGGCGCGGTGCAGGCCAAAGTACGTCGCGGCCCCGGCCAGCGCCAGCCCGAGCAGGCCCCAGAAGGTCTTCACGCCGCTCAGCGACTCGCGGAAAGTGAGCGGCAGCCGGCGCAGCACAGCGGGCAGGTCAGCCCAGGTGATGCGGGCGGGTTCGCGGGTGTACGCCATGCGGACGGTGAGGAACAGCAGACTTTCCAGCCAGCTCAGCACGATGGCGGCGGCGATGCCGAGCCCGAACTGTTTGAAGAACTGCCCCAGGATGCCCGGCATCAGGCTCAGCGGAATGAGGACCGCCAGCAGCGAGAAACTCGCGGCGGTGACGGCGGAAAACACTTCCGAGCCGCCGAGCAGCACACTCCGCAGCGGCGAGTAGCCCAGGTCGCGGTAGCGCTGCACGTTCTCCGCCACCACGATAGAGTCGTCCACCACGATGCCGATGGCGACGATGATGGCGAGCAGCGTGATGATGTTGAAGGTAAAGCCGAGCGTCCCGAAGAGCAGCGGCGCGGCGCTGATGGAAATCGGAATGGCGAGAATGACGGCGAACACGGTGTTGAGCCGTCCCAGGAACAGCAGGCAAATCAGACCTACCGCGCCCACCGCAATCAGGAATTCCCGGAAGGTGTCGTTCACTGTGGCCCGCGTGCTGGTCGTGGTGTCGCTGGCGAGGGTGAGGCGGTAGCCCGGCGGGAGCTTTTGGGCTTCCATCGCCGCGCGCACGTTGTCGGTCACGGCCACCGAGTTGGTGCCGCTCGCCTTGCGGACGCCGAGCAGCACGGCGGGCTGCCCGTTGACGCGGGCGTAGCTGTTGGCCGCCGCGCTGGCGTCACGCACCGTCGCCACGTCGCTCACGCGCAGGCCGGTGGACGGGTCCACCACGATGCGCGCCACGTCGGCGGCGCTGCGCGGGGTGTTGCGGGTGCTGTAGGAGGTGGTCGAGCCGCCCCGGTCGAGCGTCCCGGCAGGCAGGTCGAGCGCCGAGGAACCGATGGCCCCGCTGATTCGTGCGGGCGCGAGGTCAAAGCCTTGCAGCCGCGCCGGGTCAAGCAAGACCTGCACCTGCCGCTCGGGCCCGCCGGTCACGGTCACGTCGGCCACGCCCTCCACCCGTTGCAGGCGGGGCACCAGCGTGTCCTCGGCAAAGGTCGTCACCTCGCTGGGCCGCGCCGCGCCGCCGAGCAGCGCCAGCGTCAGAATCGGCTGGGCGTTGGGGTCGAATTTCTGCACCACCGGAGCCTCCGCGCCGTCGGGCAGGGTGCCGCGAATCGCCGCCACCGCCTGCGACACCGAGTTGGCCGCCGAGTCAATGTTGGTCGAGTCGCTGAAGGTGATAACCACCGCCGACTGATTGCTGACCGAGGTCGTGTTGATGTCGGTGACGCCCGAGAGCGTGCTCACCGCGTCTTCCACCCGGCGGCTGACCTCGCGGTCCACCTGGTCGGGATTGGCGCCGGGGTAGGACGTGCTCACCGCCAGCACCGGCACCTCGAAGTTGGGCAGCAGCTCGACCCCCAGCCGGAAGGTCGCCACCAGCCCCAGCAGGACCACCATCACGAAGATGCCGATGGAAAAGACGTAGTTCTTGACGCTGAAGCGCACCAGCGGGTGAATCTGCGGCTCGGGTGTGCCGTCGGGCAGGGTGCCGCCGGACCTGAATTCGGCTTCGTCGAAGTGGGTGCTCATGGGGTGACCTGGGGGGCGTGTGGGGAAAGACAGGACGGGCTGGCCCCCTCACCCCTGCTGCGGCAGGCCCTCTCCCGCAAGGGGCGAGGGTCATAGAAGGCTTAAGGTTTTTGCGCTGTTGACCCTCTCCCAAGGGGAGACTTGCAAAGCTGCGAAGCAGCGGGCCTTGCGCAGCAAGGGGTGAGGGGTTTTCTCCCCCCCGGCCCTCGACTCTGTGCGCTATGGCCCTCACTTCACCACCACCTTCGCCCCGTCCTGCACCCCGGCGGGCAGGGGGCTGATGACCGCGTCGCCGTCCTGAAGGCCCGACACCACCACCCGGTTGCCGCTCTCGGCGACGACCTGCACGACTTCGCGCTCGGCCTTGCCACTGCGGGCGACGTAGACGGCGTTTTCACCGCCTTCCACCTGAAGGGCACTCGCCGGAATCAGCAGGCCGCTGCCGAGTGTGGCGCGGTAGCTGGCGCGGGCGGCGGCGCCGACGGGCAGAGCATTGCCGCCCTCAATGGTCGCGGTAATCGGCACCAGGCGGTCTTTGCCGGCGATACCCGAGCTGTCTACCACCGTCGCCACGTAGCTTTTGCCGCCGTAGCTGAGGTTGAACTTGACGCCCTCGGTGAGCGCGGCGGCGTCGGCGGTGGGCACGCCCACGCGGGCGCGGACGCTGCCGGGGTCCACGAGGCGGATGACCGGGGTGCCCTGCCCGGCGAACTCGCCGACCTCGGTCAGCACGTCGGCCACCGTACCAGCGAAGGGGGCACGGACGGCGGTGCGGCTGAGGTTTTGCTCGGCCTGGCGCACGGCAGTGCGGGCCGTGTCGAGCTGCACCTGCGCGAGCGGCACCGAGTTGCCGGCGCTGCGCCCGTTTTGCTCCAGGGTATTGCGGGCCTGCGCGAGTTGCGCCTGGGCCTGCGCGAGCTGCGAGCGGGCCGCCTGCACGTCCGCGAGGCTGATGCCGCCGAGGCCGTAGAGCTTCTCGGCGCTCTGGGCGTTTTGCTCGGCCTGCGCGAGCGCCGCCTGCGCCGAGGTCACGCTCGCCTGCAGGGCGCCGGTCCCCTGGGACGTACTTTGCCGCGTCTGGTCGAGGCTGATCTGGGCCTGGCGCTGTTGCAGCCGGGCGTTGTCGAGCGCTTGCTGTTGAGCGGTGTCGTCGAGTTTGACGAGCACGTCGCCTTTCGCCACCGCCTGGCCCTGACTCACGGGAATGCTCTGCACGGCGCCGGAGGACTGGGTCGCCACCTGGCTGTCGCGCTCGGCATGAATGGTCGCGCTCGCGTGCGCTGGGCGGTCAGCGTGCCCGCCCTCGCCGTCACCGTCTGCACGCTGAGGGTGGTCGTCTTGGGAAGCGCGGCGTCGAGGTCGTTGGTTTTCGTTTCGGTCTTGGGCGAGCACCCGGCAAGCAGCGCCGTGAGAAGCAGGGCACCGGCCAGGCGCGGCGCGGCTCCTCTGGTCACCCGCCGCGCCATCTGAAGAGGGCCGCCCACTACTTCACCAGCCCCCACTATTTCACCAGTCCCCACTATTTCACCAGCCCGGTCACGTCCGTCCCGCTCGCGGCCCCGAGCGCGGCGAGCGCCTGCCACAGGCCGTCTTGCGCCTGCTGCACGCCGAGTTGCGCCTGTTGCGCCTGCACCTGCGCCTGCTGAACTTCGACGGCGGCGGCGGTGCCGGCCTTGAGGCGGGCCTGCGCTTGGGTGAGCGCGGTCTGCGCGTTGGTCGCCTGCTGCCGGGCGATGTTCACTTGCTGCTGGGCGTTTTGCACGGCGCGGTAGGCGTCGCTGACCCCGGTGCTGCTCGCCCGCGTCGCGTCGTTCAGGGTGCGCTGGGCGTTGGCGAGCGCGAGCTGGGCGTCTTGCAGGGTGCGGGCGGGGGTGTAGTCGTTGTTCGACAGCTTGACCTGAAGCTGCGCGAGGGCTGCCCCGTTCGCCGCCTGCACCAGTTTGGGCAGGCGTTTGTCGAGCCCGCTCTGAAGGGTGGCGAGCGACACGCTCAGCTTGGGAGGCGTGGGCGGCGCGGCGAGCACCAGGTTCGTCCCGGCGGGCAGACCGAGCGTGCGAGCGAGTTGCGCTTCGAGGACTGGGAGCTGCGCCTGCGCGTCGGCGAGTTCCTGGCGGTTGCTGCTGAGGCTCGTCTGGGCGCGGTTCACGTCGAGCTGGGTGGCGACGCGGGCTTCCAGGCGGGCGCGGGCAATCTGCACGTTGCGTTCGTTGAGCGCGACCTGGGCACGGTTCAGGTCAACGCGGCCCTGAGCTTCATACGCGGCGACGTACTGGCTGATGACCGTCTGGGCCGCCGTCAGCTTGCCCCCCTGCAAGGCGGCGAGCTGCGCGGCGGCATCCTGCTCGGCCTGGGTGAGCGTGGTGATGATGGAGGTGGGGTCGGCGCGCACCGCCCGCAGGTTGGCCTGGGCTTTTTGCAGGTTGGCGCGCGCGCTCGCCACGTCGGGGCCGTTTTGTAGGGCCTGACTGACGGCGCTGGCGAGCGAAAGGCGCGTCTGGGCGGCGGCGCCGGGCGCAAGGGCGAGGGTGAGCAGCAGGGCGAAGGCAGTTTTTTTCATGGTCATTCTCCGGTGGGGGTGAGCAGCAGGGGGTCGAGGTCGCCGGTCGCCTGCGCGAGGCTGAGAGCGGCGAGCGCCACCTGAGCGTCGAGGTTGGCGAGGGACGCGCGGGCCTGGGTCAGGGCGAGGTCGGCCTGCGCGACTTCCAAGGTCGTGCCGAGGCCGGCGTCCACGCGGGCACGGGCGTCACTCAGGCCAGTCTCGGCGCGGGCGAGCGAGGTCTGGGCGGCGCTGAGGCCGTCGCGGGCGTTTTCGAGGTCGGCGAACGCGAGCGGACTTCGAGTTCGACGCCTTGCCGGACACTGTCCACCGCAAGGGCGGCCTGTTCGGTGGCCGCCTGCGCTTGCGCGGTGGCCTGCGAGCGCCCACTGCCGAGTAGGGTGAAGGTGCCGCTGAGGTTGAGTGCCACGCCGGACGGCAGGGCGACTTCACGGGATGCGGGCGTTCCGTCCGGCCCCGGCGCGGTCACGCTGGTCGTCGGTTCCTTGAGCGGAAAGTTGAGCTGCCCCGAGACCGTGCCCGACTTGAGGCCGAAGCTGCCGCCCATCGTGCGTCCGCCGCTGCTGGCGAACTGGCCCGCCTGGACAGAGGCGGTGAGGTCGGGCAACTTCTGGTCGCGCTCAGCGGTGGCGAGGGCCGCTTGCGCGTCGGCCAACCCTGCCTGAGCGCGGGCGATTTCGGGGCGCCGGGCCAGAGCGCGGGCAATGAGCGCGTCGAGCGGCTGTCCCAGCACCCCCGCCGGAACGAGCGTGCTGACGGGCGCGTAGTCGGCCACGTTGCCAGACAGAGTCACGCCGCGCCCCAGCACCCGCGAGAAGCTGCGCGGCGGCAAGGGTCAGCCCCCGGCCCGCCTGTTCGGCCCCGGCGCGGGCCTGCTCGGCGGCGGCCTGCCGCTCCAGCAGCGCCACCTGCGGAATCAGGTTCTGCTCGCGCTGCTCCTGCGCGACTTTCAGCAGCGTTTCAGCCAGCGTGAGCTGCGCGGCGGCGAGCTGCTGGGCGGCGGCAGCGTTGCGGGCGTTCGCGTAGGCCTGAAGTGCTTGCACCGTCAGCGACGCCCGCGAGGAGCGCAGTTCGATGGCGGCGGCATTCAGCGCCCGCTCGGCCCCGCGCACGGTTCGCGCTGGGGCGACCAGGGCAGCACCGGCAGCGCGAACGACGCCGTAACGGTCGGAGTCAGCGCCCAGTCGCCCCCGTCCCAGGGCACCTTGCTGAGGCTGGCGCTGGCCCCGGCCTGCACGGTCAGCCCCGCGCGGGCACGGGCGCTTTGCAATTGCAGCTCGGCGGCACGGTAGGTCAGGTCGGCCCCCCGCCAGCCGGGCGACGTGCGGAGGTCTTGCAGCAGGCGCGGCAGGGTCAAAACGGCAGGCTGCACCGCGTTGACCGGAGCGCCAAGCGGAGCGGGCGGCGCCAGCGGGGGGGCGTCCTGCGCGGCGGCCAGGCCCAGCAAGGCAGGCAACAGCAGGGCGAGAAGGGGTCGGTGTCTCAAGGGCAACCTCACGGGAAGAAGCGGGGAAAGGCGTTAAGAAAGTAGCGGCTCATTAACTGACAGAGGTTTTACTGACTGAGAGGTCTTTGACCGGAGGCTCTCTGGCCGGGGAAGCCAGAGCAACAGACGCGGGCTGAAGCCCCGGCCACAGCAGGTCGAACAGCCCGCGCACGAAGCGTCCGGCGTCAATCGCCTCGCGCCCCGGCTGACGGGGAAGCAGGTGCTCGCGGTGGATGTACTGACCGATGGCGCCGACCACGCTCAGCGCGGCCACGTCGGCGTCGTGCGGGCGGACCCGGCCCAGCGCGGTTTCCTCGCGCAGGTAACGGGCCACCGCGTCGGCGTCGTGGCGCACCGGGTTGTCGAGGCGTTGTAGCAGCGGATTGTGTTCGGGACTGTAGCCCCGCGCGAACACGGCGGTAAGGTGGGGCAGGAGTTGCTTGGCCTCGGCGATGTGCGCGAGCGCCGCCTGTTCCAGATTGAGCCGCACGTCGCCCTGCCCCACCTGCGCGAGCAGCTCAGTGCGCCAGCGGGCGTACTCGTGCAGGCCCATCGCGGCCTCGAACAGTTCTTCCTTGGTCGCAAAGCGCTTGAACAGCGTGCCTTCCGACACCTCCGCCCGCCGCGCGATGGCCGAGGTGGTGGCCGACACCCCCTGTTCCAGAAAGACCTCACGCGCCGCCGCCAGCAGCCGTTCGTCGGTAATGGTGCGGGGCCTTGCCATAAGTGAGTATAGGCTCACTTATTCGGGTCAGGTCTGTGCCGTGGCGGACAGTTGCGCCTTATGCTCCCCCCATGACCCCCACCGACCCGCTCCCGACGCTGCTCGCCGCCGAGCCGTACTGGATTGCCCGCGCCATGCAGGAGCAGGGCAGCCGCTTCTACCGGGCGCTGGGGCAAGCGCTGGAGGCCGCCGACGCACAAAACCGCCGCCTCATCTACGCGACGTGGACGGCGGAATGCTGGGACTTTTATCAGCGGGGCGAACGACTGCGGGCAGCGGAGGAAGGCTGAAGTTCAGCCCACTTCCTTCGGCCCCTTCAGCCCGCTTTTGCCCTCGCGCCCTTGCAGCACGGCGGCCACGTCGGCGGGAGAGACGCCCACCTCGGCGAGGGCGAACAGCGTGTGAAACAGCAGGTCGGCGGTCTCGGTGGCGAGTTCGGCGCGGTCGGCGTTCTTGGCGGCGAGCAGGACTTCGCCCGCTTCCTCGCTGATTTTTTTCAGCACCCGGTCGAGACCCCCCGCGTGCAGCCGCGCCACGTAACTGCCCTCCGGCAGGGTGGCGAGGCGCTCAGTGATGGTCGCGTACACGCGCTCCAGCGTGCCGTCGAGTCCGGTGTCCGGTGCATCGTCTTCCAACAGGGGGCGGTAAAAGCACGAATATTCCCCGGTGTGACACGCCGGGCCGGTCTGTTCCACCCGGTAGAGCAGGCTGTCGCCGTCGCAGTCTACGTGCACGCTCACCACGCGCTGGGTGTGGCCGCTGGTCTGACCCTTGACCCACTGTTCCCCGCGTGAACGGCTGTAATAGGTCGCCTCGCGGGTGTCCAGGGTGCGCTCCACGGCGGCGCGGTCGGCGTAAGCCTGCATCAGCACCGCGCCGCTGCGGGCGTCCTGGGTGACGACGGGAATCAGGCCGCTGGGGTCAAAGTTGAGTTCGGACAGGTCGGTCATGGCACATCCTCCGTGGGGGCAAAAAGGTCAGCGGGCACGCGGTTTTATTCGGTAGCGCCCCGCCACTCGGGCCGCACCGGCACGCCCTGCGCGGCGAGGGAGGTCTTGACCTGCGGCACCGTCAGTTCGCCGAAATGAAAGACGCTGGCAGCGAGCGCGGCGTCGGCCTCGCCAGCGGTCAGTACGTCGTAAAAGTCCTGCACCTTGCCCGCGCCCCCGGACGCGATGACCGGCAGGTCCACCTCGCGGGCCACGGCGCGGGTCGCTTCCAGGTCGAAGCCGGCGCGGGTGCCGTCGGCGTCCATCACGTTCAGGCACAGCTCACCCGCCCCGAGTTCCTGGCCGCGCCGCGCCCACGCCAGCAGGTCCAGGCCAGTGTCCACCCGCCCGCCGCCGATATGGACGGTCCAGCCCTGCCCACCAGGGCGGCGCTTGGCGTCGATGCTGAGCATCACGCACTGCGCCCCGTAGTGGTCGCTCGCCTCGCGGATAAGTTCGGGCCGCTTTACCGCGCCGCTGTTCACGCTGATTTTGTCGGCCCCGGCGAGCAGCAGTTGACGAAAATCGGAGAGGGCACCCACTCCGCCGCCCACGGTGAGCGGCATCATCACCTGCTCGGCCACGCGGGCGGCCACGTCCAGCATGAGTGACCGGCCCTCGTGCGTTGCGGTGATGTCGTAGAAGACGAGTTCGTCGGCCTGTTGCGCCTCGTAGGCCTGCGCGAGCACCAGCGGGTCGCCCGCGTCGCGGTGATCCTCGAAAAAGCGCACGTTTTTGACCACGCGGCCATTTTGGACATCCAGGCAGGGAACGATGCGTTTGGCGAGCACGCCCCGCAGCATAGCGGCCCCGCGCCCGGCGCCGACGCGTTGTGCAGATCGGCAGAGCGTTTTTGACCCGCCGTCATGTCACAATGTGTTCACGAAACCTTGACTCTTCTTTTAGATAATGAGGTTCTGGAGGCCCACTCATGGACCACTGCTCGATCCTGCTGGTTGACGATAATCCGCACGATGTCGAACTGACCCTGCTCGCCCTGGAGGTGGGCAGCGGCGCCAAAGTCAAAGTCACGACCAGTGGCCGCGAGGCGCTCGACTTTCTGGAGCGGTGCGACTGCCCGGAGAAGCGGCCAGACCTGATCCTGCTCGACCTGAACATGCCGCAGATGAACGGCCTCGAAATACTCGACGCGCTGCGGGCGGGAGAAGAAACCCGCGACATCCCGGTCGTCATGCTCACCACCAGCAGTGAGGAGCGCGACCAGCAGGCGTCCTACGCCCACGGCGCGAACGGCTACGTGGTCAAGGCGTTCAATCTGGAACAGTTCGGCGAGGCGCTCGCTCAGATCAAGCGCCGCTGGCTGCCCGCACTGCGGCTGGGTTGAGGTTTAAACAGGCCGCCCCGCCATCATGAAACTGGCCGTCATGCCGCCGTCTACCGGCACAATGGCCCCGGTCAGGAAGCTCGCCTCGGGGCTGCCGAGGAAATACACCAGTTGCGCGACCTCACGCGGGGTGCCCAGGCGGCGCAGCGCGTGCAGGTCTTCGTAGTCGCGCCGGGTCTGCTCGGGGTCCCCGCTCCCGGCAATCGCCTGCAAGACGGCCTCGGTGGCAATCGCGCCGGGAGCCACCGCGTTCACCCGCAGGCCGCGCGGCGCGAGGTCGAGGCACATGGCGCGGGTCAGGTTAACGAGGCCGCCCTTGGAGGCGTTGTAGGCGGCGTTGCCCTGCTCGGCGAAGAGGCCCTGCACGCTGGCGACGTTGACTACCGCGCTGCCGGACGGAAGCAACTCGATAAGCTCGCGCGTGAGCAGCAGCGGCGCGGTCAGATTGACGTTCAGGGTACGGGCCCAGCCGCGTTCGCTGACCTCCAGCACACTGCCGTGCGCGTCCTGATAGGCGGCGTTGTTGACCAGCACGCTGACCTCGCCGTGTTCGCGCGCCGCCTTGAGGATGCGGGCGCGGCCAGCGGCGGTGGCGATGTCCGCCTTGACGCGGCGCTGGCCCCGCAGTACAGGCGGCAGGCTGAGGTCCACGCCGAGCACCGGGTGCCCGCGCTCCACGTACAGCTCGGCAATGGCCCGCCCGATGCCGCGCGCCGCGCCCGTCACGACCACCAGAGGAGAACTCGATTCGCTTGACATGGCCCCAGTGTGGGCAGGCCGCAGGTCTCCTTCCCCGTTCACTCAAGGTTTGCCGAAGTCCGGCCCCAGACGGCAAGGCGTAAGGTACGCCGGTATGCGCCTTGCCCCTCAAACGCCCCTGCTGCCCGCCGTCGAAGACCTGCGGGCGCTGCTGCTCGACCTCGATGGCACCCTGGCCGACTCCAACGGCGCCCACGCCCGCGCCTGGGTGGAGGCCCTGGCCGATGAGCAGATCACCCGCGAGGAAAGCGAGGTGCGGCCCCTGATCGGCATGGGCGGCGACCAGCTCGTGCCCGCGCTGACCGGCGAGAGCGACAAGAGCGACCTCGGCAAAGCGCTGGTGCAGGGCTGGCAGGACCATTTCGGGCCGCTGATTCCCGACATTGCCATGATTGGCGGCGCCCGTGATCTGCTCGAATGGGCGCACGACCAGGGGCTGAAAGTGGTGCTCGCATCGAGCGGCGAGGACGAAATCGTGGACGCGCTGCTCGAGCAGATCGGCGTGAGCGACCTCGTACCGGTGCGGGTGCGCTCCGACGAGGTGCAGCAGACCAAGCCCGAGCCCGACGTGTTGCAGGCCGCGCTCGCCAAGGCGGGGGTCAGCGCCGAGCAGGCCCTGTTCGTGGGCGACACCACCTACGACGCCCGCGCCGCCCGCGCTGCCGGCGTCGCCTGCGTGGTGCTGCGCGCTGGGGGCTCGCCGGGCCTGAGCACCGAAAGCCACGTGCTGAGCGACCCCGCCGAACTGCTGGCCGAACTGAAAAAAGCCACGAGCTGAGCGCCTCTCCCCTCCCCTGGCCCCCACGCCGGCAGGTAGGCCGGGGGTCTACCGCCTGGGGCCGGGGCGCCCGTATCCTGCGCGGATGACCTCTCTGCCCCTGATCGTGAGCGCGGGCGAAGCGCTGACCGACCTCGTGACCGCCGGGGGCAACACCTGGCACGCCCACCCCGGCGGCGCGGGCTGGAACGTGGCCCGCGCCTGCGCCCGCCTGGGAGTGCCGAGCGCCTTCGCGGGCGCGGTGGGGCAGGACAACTTCGGAGACGACCTGCACCGCGAGTCGCTGGAAGCGGGCCTCGACCCCCGCTTTTTGCAGCGCGTACCCGCCCCCACTCTGATGGCGGTGGTGTACAGCACCCGGCCCCCGCAGTACCGCTTTCTGGGTGAAAACAGCGCCGACCTGCACTTCGACCCCACCCGGCTCCCCGGCGGCTGGCTCGGCGCCGCCCGCTGGCTGCACGTAGGCGGCATCAGCCTCGCCCGCTGGCCGCTCGCCGACACGCTGCTCGGGGTCATCGAGGCGGCGCGGGCGGCAGGCGTCCGCATCAGTTTCGACCCCAACGCCCGCATTGCCCACCGTCACCCCGACTACCCGGCTGTGTTCGCCGCCGTGACCAAGCGGGCCGACCTCCTCAAGTTCAGTGATGAGGACCTCGCCTTTTTCTTCCCCGGCGCGAGCGAGGCGCAGGCGTTGCAGGAATTGCGCGGGCTCAATCCGCGCTGCCCCATTGTGGTCACGCGCGGGGCGGCGGGGGCGAGCCTGTACCACAGCGCCGGGCGGGTGGACCTGCCCACGGTGCCGGTGGAGGTTGCCGACACGGTGGGCGCGGGCGACAGTCTGTGTGCCGGACTATTGGTGAGCGCCACCGAGCGCCCCGACGCCCTGTGGACTGAGCACCTGCGCTTCGGGCTGGGGGCCGCCTCCGTGACCTGCGCTCATGCCGGGGCGTACGCGCCGACGCGGGAGGAAGTGGCGGCACTGAGCAGTGGGAAATGAAGGCAAAGTAGAAAAAGCGGGCGGAGAGACTGACTTTCCGCCCACTTCGCTCTGCTGTGGTTACACCGCCACAGTGCCGTTGCCGCGCATTACGCCGTCGAGCAGCACGCTCAGGCGCTCGCGGGTAAACGGGCGTTTGCCTTCGAGCAGGCCACCCGCGCCCGCGTGCAGGTGCCAGTGCTTGGAGCCGCCCATCAGGCGCAGGCTGATGCCGCCGAGGTCCACGTGGCGCGGGCTGACGGCGGCCACCAGCAGGGCCTGCCCATCCTGGCTGACATTCACACTCATGACGGTGGTCGGCAGGTCGTAGGGGCGCTCCATGCGGTAGATGTAGTCGGGAAAGTCGGCCACCTTGTCGATGCTCAGGCCGCGTGAGCGTGCCTCGTCGCCCAGCCAGCCCAGAAGTTCGACCCACTGCCGGTACAGCGCCGCCTTGTCTGCGTTTGCCATTTGAGGCAGTTTAACGTCCCGCAGCCACAATGTGCCCTCAGCGGCGAAGGGACACCCGGCACACAAAAACCAGAGCCGCGTCTCCGCGTTGGGAGACTCGGCCCTGGCCCCCGCCAGAGTTACTGGCTCAGCACGTAGCTGTTGCCGGTCTTGGGGTTGGCGACGTGCAGGGCGCCGTTGTAGTACAGGATGAACTCGTCGCGGCCCGGCAGCGCAGCCACCACCTGCATCTCGCTGCTGCGCCCGCCCGCCGAGCCGCTGAGGCTGCCCTTCCAGTCTTCGATGGCGGTGCGGTCGCCGGTCTTGGGGTCGATGATGGTCAGGAAGGGGCTCTCGAAGCCGACGTAGCCGGTGGTCGCAAAGACCTTGCCGTTGAAGGCCGGGGCGCCGCTGTAGCCCACGAACACGTCGTTCTTGCCGATGCGCTTGGCGGGCACGTTGTCGTGGCGGCTGATGAAGCGCCGCTCGCCGGTCCGGGTGTCGAACGACACCAGCGCGTCGATGCTCGGCCCGCCGACCACGGCGACGTTCTGGCCCTGCATGACCGTCCAGTAGCCCATGAAAGTCCCGAACGACGGCCCCGAGCCGGTTACGCTGTCGCCGCTGGCGGTGTAGCGGCTGACCCACTCGCACTTGCCGCCGGGCTGCACGCGCGCCAGGCCTTCTTTCTCGAAGAAGAAATACAGGTTCTTGCCGTCAGTCTCGAACGACCAACTGGGCTTGAAGCGCTCGCAGAGGGTCGCCTCGTTGATCCCCTGTTTCAGTTCGAGCGCCTTGATGGAGCGCGGCTCGGCGACGGGGTCGTAACCGTCGTCGGCCACCTTGTTGGCCCACACGATGTTGCGGTTGCCGGTCTTGGGGTCGATCTGCAAGACCTCGGTGCGCTCGGTGCTGCCCTTGTCCACCAGCGCGTAGATGGTGCCGCCGGGGCCGGGGCGCACGGCCCGCACCCGCCCGAGTTCGTACAGGGTGGCCTTCTCGCCGCGCGGACCGTTCCAGGCCACGCCGCTGCCCCGGCTGACGGTGGCGTCGAGCGCGCCGCTCACCAGTGTGCGGTTGCCCGTCGCCAGGTCCACGCGCACCACGCCGCCGAGGCGGTCCTTCTGCACCCCCACTTCCGAGGGCACGTAAAGGGCGTTTTCCTGGGCATTGACAAACCCGCTGCCCACCGACTCACCGAGGCCGCCGGTCAAAAACGGCCAGCCCTCGCCCACCGAGCCGCCAGCGTTGGCGCCTCCGCGAAAGGTGCAGCGGGCGTTCTGGGGCGTGCGGCTGCAATCCACGTCGGGCAGGCGCACACTCTGGGCGAGGGCCGGGGCACTGCACAGCAGACCGAGCGTCAGAATCTTTTTCAGCATGGAAGGGTCCTTTCTGCTTGGCGCGGCGGCTCAGAAGCCCCGCCGCGCCGGTTCAGTGAGAGGGAAAACCAGGCGCCAGCAGCTCATCTCCTGGCGCCAGCTTGCAGGTTCCGGGGGCGTCGGTGCGCTGGGGGAAACCTCCCTTGCCGGGCGGGGTGAGGCCCACCGGGGTGGGGGGTTCCAGTCGGCGGCCCTGTTCAGCTCGGCGCGGCAGCGGAGGGGCAGGGCAGCCGGTTCTGCCCGGGGGCTCCACTGCCCTGAAAAAGGCTCCGGCACTCCACAGTCTAGGAAAGCGGCTGTTTCCAAAGACTGAGCAGCCCCCGCCCGGCGCCGCGCCCAGGCCGGTAGACTGCCCGCCATGTCCGACCTTCGCGCCCTGGTGCTCTCGGGGCACATCGCCGAGGCTGCCGAAGTGCTGGCGAGCCTGACGGAGCCGCAAACGGCGGACCTGACCTGGGGCGGCTACGCCCTGCTCATTCTGGGTCAACGGCCTCAGGCCGAGCTGCTGCTGCGCCGCGCCTCCGCGCAGGGCGGCGTGCAGGCACGCATCTTCCTGACGGTGCTTGAACTCGAGCAAGGCGCCCTCGACCGGGCGCAGGCGCTGCTCGACGCCGCCGAGCCCGAACTGAGCGGCCCCGAGGAAGAAGCGATGTACTGGCGCGAGCGGGCGCGTTTGCTGACGGTGCGCGGGGAGAGCCGCGAGGCCGTGATGAACGCCGCGCTGCGCGCCTGGGACGCCTGCGCCCTGGCCGCCCCCGCGATTCAGGTGGCGGTGGCGCAGTACCTCGGTTTTCTGTGGACCTACTACGACGAGCCCGCCGCCGCGCTGCCGTACCTCGAATTCGCGCAGGAACAGGCCCTGCCGCACCAGCTCGACGCCGTGCGGCTGACCACCGCCGAGGCGCTGCTCGACGTGGGCCGCCCTGAAGAAGCTCGGCAGCAGTGGCAGGCCATCGAGTCGCCGCTCTACGCCTGGAACGCGCAGTTGCTGGAAGCCAACGACCTCAGCGTGCGGGGCGACGTGGCCGGGGCGCTCGCCCTGCTCGAAGACCTGAGCGCCGCGACCTGGCCGCACCCGCGCAGCGAAGTGGTCATTTTGCGGCAACTGCTCAGTGTGCAACTGTTGCTCGGCAGCCCGCAGTTCGGGGCCACGCTGGCGCGGGCGCGGCACCTGACGCTCACCCCCTACGACGAGCAGTTTCTCGATTCGCTCGAAGGGCTGGCCCTCGCGCGGGCCGGAGCGCCGGGCGGCCTCCCCTTGCTGCGGCGGGTGGCCGAGCAGCAGGAAGCGGCGGGGGCCGGGCAGGGCGCGGTGCTGACCCGGTTGGCGCTGGCCGCCTACGAGCCGCAAGCAACGGACGCCCACCTCGGGCGAGCGGCTGAACTCGCGGCGGCGCTGCCCCTGTCGCTGCGGCGCCGGCAGTTGCGGGCCGAGCAGTACGGCCCCCTGCTGAGCGGAGCGGTGACGGCTTTGCAGGCGCGGCCCCCCGGCGACGAAGCGCGGCAACTGCTGCTCAGCGAAACGCCGGGGCCGGCGCTGCGGCTGAGCACCCTGGGGCGCGGCGAGCTGGTACGCAATGGCGAGGCGGTGCGGCTGCGGATGACCCGTACGCCGGAAATCCTCGCCTACTTGCTGCTGAACGGTCCAGCCCGCTTGCCGGAACTGCTGCTTGACCTCTTCCCCGAGGTGCCCGCTGCCCGTGCTCAGAACTACTTTCACCAGCTTCGCAGCGACCTCGCCGCGCGGGTGCCCGAAGTCCAGATCACGTACCACAAAGGCACCCGGCTCTACCGCCTCGAAACGGCGGCCCCGCTGGTGTGGGACGTGGCGGAGGTGCGGGCGCACTTGCAGGGTGAGGACGTGGATGCCGGGGGACTCCTCGGCCTCTCCTTCGATCCTTTCCTGCCGCAGGCCGACAGCGAGTGGGCCGCGTCCTTCCGGCAGCAGCTCAGCGACGAGGTGGTGCAGGCAGGCATGACCGGCGCGCACGATCTGCTGCGGCGCGGGGAGGCGGAGAGCGCCCTGCGGCTGAGCGAGAAGCTGCTCGCCCTCGACCCGCTCAGCCCGGCCCTCCTCGCCCTGAGCGTGCAGGCCGAGGCCGCCGCGCACGGTCCCGACCACGCCCGGCAGCGGCTGCACCGCGCCCGGCAGGTGGCCCTTCAGGAGCTCGGCGAGGTGCCTGCCGAACTGACGGGAGACCTCAGCGACTGAGAGGCAAACTGAGCAGCAACTGCCCGCCCGCCGCGTCCAGCGTGACCTCTCCCCCGCCGAGCCGCTCGCCGCTCAGGGCGTCTTGCCACTCGCCCGCCGGGAGGGTGAAGGTCACCGGATGTGCCCCGGCCCGGCGGCTGGCGAGGGCGACCACCCGCTCCGCCGCGCCGTCCGGCCCGGTCACTTCGCGCAGGAAGGCGAGGGCGTCCGGCTCGGCGTGGATGAACTGAAGGGCCCCGGTGTGCAACACGGGCGTCTCGCGGCGAACCTTCACCAGAGCTTTGACATGGGCGAGCAGCTCCATGTCCCACCTCGCCTCGTCCCAGGGCATCGGCTCGCGGCACCACGGCATGTTGCCGTCGCGCGACTGCGAGAGGCCGATTTCGCTCCCGTAGTACAGGCACGGCACGCCCGCGTAGGCGAGCAGCAGCGTGAGTGCGGCGCGGTACTTGGTGCGGTCGCCCCCCAGCCGCCACAGCGCCCGCCCGATGTCGTGCGATTCGAGCAGGTTGAACATGTTCAGCGCGGCCTGCGGTGGCAGCGCGTGGTACGCATCCCAGAGAATTTCGGCGAGTTCAGTGCCGTCCAGGCGGCTCGGTTCGTTGAAATAGGTCGCGCCCGCCAGCCACTGCATCACCGGGAGGCCAAAACCGTGGTAGTTCATCGCGCCGTCTTCGCCCTGCCCGTCGAGCGCGAGTTCGGGGTCGTAGAAGCGCTCGCCGAACACGTAGGCGTCGGCCTTTTCCTGCCGCGCCGCCGCCTTGAGCACGCGGTGCAGCGCCAGATTGTCTTCCTCGGTGCCGCCCTTGCCGAGCATGTGCGCCACGTCCAGCCGCCAGCCCGCCGCGCCGCGCCGCAGCCAGTGCCGGACCACACTGCGCTCGCCGCTGAAAAACTCCTCCACCGCCCGCTCGTTGGCGTAGTCGATTTTGGGCAGCGTCGCCACGTCGAAAAAGGAGTGGTAGGGCGGCTTGCCCGGCGTATCGCGCCAGGTGAACATGGCCCGCTCGGGGGCGTCCTCGGCAGCGAGCGCGGCCTGAAACAGCGCGTTTTCGTTGCCCATATGGTTGAACACCCCGTCAAGGACGATGCGGATGCCCGCCGCGTCCGTCGCCTGCACCAGCGCGTCCCACGCGGCGTCCCCGCCGAGGTGGGGGTCAATGGCGCGGTAATCGGTGATGTCGTAGCGGTGGTTGCTCGGCGAGGTGAAAATCGGCGTGAGCCACAGCCCGGTCACGCCGAGCGCCTGCAAATACGGCACCGCCTGCGTGATGCCCGCGAGGTCGCCGCCGTAGTGCCCGTGAATATCGCCCCAGGCGTCAACCGGGTGCGTCCACTCCACCTTTTCCACCGGGCGGCCTTCGTACAAGTATTCGCCGGTCTGCACGTCGTTCGTGGAATCACCGTTGCGAAAGCGGTCGGGGAAAATCTGATAAAAGACCGACTTCCAGGCCCACTCGGGCGCCTGATAGCCCGCGAGGTACTGAAACCACGAGCGAAAGCCCCGGCGCGCGTGGTGCAGCCCCAGCCGGGTCAGGTTGAGGTGGTCGCCAGGCAGGTCGAGGTGCCAGGCGTAGCGCACGCGGGCCTCGTGCAGCGGCAGGTCGGCCTCGAACCAGCGGCCTTCGCCCTGCAAGCCCGTCACCTCGCGGGCGGGAAGAGTCTCGATTTCACCGATCTGCACGACTTTGAGCCGCACGCCCAGGACCGGCAGGGTGGTCCGCAGCCGCACGCGGACGTGCCCGCCGAGGAGCGCACCGAGGCGTTCGGTGTAACCGGGGGTGTGGTCGTGCTGGGCACTCAGGGTGGCGGTGGGGTACATAAGAACTCCTTGGATGAGGGGGCAAAACGAAGCTCCGGCACGGCCTGCCGCGCAAAGTCGCGCTGGGAGGTCGTGCCGGAGGGGGCAAGCGTTGCCTTTGGATTTGCAAGCCAGTGTGGGGGAAAAGGGCAGCGCGGTCAAGGGCGCGGCAGCCGCTCGGCGCGGGCGCCAAGCGCCGCGTTCACCTGCGCGTAGTCGGGTTCGATGTTCCGCCGCAGCCAGCCACGCACGAAGGGCACCAGCACGCCCCGGAAGTGCTCGCCGTGTTGCAGGCGGGTTTGGCCCCCTGGCAGCGCTGTGAGCTGGAAATAATGCTCGCCGTCGAACAGCCGGGGCACCCCGACCTGACCCAGCCAGCGCAGTTCGCGCCCCGGTTGCGCCGTCAGCACGCGGGGCCGGAAGGTCATCTCCCGCCCGGCCCCCGGTTCACGAATTCGATGGTCGCCCCCGGACGCAACTCGCCGCTCAAGCGCACGATGACCGGGTTCCACTCGGCATAGGCCGCCGTATCGGTGAGGACTTCCCATACGCGTTCGGGTGAAGCATTCACTACGGTTGCGGCCTCCACGTCGTGCCGCTGCCCGGCGGCCCAGGCCATTAAACCGAGCAAGCCCATCCCAAGAAATACAATGTTCGTTTTCATGGTGAACACTGTACGTTTTCAAGCACAGGCCGTCAAGACGTACACTGTTCGCTCGATGCCCTATCCCGCCAAACTGTCGCGTGAAAGCGTGCTGGACGCCGCCCAACAGCTCGTGGAGGAGCAGGGGGCCGAAGCGCTGACGATGCGGACCCTCGCCGAGCGGCTGGAGGTGCGCCCCAGCAGCCTTTACCGGCATTTCGCCCACCGGGAGGCCCTGCTGTGGGCCATCGGGGAGCAGGCAGCGCGGGGGCTGCAACAGGCCCTCCAAGATGCTGCCGCTGGGCAGCCCGCCCGCCCGGCGCTCGACGCGGCGGCGCGGGCTTACCTCGCTTATGCCCGACAGCACCCGCACCTCTACGCCTTGCTGCTCACCACACCGCCCGAACTGACCCCCGAGCAGTTGGCAGCGAGCGCCGGCAAGCACCTCTGGAACACGCTGCTTGCCCTGGTCGGCTCACTCAGCGGCAACCCCGACGACACCCCGAATGCGGTGGCCCTGTGGACCTTTTTGCATGGCTACGCGGAACTCGAACGCAGTGGGATGTTCGGCGCGAGCGGACCGCAGGGTGGGCTGGACATCGGCCTGAACGCGCTGTTGGGGCAGATGGAGGGCGAAGCGCCGGCCAAAACCTGACGCCTCAGTGCACCAGCCGGGCGTCGTCCTGCTCGGCCATCAGGTAGAGGAACGCCTCCACATACTGCGGGTCGAAATGGGCTCCGGCCCCGGCGCGAATCTCCTGCAAGGCGCGCTCGGGGCTCCAGGCGGACTTGTAGGGCCGCTCGCTGGTTAGGGCGTCGTACACGTCCACGATGCTGAAAATGCGCGCCGCGTCGGGAATATTGTCGCCGCGCAGGCCCGAAGGGTAGCCGGTGCCGTCCCAGCGCTCGTGGTGGTAACGCACCAGGTCGAGCGTCTCGGCGGGCAGAAAGTGGAGGTCTTGCAGCATCTCGTAGCCGACCGTGGTGTGCGAACGGATGACCTGTTTTTCCTGGTCGTCGAGCGCCCCATTCTTGTGCAGAATCCGGTCGGGAATAGCGATTTTGCCGAGGTCGTGGAGGTAAGCGCCCCAGCGCAGTGCCCGCACCTGCTCCTCGTCCCAGCCGAGGCGCTGGGCCAGCCGGGTGGCGAGGCCGACCACCCGTGCGGTGTGCCCGCCGGTTTCGTCGTCGCGGCGTTCCAGGGCCGCGCCCAGCGAACGCAGGGTGAGGTCGTTGGCTTCGCGCAGGTTGCGGTTGGCGCGCTCCTGGCCAAGCTGCGCGCCGAGCAGCCGGGCAAACGACTGCACCACACCGCGCTCCTCGGCGGAAAAAGGCTGCGGCGTGGGCCGGGCCAGGATTAGCAGGCCCAGATGAGTAGAATCACGGCCATACACCTCGGCCACGAGGTAACTCTGGCGCTCGGCGCGGCTGAGCAGGGCGAGCACTTCCTCGGCGACCCAGTGATCGGCCTGCACCGAGCGGCTGTCATTGTCGCTGGGGTAGACCGGCTTGTTCAGGAACGTGTTGAACGCTCCCTGCGCGGCCATCACATACGGCGTGCCCTGACGGTAGGCCACGAACGCGAGGTTGGGCGCCACCTGCAACTTCACCAGAATATTCAGCCCGGCGCGAATGATGGCCTCGTCGTTGCGGGCCTCGTTGAGGCGCTCGGAGCCGGTGCGCAGGGCGTCCACGACCTTGCGCCGCCATTCCAGCTCCTGCTGCTGACTCTGGTCACGCAGCAGCAGCCACGCCAGCGCCACGATAGTGAGCAGCCCCCCCACCAGCATCTCGACGGTGGGGGGCTCTTTGCCGGGAAGCGCCAGCGACGCCAGGAACGCCAGCGGATACACCAGAAGCGCCGCCCAGCGCCAGATTCCCCGGAAACTGAGCGACACCACGGCAATCAGCAGCGCCGCCCCGCTCATCAGCCCCTGCTGGTCGTGCGCTACCGCGTATCCGACAGCCACGAGGGCCAACAGCAGCAGTAAAAACAGCAAGGGGCGAGGCGAAAACACGACTGAGAGTCTAGCATCCGAAGGCGGAGACCTAAGCAGCGGTGACTACGCTTGACGCCCCCACTGCGGCGGCATTTTTACCGATGATTTGTCAGTATCGGCAGCAAAACTGAGGCAGGCCGCCAGAGCGATTCCGAACGCTTAGACGGGTTGCAGCTCCAGCAGACGGTTCTTAGCGTCCACCAAAACCACCTTCGGTTCCAGCGTCCGTGCCTCTTCCTCGGAGAAGTTGCCGAACGCCGCGATGATCACCATGTCGCCGGGGCGCATCAGGTGGGCCGCCGCGCCGTTGATGCCGATCACGCCGCTGCCGCGCGGGCCGCTCAGGGCATAAGTGTGCAGGCGGTTGCCGTTGGTGATGTTCCAGATGTCCACCTTTTCGTTGACCAGGATATCGGCAGCGTCGAGCAAATCCTGATCGATGGTCACGCTGCCCACGTAATCCAGATCTGCCTGGGTTACGGTCGCGCGGTGAATCTTGGCCCTGAACATGATGCGTTCCACGGGGGCGGATTGTAGTGCCTGAGATGGGGGCCGCAGTGTGTCCCGGTTCCGGCTCGTTTCATTATGTTCCCCGTTCTCAGCCTGCGGTCTCCGTGCTTTACTCGGCCCATGCAACTCACAACCCAGCCGCAGTCGCCCGACCTCACCCTGCATTTCGCCGCCAGCACGGACGCGGCGGGCCGTCTGGGACGTGGCCTCAAGCCCGGCGAAGTTCGCCTGAGCACGCGCGGCGAGGAAAGCGACGAAGCGCTGGCCCTTGCCCCCACCAATGCCGCCGACGCCCGCGAAGTAGGCCGGGCGCTGGCAGAGCTGGCCCGCAAACTGAGCGCGAAGTGCTGCGCGTGGAGGCCTGCGAGTTTCCCGCCGCGCTGGCGAGCGCCGCCGCCGTGGCTGGCTGGCAGGACCGCCGTTACAAGGGGCAGGCGGCGCAGGACGAGGAGACCGAGTCAACCGGAGAGATGCAACTGCACGTCAGCGGCCTGAGCGCCGAGGAGCAGCAGCGCACCGAGGGCCTGTTGCGCGGCGTGACCTTCGCCCGCGAGCTGACGAGTGCGCCTGCCAACGTGCTCAACCCCGCCACCCTGGCACGCGAGGCGCGGGGGCTGGCGAGCGAGCACCTGCAAGTCGAAATCTGGGACGAGTCGGACATCCAGGCGCGCGGCATGGGCCTGTTGCTGGCGGTGGCGGCGGGCAGCGACCTGGGGCCGCGCCTGATTCGGCTCACCCTCCCGGCGCGGGGCGAAAAACGCCGGGTCATCGCGCTCGTCGGCAAGGGCATCACTTTCGACACCGGCGGCTACTCGCTCAAGACCTCGGCGGGCATGTACGGCATGAAAAACGACATGGGCGGCGCGGCGGCGGTGCTGGGGGCAATGGCGGCCCTCGCCGAGCTGCGGGAGCAGGTGCCGGAGGGCGTGGAGGTCCGCGCCTACGTCGCCGCCGCCGAGAACATGGTCGGCCCCCGCGCCATGCGCCCCGGCGACATCTACCGCGCCGCCAACGGCAAGACGGTGGAAGTCACCAACACCGACGCCGAGGGCCGCCTCGTGCTGGGCGACGCGCTGACGGTGGCCTGCGACGAGGGCGCGACCGAGGTGATCGACCTCGCCACGCTGACCGGCGTGAAGGTCTCGGCGCTCGGCAACGACATGGCCGCGCTGTTTTGCAATGACCGCGCCCTCGCCGCCGGGCTGGAGCAGGCCGCCGAAAGCGCCGGGGAAATGGTCTGGGAGCTGCCGCTGCACCGCCCTTACCTGCGCGGCTACCAGAAAAACACCCTGGCCGACCTGAAAAACAGCGACATGCAGCCCGCCGGAGCGAGCATCAAGGCCGCGCTCTTTTTGCAGGAGTTCGTCACCCGGCCCTGGGCACACCTCGACATCGCCGGCAACGCCGAAAAAGACAGCGTGGCGACCGGCTGGGGCGTGGGCACGCTGGTGGAGTACGTGCTGGCGCAGGGCTGATCCCACTCTGAAAAAGAGTTTGCTTATGCGAGCTCTTTTTCCAAACGGAGTGAGTCAGAGAAAATACGGGTCTGGACGGCGCGAAGGAGAGTTCAGACCCGTATGAGCTTTACCCAGGCAGTGTGGGGCAGGGCCGCCGGATTAACCCTCTCCCCTGCCCCCGCTTCATCCCGCCGCCGCTTGTGGGCGGTTTAGTGGAGGGATGCTCGGCAAGTTTTTCAAGAAACCGGCGGACGACATGGGCGGGCGCATTCCACCCGGTCAAACGCTGACCACCCGTTTTCCGGTGCTGACCTACGGCCCGGCGCAGCACTACGCGCCGCAGGACGTGCAGCTCCGCATCAGCGGGCTGGCGGGGGCGCGCACCTTCGGCTGGGCCGACCTGCTGGCGCTGCCGCAGACCACCTTGACCTACGACATCCACTGCGTGACCCACTGGAGCAAGCTCGACACGACCTGGACCGGCGTGCGGGTGACCGACCTGCTGGCGGTGCTCGACGTGGACCCGCGCGCCACCCACGTCATGCAGCGCAGTGTGGGCGGTTACACGACCAACCTGTCCCTTGAAGACTTCGCCCGGCCCGAGAACCTGCTGGCGCACACCTTCGACGGGCAGCCGCTCGCCGCCGAGCACGGTGGCCCGCTGCGGCTGGTCGTGCCGCACCTGTATTTCTGGAAGTCGGCCAAGTGGCTCACCGAACTGGAGTTCATGGCCGCCGACGCGCCCGGCTTCTGGGAGAAAAACGGCTACCACATGCGCGGCGACCCTTTTCAAGAGCAGCGCTATGACGATGATTGAGGGACAATGACTGCGCCGCATGACGTGCCCGACCTGACTGGCAGCGGTGAATACCTCGTGCCCGACGTGCTGCAACCGGGGCTGACGCTGGTGCTCGTCGGCACCGCCCCGAGCGGCATCAGTGCGCGGGCGCGGGCGTACTACGCCAACCCAGAAAACAAGTTCTGGCGCACGCTGCATGCGGTGGGCCTCACGCCCCGGCAACTCGTACCGCAGGAGTACGCGACGCTGCCGCAGTACGGCCTCGGCCTGACCGATGTCGCCAAGCGCCACAGCGGGGTGGACGCCGCACTCCCCGGCGAGGCGTGGCGCCCCGACGAACTGCGCCGCAAAGTGGAGCATTACCGCCCGCGCATCGTGGCGTTTACCAGCAAGCGCGGCGCCTCCGAGACGCTCGGCGTGCCCACCGGCAAGCTGCCCTACGGCCCGCAGCCGCAGCCGCTCGACTGGCCGGCGGAAACCGAGCTGTGGGTGCTGCCCTCGACGAGTCCGCTGGGCCACAACCACTTCCGGCTGGAGCCCTGGCAGGCGCTCGGTGACCGGGTGCGCGAACTGCGCGGGGCCGCCGAGGCCGGGAACCCATCCCCGGAAACCCCCGTACTGTAGGCGATGGCTTCACGACCGCCCGCACCGCCCACCGACTCTCGCAACGCCGCGCTTTCTTCCATAGGAGCGCCGGCGCTGCGGGAATTGTTGCGGCCCCAGACCGCCGAGGACCCCCGCGACCCCTGGGCCAAAGCGGAGTGGACCAGAGCGGAGTCGAGCGCGGCCCGCTGGCAACGGCGCAAAGAGCAGGGACAGCAGGTGGCGCGGCGCGGGGTCGGGTTGGCGGTGCTGCTCGCGCTGGCGGGCCTGGGCGCCCTGGTGCTGCTGCCGCTGCTGGTCGTGCTCGGCATCGGCGTGGCGAACGGCAGCGCGCCGGCGGGGTGGCTGCTCGGCGCGGCGCTGCTGCTGGGGCTGCTCGGCCTGCTGTGGACCGGCTGGCGAGCGGCGGGACTGCTGCGCGCTCCGCTGAGTGTTCCTGCCGTTACCACGTCGCCCGAGGAAGGCGCCCTGCTCACGCTGCTGCGCGAGCACGAGCGGGCTTTGCCACCGGCGACCCGACCCGCGCTGCACGCCACCGTCATCGCCACCCGTGACGCGCTAAGGGCGACTGCCGGAGAAACGACCCTCTCCCGCGCCGCTTTCGACGCCCAGCAAGCGGCGCGCGAGGACCTGCCCGACCTGCTCGCCGCTTATCAGGCACTGCCGAGCGGCGCGCGGCAGGACGAGGAACTGCTCGGCCAACTCGCCCGCATCGAAACGCGCATGGCCGCCGTGACCCGCGAGCGTGCCCAGGCCGGCCAGCGGGCGCTGCGGGCTCACGGCCAGTACCTCGACGACAAGTACGAGGCAGACTCCGAGCCCTGAGCGACAGGCCCAACGACACCCGCCGCCGCGCAAGCGTCCAGAGAAACAGGCCACCCGACCCCCCTCAAGATGTAAAGTTTTTAACATTGGCGTTCGGCGCCTGCCCGCGACGCGCTCTTCTAACCTGGGTCCAACCTGGTGTCGTCTCCTTTCCGGAGGCCGTCCGCCGAGGTGTCCCCACGGCGCTGCGCTGCTCTCCAACCGCTACCGGTCCTCGCCCCGCCTCTCCTTTCCTCCCCCGCTGGACCTGACCATGACTCTGCCCCTGACTTCCAATTCATCCCCGGCGCTCCCCGCCCGCGCGGCGACCCGCATCGCGCTGTACACCGAGGGCACCTACCCGCAGGCGCACGGCGGCGTGAGCGTGTGGGTGGACCAACTGGTGCGCGGGCTGAGCGACCACCAGTTCGCGGTGCAGGCGATTGCCGGGCTGCCGTTTACCCGCATGGCGCTGGAGGTGCCCGGCAACGTGCAGGTCGAGCAGGTGCCGCTGTGGGGGCCACCTCCCGGCGGCGCGGGCGGGCGGCTGTGGCAGCAGGCCCACCGCCGGGCCTTTGCGGGTGAGGTGCTGACCGCCTACGAGACGCTGCTCACCGGGCTGTGCCGGCTCGACGTGCCCACCTTCAGCGTGGCGCTGCGGCGCCTGAGTGACCTCGGCCAGCGCGGCAGCCTGACCCCGGCGCTCGACAGTGCGCGGGCCGCGCAGCTCACCCTCAACCTCTGGGACCGCGAGGCGCAGACCCTCGCTGCCCAGCGTGACCGCCTCAGCCCCCGCTTACCGCGCCCGACGGTGGCCGAGGCGCTCGACGTGCAGATCTGGCTCGAACACGCCCTGCGGCCCCTGACCGCCGTGCCCCCCGAGGCCGACGTGGGGCACGCGGTGAGCAACGGCTTCGCGGCGATGCTGGCGCTACATGGGCTGTGGCAGCGCGGCACGCCCTTCGTCCTGACAGAGCACGGCATCTACCTGCGCGAGCGCTACATCGAGTTCCGGCGGGGGCGGCACGCGCCGGGGTACAAGACCATGCTGCTGCGCTTTTACCGCCTGCTGTGCTCGGTGGCCTACCAAAACGCGGCGCTGGTGCTGCCCGGCTCGCACTACAACCGCCGCTGGGAAGAACGGCTGGGCGCCGACCCAGACCGCATTCAGTGCGTCTACAACGGCATTGACCCCAATATCTTTCCGCCCGCCGAATCGGAACCGGAAGGGCCGGTGGTGAGCTGGGTGGGCCGGGTGGATCCCCTGAAGGACCTCGAAACCCTGATTCGCGCCTTCGACCTCGTGCGCCGCCGCCGCCCCGACGCCCGCCTGCGGCTGTTCGGCGGCACGCCCGTCGGCAACGAGGGCTACGAGCAGCACTGCCGGCAGGTGGCAGCGGGGCTGAACCTCGACGAGCACGTGAAGTTCGAGGGCCGGGTGGACGACATCACCGACGCCTACCGCGCCGGGCAGGTGGTGGCGCTGACCAGCGTGAGCGAGGGCTTTCCCTACACGGTGATCGAGGCGATGGCAATGGGCCGGCCCCCCGTCGCCACGCGGGTGGGCGGCGTGCCGGAGGCGGTGGGCGACGCCGGACTCATCGTGCGGCCCCGCGACGCGCTCGGGGTGGCGAACGCGCTCACCAAACTGCTCGACGACCCGGCGCTGCGCCAGCAACTCGGGCAGGCGGCCCGCGCCCGCGTCATGGACCTGTTTACCCTCGACGGCTGCCTCGACGCCTACCGCCGCGCTTACCCGGTGGCCCGCGCCGCCCGACTTTCGCCTTCACAGGGACCGGGCGAGCTGTGGTGAGGGGGGAGCTGTGGTGAAAGGCCCTCCCACGTCCTCCGGCTCGCCCACTGGCACGCTGACCGGTTTCGACGTGCTCACTGGACGCGCGCCGGACCCGGCAGGAGAGCCGCGCCCCGATGCCCTGGCCGAATTGCCGCTGCCTGACAAGCTGCGCGAGGTGGACCTGACGCTGCGCCCGGACCGCGAGCGGGCGGTGGACGCGCTGGAAATCGCCGCCTACCTCGAAGCCGACGGCCTGAACGACGAGAGCCTGCGCGACCGCTACGGCGCCGGGGGGCTGTTTGCCGCCGCCGAGTGGCTCTACGCGCAGCGCGGCACCGGGCGCGCCCTGGAACGGCCCCGGCGTGAGGCGCGGCCCCGCTTTCCCTGGGAGCTCGCGCAGCGCGGGCCGCTCTACCTGCTGCCGGGGCTGTGCGGCCTGCTGATCGCACAGGCCACGCCCCCGGTCACCGGACGGGCTTTCGTGTTCGCGGCGGCTTTCGGCTGGGGCTACTCGCTACTGATCGCCAGCGTGCGCTACGCCGAACCGCTCGGGACGCCGGGGCGGGCGCTGCGGCTGACGCTGTGGGTGGGCGGCGCCTGCGGCCTGCTGGGCGGCGCCCTGAGCGCCCTGCTGTGGCCCGGCAGCGGGCTGTGGACCACCTCGCTGCTGTGGGGCACGGCGATGGGCGGCGCGGTGGCCCTCGCCGGAGCCGCCGCCGGGGTGATGCTGGCGCTGGGCGAACGCGGGCAGGTGGCCGGGGCCTTTGCGCCCGCGCTGCTGCTCGGCGGGATGCTGTATGTGCTGCCGAGCACGGGACTGGCAGTGGCGGCGCTCGCGGCCCTGGCCGTCTTTCCGGTGCTGCTCGCGCTGCGGGCCACCCGCGACGGCGGCGAACTGCCCGCCCGGTTTGTCACCCTGCGCCCCGGCCTGGGGCTGGCGGCTTACGGCTGGGCGCTGGCCGCCGCCTTTGCGGGGCTGAGCCTGCGGCTGGGCGGCTGGACCATGCTGCCGCTGGTGCTCAGCGCCGGGCTGCTCGAAGCCGGGGTGTGGAACGCGCAGCAGGGCCTGCAATACGTGGCCCGGCAGCAGGGCAGTTTCACCCTGCTGGTGCGCCGGGGCGCGGCGCGGGTGCTGGGCACGGCGCTGGTCTACGGGCTGGGGCTGCTCAGCCTGCTCGCGCTGCTCAGCGCCGTGCGCTGGTTGGCCGCCGGCTGGCTGGGCATCGGCACCCCAGCTCCTGCTGGCGCGGCGGGCCCCGGCACCCTTGGCGACCTGCCCTTCAGCGACCTGAGCCGCGCCGCCCTGGTCACGGTGTCGGCCTTCGGCGCCGCGCTGCTGCTGAGCACCTGGCTTGCCAACCAGCGGCGCGAGCGCTGGCTGCTCGCCTTCTGGCTGGGCTTTTGCCTGCTGCTGACCCTGGGTGTCTCGCCGCCCGCGCTTTCGCTCTTCGCCGCCTTCGCCCTGCTGCCGCTTACCCTGTTCACCCTCTATGACCTCCGGAGTTACCGATGAACCAGACTGACCTTTCTGCCTCCAGCACTTCCAGCACCTCCCGCCCCCTGGTGGCCGTGACCGGCGCCGACGGCTTTATCGGCTCGCACCTCACCGAAGACCTCGTGCGGGCGGGCTACCGCGTGCGGGCGATGGCGATCTACAACTCGCAGGGCAGCTACGGCTGGCTCGACACCGTGCCGGGCGAAGTGATGGAACACGTCGAAGTGCAGCTCGGCGACGTGCGCGACGCGGGCAGCGTGCGGGCGCTGATGCGGGACGTGCAGACCGTGTACCACCTCGCCGCGCTGATCGCCATTCCCTACTCCTACGTCGCGCCGCGCTCGTATGTGGAGACGAACATCACCGGCACCCTGAACGTGCTCGAAGCCGCCCGTGACCTCGGCACCGGGCGCGTGATTCACACCTCGACCTCCGAGGTCTACGGCACCGCCCGCAGCGTGCCCATCCACGAGTCGCACCCGCTGCAAGGGCAGTCGCCCTACTCGGCCACCAAAATCGGCGCCGACAAGCTCGCCGAGAGCTATTTCCTCAGCTTCGGGCTGCCGGTGGTCACGCTGCGGCCTTTCAACACCTACGGCCCGCGCCAGTCGGCCCGCGCGGTCATTCCGACGATCATCTCACAGCTCGCCGCCGGGCGCACCGAAATCAAGCTCGGTGACCTGCGCCCCACCCGCGACTTCAACTACGTGGCCGACACCGCCCGCGCCTTTCGTGCGGTGGGCGAGGCGGGGCCGGAAGTCCTCGGGCGCACCCTCAACGCCGGCTCGGGCCGCGAAATCAGTGTGGGCGACACCGTGAAACTCATCGCGCAGGTCATGGGCAAGGACGTAGAGGTCAAGCAGGAAGACGAGCGCCTGCGCCCCGAGGGCAGCGAAGTCATGCGCCTGCTCGCCGACCACCGCGAGTTGCAGACGCTGACCGGCTGGCAGCCGCAGGTGACGCTCGAAGAGGGGCTGAAGCGCACCGCCGAGTGGTTCACCGACGCTGGCAACCTCGCCCGTTACCGGGTGGACCAGTACACCATCTGAGCCCCCTCCCCCCGCTCGTCACATTCCTACGTTTTGAAGGAGGCCCCATGCACGCCGTCATCCTCGCCGGAGGCCAAGGCACCCGCCTGCGTCCCTACACCACCCGCGTTCCCAAGCCCCTCGTGCCCATCGGCGGCGAACTCTCGATTCTGGAAATTGTGCTTCACCAGCTCAAGTCGTTCGGGTTTACCCGCGTCACGCTGGCGGTGGGGCACCTCAGCCACCTCATCCGCGCCTTTGTCGGCAACGGGCGGCAGTACGGGCTCGACATCGACTACACCGAGGAAGAAACGCCGCTCGGCACCATCGGCCCGGTGCTCAACGTGCTGCCCTGGCTGCCCGAGCACTTCCTGATCATGAACGGCGACGTGCTCACCGACCTCAATTACGGCGCTTTTTTGCGCGGCCATATGGCGAGCGGCGACCCGCTGACGGTTTCGACCTACCACCGCGAGATTCGCAGCGAATTCGGCGTGCTCGACGTGGACGACTCGGGCGAACACATCGTCGCCTTCCGCGAAAAGCCCGCCGTGCCCTTTCAGGTCAGCATGGGCGTGTACGGCATGACGAAAAGCACCCTGGGCCGCTACCAGCCGGGGCAGGTGCTCGGCTTCGACACGCTGATGCTCGACCTGCTCGCGGCGGGCGAGCGCCCACGCAGCGACCTCTTCGGCGGCTACTGGCTCGACATCGGGCGCCCCGAGGATTACGACACCGCCAACGAGCAGTGGAATGAAATGCAAAAAGTCCTGCTGCCCGGCGGCATTCCGCCCCGTCCTCCCCAACTGTGATAGGCCCCGCAACTGTGACCCCCAATTCCGTAACCCCACCCCAGCCGGGCCGCGTCCTCCTGCTCGGCGCGGGCGGGTTTCTGGGCGGCGTGATTGCCCGTGAGCTGCGGGACGCCGGGGTGGACGTGCGGACCACGACGGGCGACCTCACCGCGCTGACGCCCGCAGACTGGGCCGCCCAGCTTGACGGCGCAAGCGCGGTCATCAACGCCGCCGGACGCACCGCTGGCAGCCTGAGCGACCTCACCCGCGCCAACGTGCTGTTGCTCGCCGGGGTGCTCGAAGCGGTGCAGGCGGCGGACTTGCGTCTCATCCACCTCGCCTCCGCCGCCGAGTACGGGCGCACCCCAGAGGGCGAGGCGAGCCGCGAGGACGGCCCTGCGCAGCCGCTTTCGCCTTACGGGGCGAGCAAGCTGGCAGGGACGGTGCTGCTGGAGGAAGCCGTGCGGACGGGCCGCGCCGACGCGCTGGCGCTGCGGCTGACCAACCCGGTGGGCGCAGGCATGAACCCCGGCTCGCTGCCGGGCCGGGCGGCGCGGGAGCTGCGGGCAGCAGCCGAGCAGGGCCTCCCCAGCGTGCGCTTCGGACCGCTGGGCGCTTTCCGGGACTTCATCGCGGCGCGGGACGTGGGGCGGGCGGTGCTCCACTTTCTCCACGGACAGCCGGGCGAGGAGGCGCGGGGCGTGCTCAACCTCGGCAGCGGCGTGGCCCGCCCGGTGCGCGACCTCGTGACCGAACTGGCGCGGATTGCCGGCTACGGCGGCGACCTGCTCGAAGACGCCCCCGGCAGCCCCCGCAGCGGCGACGTGCCGTACCAGCGGGCAGATTTAACGGCCCTTAAGGCGAGTGGGTACACCCCCGGCGAAGACCTGGCGGCAGCGTTGACCGAGTTGTATTCTGGTGGGAGTTAAGTTTTTCACACCGTTGTCCAGTCCGTGGACAAGAAAACACTCAGTCGACACTCAAGTTTTTCGCCCAGCGGCCCGCGCACGCAGCGCCGGCGGGTGAAGTCCAATCGGGAGACCTGATGAAACACCTCCGCGCCTCTGCCGCCGCCCTCTGTGCCCTGACGCTCACCCTTACTCTGACCGGCTGTGGTCAGGACCGGACGACCCCCGACGCGACGAACGCCAGTGTTCCCCCCACCGTGGTGGACGAAGTGACCGCCCCGCGTGCGGCGACCGAGACGGGCACCCTGCCCGACCCCCGGCAGTCGCCGCTGCTGCGCGCCCAGAACAATGACACGTCCGCCGCCCGTGCCCGCCTGGGAGCGGCGTACGTGCCGCAGGGCCGCTCGCTCTCGGCGCAGGCGCTGCCCGCTGGGGTGCAGACGAACAAGGTCGCGCTCAAGGTTCTGATTCTGTCGAGCGGCGCGGGCGATTACGGCCTGGCCGAAGCCCGCAACATGCTCGGCGAATCGGGCGTGCCCTTCGACGTGCTCGACGCCAGCAGCCAGCCGCTGACGCCCGACGCCCTGATCGGCCCCGACGGCGTGGGCCGCTACCAGGGCGTCATCTTGACCAGCAACGCCCTGCTCCTGCCACCCGACAGCAGCGGCCTGATGCCGAGTGCGCTCGACAGCAGCGAGTGGCAGACCCTGTTCGAGTACGAGAAGGCCTACGGCGTGCGCCAGCTCGCGCTCTACGGCTATCCCGGCGCCGTGCCCGAGGACTACGGCCTGCGGGCGGTGGCGGGGGCCGAAACCTCGACCACCAGCATGACCCCCACCGCTGCGGGCCGCAGTGTCCTGAGCGACCTGACCACCGCCAACATCCCGGTGCGTTACGCCTACTCCTACCCGGCCACCGTCGCCAGCGTGCCCGGCGTGACCACCACCCCGCTGATGACCGACGCTCAGGGCCGCGTGCTCGCCGCCACCTCGACGAGTGCCGACGGACGCGAGCGGCTGCTGCTCACCACGGCGCAAAACCCCGCGCTGCTGCACACGCAACTGCTCAGCTACGGGCTGGTGAACTGGCTGACGCGCGGCGTGCACCTCGGTGAGCACCGCCGGTTCCTGCAGGTGGACATCGACGACTGGTTCCTGGCCGGCGACCACTACAACGCCAGCACCGGGGGGCTGTACGACAAAGCCTTCCGCATCAGCGGCAACGACGCGCTCGCGGTGCGCGACCAGCAGAGCCGCATTCGCAGCGACTACCCGCTAGCGCGCAACTTCCGCTACGCGATGGCTTTCAACGGCGGCGGGGCGCGAACCGACGTGGCGACGTTGTGCACCACGCTGTTCACGGGCGTCGCCAAGGATTCGCTGAGCAGCGCGAGCAAGTGCCTGGGCAACACCTTCGACTGGGTGAACCACACCCGTGACCACCAGCGCATGGACGTGACGGACTTTGCCACCGCCGACGCCCAGCTCGCCGACAACTTCGCCATCGGGACGCGTCTGGGCCTGACCATCAGCCGCCAGTCGCTGGTGACCGGCGAACACTCGGGTCTGGGCTTCATGGACCCGACTGACGACGGCACTCACAACGACGGCGTTTACCAACACCCCAAGCAGGACCTGGGTCTAGAACGCAGCAACCCAAACCTGCTCGGCGCCGCCGTGCAAAACGGGATTCGTTACCTGGCGTCCGACCACAGCGTCGCCAGCCAGCGCGACGACAGCTGCCCCACCTGCGGCGTGTTGCACCCGCTCAACCCCGGCATTTTCCTGGTGCCACGCTGGCCCAACGGCGTCGCCTACCACGTCACCACGCCCGCCGAGGCGACGGGGTACTACAACAGCGTCTACGGGCCGCAGGGACGCTTTCCGTACTGGGATCACAACCTGAGCTACAATGAGTTCCTGAACAACGAGAGCGACATGGCGCTGAGTCAGGTGCTCGACGGCGCCGCGTTCCCGCACTATATGCACCAGCCCAACCTGCGCGAGTACGGCTGGGGCAAGAGCCTGGCGACCGACTGGGTTCAGGCGCTGCTGACCAAATACGCCCAGTACAGCACCTTGCCGCTCAACACCCTGCGCTGGGACGACCTCGGCGCCTACCTCGAGCGCCGCACCCGCGAGGAAAAGGCCAAAGCGTCCGGCGACCTGAGCGGCGTCTATGACCGCGCCGCCGGCAGCGTGACCCTGCAAAGCACCGCGTCTGTGCCCTACACGCTGACCGGCAGTGCGAGCGGCGAACTGTATGGCACGGCCCGCAGCCAGCAAGGCACCGTCAGTGGTGCGGCCACCCTCGCCGTCACCCCGCGCTGAGGCCAGTGGCCTGAGCCGCCCGGCAACCCGCTTTTCTGGCTTCTCTGCCAGGAGCGGGTTTTGTCGTGAGTCATATTTTGTCTTGAGTCATACAGCCAAGGGCGCTCAAAGCAGCGTCAGAAAGAAAGCCGCTGCACATATGGCCGGTGACAGGCTGGGAATGCTGTCTGGCCGGAGGACTCCCTCATGAAACGTCTCCCCACTTTGCCGGCCCTGGTGTCGGTGACCCTGCTGCTCGCCGCCTGCGGGCAAAGCGAGCCGGTGACGCCGGGCGCCGCTCTGCCGGAAACGACGCTAGCCACGGCCCCTGACCACGCGGCCCCGGCAGCTCCCCTGAATACCCCGCAAGCGCCCTCGCCCGAGGCCCAGGACGCCGCTCGCCGCCTCCATGAAGGCTACGTGCCGCGCGGGCCCAGTTTGCACGCGCAGGCCCTCCCCGCGAATGCCCAGACGAACCGGGTGGCGCTGCGGGTGCTCGTCATCGGCAGCGGGGCGGGCGACTTCGGCCTGAGCAGCGCCCTGAGCATGGTGCAGGAGTCGGCCATTCCCTACGACGTGCTCGACGCGAGCGCCCAGCCACTGACGATGGACACGCTGGTGCGCGGCGACGGTGTGGGCCGCTACCAAGGCGTCATTCTCACCAGCAGCGCCCTGCTGATGCCCAGCAGTGAGCCGGGGCCGCTGCCCAGCGCGCTCGACAGCACCGAATGGCAAACGCTGTTCGAGTACGAGCGGGCCTACCGGGTCCGGCAACTCGCGCTGTTCGGCTGGCCGGGCGCGGTGCCCGAGGACTACGGCCTGCGGGCGGTGGACGGCGCGGCTACGACGCTCACCACCGCGCAGGCGACCCCGGAAGGCCAGCGCACGCTGCTCGACCTGACCGCGCAGGCCATGCAGGTGCTCTACGCCTACACCTACCCCGCCGCCGTGGTGCCGGTGCCCGGAGTGGCGAGCACCACGCCGCTGCTCACCGACCCCCAGGGCCGGGTGCTTGCCGCCACCTCGACCACCAGCGACGGTCGCGAGCGGCTGCTGCTGACCACCATGCAGGCGCCCACGCTGCCGCACACCCAGCTCCTCGGCTCCGGTCTGCTGGAATGGCTGACCCGCGGCGTGCACCTCGGCGAGCACCGCCGGTTCCTGCAAATCGACATCGACGACTGGTTTTTGCCCGGCACGCACTACGACGCGGCGACGGGCGGTTTCTATTCAGACCCTTTCCGCATCAGCGGCAGCGACGCGCTCTCGTTGCGGGAGCAGCAACAGGCCATCGAAACCGAGTTTCCGGCGGCGCGCACCTTCCGCTACGCGCTGGCCTACAACGGGCTGGGCGCCACGCCGAACGCGCCCTTGCTGTGTACCCGCGAGTCGCTGGCGCTCAGCCCCGATGCGCTGAGCAGTGCGAGCAAGTGTCTGGGCGACACCTTCGACTGGGTGAACCACACCCACGACCACCTCCGCATGGACGTGATGGACGAGGCAACGGCGACCGCGCAACTTCAGGACAACCTGTGGGTCGGGGCACAACTCGGCCTCAAGCTCAGCCGCGCGGCCCTGGTGACCGGCGAACAATCGGGCCTGGGCTACATGGACCCGACCGACGACGGCGCGCACAACAACGGCCTGTACCAGCAGCCCAAGCAGGACCTCGGCCTGGAGCGCAGCAACGTCAACCTGCTGACGGCGATGAACAAGACTAATGTGCGCTTTATCGCCTCCGACCACAGCGTGCACAGCCAGTGGGACCCCGGTTGCCCGACCTGCGGCGTGCCGCACCCGCTCAACCCAAATGTCTTTCTGGTGCCGCGCTGGCCCAACGGCGTCGCCTATTTCTCGACCACGCCCGACGAGGTGACGGGGTACTACAACAGTGTCTACGGCCCCCAGGGCACGGCGCCTTACTGGGACCACAACCTGAGCTACGCCGAGCTGCTCGACCAGGAAAGCGGCTTTGCCCTGAACCATCTGCTTGACGGCGGTGCCTTTCCCCACTACATGCACCAGGCCAATCTGCGCGAGTACGCCCCCGGCAAAAGCGTGGCGAGCGACTGGGTGCGGGCGCTGCTGCGGCGCTACTCCACCTTCTCGACCCTGCCACTCACCACGCTGAGCTGGGACGACCTCGGCACCTACCTCGAACGCCGCACCCGCACCATTCATGCTCAGGACCGGGGCGACCTGAGCGGCGTCTATGACCGCACGGCGGGCACGGTGACCCTCACCAGTGCGGCTCCGCTCCCCTACCTGCTGACTGGCGGCGTGGCGGGCGAGCCCTACGGCGCCCTGCGGCTGCAAAGCGGCGACGTGAGCGGCACCCTCATTGTGAATGTCAGCGCCCACTGAGCCCCCCGCTCCGCAGCTCGCCGTGTACTACGGCCCAGCCACCGCACCGGCTCTGGCAACGCTGGCGGCCTTTCCACGGGTGGTCGTGCAAGCGCCGCTTTATACGCCTGAGCAACTCGCGGCGCTGCGGGGCGGCAGCACCCACGTTCTCGCTTACCTCAGCGTGGGCGAGGACCACCCGCTGGGAGACTGGGAATGCCGCCCCGGCAGCGCCGCCTACCACCAGCAACCCAACGCCGCGTGGCCGAGCGTGGTGGTGGACGCCGCGCACCCGCTGTGGCACTCGACCCTGCTGACGCGGGCGGAGCAGGCGCTCGAACACACCGACGGCCTGCTCCTCGACACGCTGGAAAGTGCGGACCCGGCGGCGACCCTCGCCCTGCTGCGGCACCTGCGCGCGGTGTTTCCCCAGGCGGCGCTGTGGGCCAACCGGGGCTTTACGCTGTGGCCGGCGCTGCCGGAATTGCTGCGCAGCGCCCCCGACAGCGGCGTGTTGTTTGAGGCCTTCAGCACCCACCACACGCCCTACGCGCTGCACGACGTGGCGGGGCTGGCCTACACCGCTGCCTGGCTGACTGAGGTGCGCCGCAGCGGACTCGCCGTACACGCGCTCGACTACGCCGACCGGCCCGAACTGGCGGCAGCCGCGAGGGCACGTGCAGCGGCGCTGAACCTGCCTACTTTCGTCAGTGACCGCGCCCTCTCACGGCCCGGCGGCTGGCCCGCCCTGGAGGAACTATGAAACCCTTGCTCTGCTCTTTGCTGCTCCTCTCCGCCTGCGCTGGCCCGTCCGAGCCCCAGGCCAGCGGCGCCGGTCCCGCTCAGACTCCTCCGCCAGTCACCGTCCCCATGACTCCGCCCTCCAAAAAACCTGCGCTGAGTGCCGTTCAGCACTGGGGGGTGCAGCTCACCGGCTACGGGCAGACGCGGCTGAACGCAGTTCACACCTCGCCCTTCGAGCTGGTGGTGGTGGACCCCTTCGACGACGACGGCACCCCCTGGCCCGCCGCCGAGGTCCGGGCCGCCGCACAGGGCCGCTGGCTCATCGCTTATCTCAGCATGGGCGCCGCCGAGAGTTACCGCTCCTACTGGCAGAAGGGCTGGAAAGTCGGTGCGCCGGCCTGGCTGCTGAACGAAGACCCCGACTGGCCCGGCAACTTCGACGTGGCGTACTGGGACCCCGCGTGGCAAGCCATTGCCCTGGCGCAGCTCGACCGGGTGATCGCGCAGGGCTTCGACGGCGTGTACATGGACCTCATTGACGCCTACCAGCGCCATGACAACCGGCCTGGCGCCCGCGCCGAGATGGTGGCGTGGGTGTGCAAAATCGCCGCGCACGCCCGCGCGCAAAATCCCCAGTTCGTCATCATTCCCCAGAACGCTGCCGAACTCATCCGCGACCCCGGCTACGCGGCGTGCGTAGACGCCAGCGGCAACGAGGAAACCTACGTCTATGCCGCCAACCGGCCCACCGAAGCCGCGCGGCAGCGCGAGCTACTCGCCAGTTACCGGCTGTGGCAGCAGGCGGGCAAACCGGTCTTCACCATCGAGTACGCCAACCAGCCCGCCCTGATGAAAAGCGCGGCGGAGCGGGCGCGGGCGGCGGGGCTCATTCCCTATGTGGGCGAACGGAGCCTCGACAAGTTGATTTTGAATCAGCCCTGACTTACGGCTGTAGCACCCCTCTCGCCTGCGCCTGCGCCATTACCCCCTGCGCTGCCGCCCACAGTTCGGGAAACTCGCGCAGGTGCTTTTCCTTGAGCCCCAGCACCCGCAAGTGCGTGAGTTCGGGGTGGCTGGCGGCGCACCCCTGGGCACCGGGTCCCCACGTCAACAGCATGGGCTGCAAGGCGTCAAGGGCGCGGGCAAAACGGACTTCGGTGGTCTGGCGGGCCTCGAACTCCTGCCACAGGCCTAGAAATTCGGCGGCCTGGTCAGTGGGCAACAAGCCGAACAGCTCGGCAGCCGCCCGCGCCTCCGCCTCCTGCTGGGCAGCCTGTGCCTCAGCGGGCGCGTCGAAGGACAGGTCCCCCGCCCCGATTTCGACCAGGTCATGCATCAGCAGCAGGCGGACGACGCGGCCCACGTCGGTTCCGGTAGGCGCGTATTCGGCCAGCGTCAGCGCCAGCAGCGCGAGGTGCCAGGAATGCTCTGCGCTGTTTTCCAGACGGCTACCGTCGTGCAGCCGGGTGGTCCGCAGGGCGGTTTTCAGGCGGTCACAGGTCAGCACAAAGTCGAGCTGGGCCAAGAACCGAGCGAACAAATTCGGGGTTTGGGCCGCTATCAGACCGGCTCCTGCACCCAGTCGGGCACCTCGGCAATGCGCGCTCTGGCCCAGGCGAGGTCGGTGTCCTCCGGTCGGCAGATGTCCCAGCTTCGCCCCGCCGCATAGGCCCCCATGATCTGAAAATCGGCGCTGTGGTGTAGCGAGCAGTGGCCCACGCCAGCGGGAATCAGCAGCACGTCACCCTCCCCCACCGACAGCTCGGGGCCGCCCGCGCCGCCCAGAATGACCCCGGCCTGACCCCGCAGCACCACGATGACCTCGTGGGCGTGGCTATGGTAGTGATGGAAATTGTAAATCTGCCCGGTCCAGCTCCCGAACCAGTCGCGGGCCTTGAGGTGGTCCCGCACCTGCGCGGCGCTCTGACCCTTCAGCGCCGAGGGATAACGGCGGGCCGGCAGCTGGGGATTGTTGGGAACCCCCGCGTTCTCAGCGAGTGGGATGAGGTGCGCGTTCATGGAGGCAGTTTAATGACCTGTCCGTTGCTACAAAAAAACCGCCCCCACATGGAGGGCGGCTTCTGGCTGACCGACTTCAGTCGGCGGCGCTGCCGTGGCTGGTCGCGGCGGCGGCTTCGCGGGCTTCTTTGTTCTTGCCCTCGATCTTGGCCTTGATCTTCTTCTGGGTGTAGCCGGCTTCGCGTTCGCGCTGGTCGAGCACGCTGCGAATGAAGCGGATGTCGTCGTGAATGCCGGGGATAACCACCTGTTCAAGTGCGTTCACGCGGCGCGAGGTCTTTTTGATCTCCTCGCCGATGCGGCGCAGCTTGGTTTCGGTGGCCGCCACCTTCACGATGGCTTCGAGCACCCCGCCGAAGTCGTTCGACGCCTGAATGGTGCGGGCGCCGACGTTGATCGGGCTGAAGTCCGCCTGGGCGGCGCGCTCGGGGATGTTGATCTTGGGCACCTTCACGCCGTAGATGCTCTCGATCTGCATGTCCACGGCGTAGTCGCCGGTCCCGGCGAGGCTCAGGCTCTCGACGGCCTCGGGGCTGTCCCAGGCTTTGGCGCCGAAGAGGCTGGTATACGCGCCTTTGCTCACGCTCGAGAGCTGCTCACGGGCGGCGAGCGCGTCCTTGACGAGTGCAAAGAATTCGCCGATCAGGGCGTCACGCTTGCGCTTGAGCAGGTCGGCGCCGCCGTTGGCGGTCTTGAGGCTGGCCTTGCTGGCGAGCAGCGCGGAGCGGGTGGGGCTGATTTGTCCTGCCATTTGTGTTCACCTCCCTCGTTGGTGGTGATGGTAGAGGGTCGGGAGGTCATGGTCAAAGTCTTTTGCCATGCGCTCTCAACCCTCAGCCCTTTAGATGCTGCTGCGTCCGCCCTTCCACATTTCGTCCATCTTGGTGCCGTAGTACTTGTCGATGGAGTCCTTGGACAGACGGGTGAGCTGGCTCTGCGGCAGTTTGGACAGAATGCCCCAGGCGACGGTCAGCGAGTCGTCGATGCTGCGGTCCTGGTCGCCCTGGCCGATGAAGTAGTTTTCGAAATCATCGGAGAACTTCAGGTACAGCTTGTCGGTCTCGGTCAGCGCGTCTTCACCGGTGATTGCCACGAGCTTGCGCAGGTCGAGGCCGTTGGCGTAGGCGGCGAAGAGCTGGTCGGCCACGTTCTTGTGGTCGGCGCGGGTCTTGCCCTTCCCGATGCCGTTGCCTTGCAGACGCGAGAGGCTGGGCAGCGGGTTGATCGGGGGGAACACGCCCTTGGAGTTCAGGGTGCGGTCGACCACGATCTGCCCTTCGGTGATGTAGCCGGTCAGGTCGGGGATGGGGTGAGTGATGTCGTCGTCGGGCATCGACAGGATCGGCACCTGGGTGACCGAGCCGGGCTTGCCTTCCACCACACCGGCGCGCTCGTACAGCGACGCGAGGTCGGTGTACATGTAACCGGGGAAGCCACGACGACCGGGGATTTCTTCGCGCGCGCCGCCAATTTCACGCAGCGCTTCGCAGTAGTTCGTCAGGTCGGTCAGGATCACCAGCACGTGGTAGCCGTGCTCGAAGGCCAGGTACTCGGCGGTGGTCAGCGCCATGCGGGGGGTCAGCAGACGCTCCACCGCGGGGTCGTCGGCCTTGTTCAGGAAGAGGACCGAGCGGGCCAGCGCGCCGGTGCGCTCGAACTCCTGGGTAAAGAAGCTCACTTCGCGCTGGGTCAGGCCCATCGCCGCGAACACCACGGCGAAGTCGCCTTCGTGACCGGGCACCTTCGCCTGACGGGCGATCTGGGCGGCGAGTTCGTTGTGCGGGAGGCCCGAGCCGGAGAAGATCGGGAGCTTCTGCCCACGAATCAGGCTGGTCTGCACGTCGATGGTGCTGATGCCGGTCTGAATGAACTCCTCGGGCTTGGCGCGGGCGGCGGGGTTCATCGGCTGGCCGTCCACACTCAGGCGCTGTTCGGCCACCACGGCAGGCAGCCCGTCGATGGGGCGGCCCAGGCCGTCGAAGCGGCGACCGATCATTTCCTTGCTCACGCCGAGGCGCGCCACGTCTTCCACCAGGCTGACGCTGGCGGTGGCGAGGTCGAGGCCACGGGTTTCTTCGAACACCTGAATCACGGCGTTCTGGTCAGACACGCTGATGACGCGTCCGCCGCGCAGCTTGCCGTTGCCGTCCTTGATGTTCACGATGGCGCCGTTGGGCAGGTCGCTCGCGGCGTTCACGAACAGCAGCGGGCCGGAGATGTACGCGACATCGTTGTATTCCTTCTGGAGAAGGGTCACGCTTTCACCGCCTTGAAGGTCTGGTCGAGCTCGTCCATCACGCCTTCGCCGTACGCCATGAATTCGTTTTCAGGGGTGTAGCGGGCGCGGGCGAGCTTCTCGATAACCGGGTTTTGAATGATTTCGTCGATGGTCAGGCCGTTACGCAGGGCCGCCTCGGCTTCGTCGTAGAACTTGAGGAACATCTTCATCAGCCCGTAGTTTTTGGGCATGGAGGCCGAAGCGTCCACCGGGTCGAAGCCGTTTTGCTGGAGGAAGTCCTGGCGCAGCATGCGGCCCGTTTCAATGATGAGGCGCTCGTTGTCTTGCAGGGCGTCGGGGCCGACGAGCTGCACGACTTCTTGCAGCGCCGCTTCCTGTTGCAGCAGCGAGCCGATGCGCTGGCGCAGTTCGGGGAAGTCGGGGCCGACGTTCTCGCGGTACCACTTGTCCAGAATGGGAGTAAACAGCGAGTACGAGCCGTTCCAGTTGATCGCCGGGAAGTGACGGCGACGGGCGAGGCCCGCGTCCAGACGCCAGAAGGCGCCGGTGATTCGCAGGGTGGCCTGGGTCACGGGTTCGGACATGTCGCCGCCTGCGGGCGACACGGCGCCGATGACCGACACTGCGCCGTCTTCGCCGGCGAGGGTCTTCACCGCACCGGCGCGCTCGTAGAACGCCGCCAGCTTGGCGCCGAGGTAGGGCGGGTAGCCTTCTTCGGCGGGCATTTCTTCGAGGCGCGAGGAAATTTCGCGCAGCGCTTCGGCCCAGCGGGAGGTGCTGTCGGCCATCAGCGAGACGCTGTAGCCCTGGTCGCGGAAGTACTCGGCCAACGTCACGCCGGTGTACACCGAGGCTTCACGCGCCGCCACCGGCATGTTGGAGGTGTTGGCGATCAGGATGGTGCGGTGCATCAGCGGGCCGCCGGTCTTGGGGTCTTCCAGTTCGGGGAATTCCACCAGCACGTCGGTCATTTCGTTGCCGCGCTCGCCGCAGCCCACGTACACCACGATGTCGGCGTTGCCGTACTTGGCGACCGACTGCTGCGTCACGGTCTTGCCCGAGCCGAACGGCCCAGGAATCGCCGCCGCGCCGCCCATCACCAGCGGGAACATCACGTCGAGGATGCGCATCCCGGTCAGGAAGGGCAGGCTGGGATCGAGCTTCTTCTGCACCGGACGCGGCGCACGCACCGGCCAGTAGTGTGCCAGGCGCAGCTTGGTGCCGTCTTCGAGTTCGGCGATGGTGTCGTCGATGGTGTACTGCCCGGCCGGCGCGACCGAACGCAGGCGGCCCTGCACTTCCGGCGGCACGAGAATCTTGTGGGTAAAGGAGAATTCCGGCACGGTGCCGAGAATCCCGCTGCCCGTGACCGTGTCGCCCGCCTGCACGCTGGGGGTAAAGTCCCACTTCTGCTCGCGGTTGAGCGAGGAAACTTCGATGCCACGCGCGATGAAGTTACCGGAGGCTTCACGGATCTTGTCGAGCGGGCGCTGAATGCCGTCGTAGATGCCGTTGAGCATCCCCGGCCCGAGTTCGACCGAGAGGGGCAGGCCGGTGGTCTCGACGGGCTCACCCACGGTCAGACCGGCGGTGTCTTCGTACACCTGGACGAAGGCGGTGTCGCCGTCGAGGCGAATGATTTCGCCCACGAGGCGCTCCTGGCCCACGCGCACGATGTCGTACATCTTGGCACCGTACATGCCCTTGGCGATGACTGCCGGGCCGGCGATGCTCTGCACGACGCCTTGCTTCTGTTGCGTCATTTGATGCTCCTTCGGAAAAGTTCTAAGGGAAGAGGGTCTAAAGGTCTAAGAAAGAACAGCATAGACCCTAGACGCTCAGACCCTTAGACACTGCTTCACAGTTTGATATCGAACCCGATAGTGTCGCGCACCAGCTTGCCCATGTACGCCTTGGCGTCCACGGTGTCGCTGGAAAACGCGTCACGCAGGCTGGGAATCGGCAGCAGGATCGGCAGGTCGCGCCCGCGCATGATCCGCGCCGTAGCGGTCGCCGGGTCAGGAATCAGGCCGGTGTCCACGGCGATCAGGCCGTAGCCTCCGTCCGTGATGGCCTGCTCCAGCGTCCGCAGCGCGTCTTCCGGGCTCGCCTCGATCACGGTGGCGCCCGCCAGGCGGTAGCCGGTCGCGGTTTCGGCGTCGCTCAGGACGGCGATGCGCTGCATGGTGCTTTCGCCCTTCGTCATGCCTGCACCTCCCGGCGAATCTCGTCGGTGGGCAGGTCGTAGTACTTGCCGCGCCCGATGAGGCGGAGTTTGGCGACCTCGATTTCCTTGCGGCGCAGGAAGTCGAGGATGATGCCCACGCCTTCCACGTCCGACACCGCGCTGCTGCGGGCCGCGCGGTCGAGCGCCGTGCGCGCCGCCACTTCGGCGTCCTCGATGCTCGGGGCTTCGAGAATGGCGGTGATGTCGGCGTTGCCGCCCGCGTCACCTGCGCCCAGCCGTCCATACCCGGCAGCGTCGAGGCTGCCTCCCGGCACGAACAGGTTGGTGTCGAGCGTCCCGCCGCGCGAGTTGCGGGCAATCAGCGCGTTGGTGATATCGATTTCGCGGCTCAGATACCGGCGCAGGCTGGTATCGCGCGACACCTGGGTGGCGTAGCGGTAGTACCCCTGGTCGAGCAGCACCTCGAGGTCGAGCAGGCGCCCCGTCGTGTTGTAGGCCGTCACCGCGTTGCGAAACACCTTGGCGAGCGGGTGTCCGCCCACGCCGAGGGCCGTCGCCGCGCTCGCGAGGTCGGTCGATTGCGACGCCGTTTGCAGCACACTCGGCTTGATGGTGCCGCCGGGAATCAGGTTTTGCTGGATGGTCTCGGCCCCGCGCCCGCTGACGATGCCGCGCGCCAGGGTCTTGAGGTTGGTGAGGTCCCACTTCATCAGCAGGGTCTCGATTTCGCGTTTGGCGTCGCCGTCGGCAAAGCCGAGCACCCGCTGCGTGGTGTCGAAGAGGTTTTGCGACAGGGCGCGGTCGAGTTCGGGCAGACCCGCGCCCTCAGCGGTGGTTTCGCGCATGTTGGGCGCGAAGTCCGTCTCGCTCAGGACGCGCAGGAATTCCTGGTAGCTGCCCGACGCGAGCGCCGCGTCCAGGGCACGCCCGTCCAGCAGCTTGGTCCGCATGACGCGAACGCGCGTGTTGATGTAGGAGTAGTCGTCGGGCATACAGTCCTTTCCGACCTTATTCCGCGAGCAGGCGGCTGATCTGCGGGGCCATGTCGGCCTTGACCCGCTCGAGTCGCCCACTGAGGGTGTTGGTCACGCCGCTCTTGCCGCCACGCGCCACGACACGCACGCCGCCCTTGATAGAGGGATTCTCGCGCACCTCCACGCCGCTCACCAGGTGGCGGGCGACGTTCATCTCGGCGGGGTTGACTTCGATGGCCTCGGCGTCGGGCACGGCTTGCAGGCCTTCTTGAATCAGGCGCGACAGGATGTTGCCGTACTCGGGGGCGCTGGTCACGTTGCCCAGGTAGTCTTCGACCATCTGGTAGACCTGCGTGACGCCGCTTTCGCTGGCGGTCAGGCGCGCGGCGTTGAGTTCGAGGTCGGCTGCCGAGCGGGCGCGCACCAGCCCCGCCTGACGCTGGTTTTCCAGCAGGCGCTGACGGCTGTCGAGCAGCGTCTGGGCGCGTTCACGGGCGTCGGCCACGATCTTCTCAGCGCGTCCCCGAGCTTCGGCGCGAATGCGCTCGATCTCGCTCTGCGCTTCGTTTTCGAGGAGCTTGTCGAGGGCCATGATTAGCGGATCAGGAAGAGGGCCAGGAAGCCGAAGATCACGAGGGTTTCGGGGAGCAGGAAGACGAGCAGCAGCTGACCGAGCTTGCTGGGGTCTTCGGCGGCGGCGCCGACCAGGCTCGAGCCGATGCGGGCCTGCGCTACGCCGGTGCCCAGAGCGCCGAGGCCCAGGGCCAGGCCCTTACCGATGGCGGCGAGGCCAGCGTTGTTGGTGGCGTTGCCGGCGGTGGTCACGGTTTCCTGCGCGAAGCCGGTGGTGGCGAGGGCGAGCACGAGGGCGGCGAGGGCGATCTTGGTGGTCTTGGTCATGGCAGTTTCTCCTGAAGATTATTTGACCTGCCCGGCATCGGAGGCGGGGCTGAGGCGGCGAAGGGGGGCGTAACGGGGGCTGGTCTCGTTGTTGAAGCCGGTGGGGTTCAGGAACTCGACCATGTGGAGACGGATAGGTTGCAGGATGTGGCCGATCAGGGTCAGCGCCAGCACGAAGAAGTGCAGCAGCGCGCCGATCACGATGCCCAGGATGATGCCCAGGAACCCGATTTGCTGCGACAGCGACCAGCCGAGGTCGGTGCACAGCTTGGCGAGGATGGCCGACACCAGCCCGACCGCGAAGATACGGGCGTAGCTCACGACCGAGCCGCCCTGCGAGACGAGTTCGACCGGCAGCAGCGGGAACTGCTTGGCGACGCGCAGGTAGCCCACGATGAACAGGACGAAGCCCAGGATCATCAGCAGGACGCGCCAGTCACCGAAGTTGGACAGCGCACCGAAGTCGGCGCCGGCCTTGGAGATGAAGCCCAGCAGAATCAGGGCGCCGACGCCACCGAACATGGCGAGCCCTTCCCAGACGTGGGCCTGGTCGTTGTGCTTGAGGCCCTGCTGCACGCGGATGCCCCAGCCCCACAGCACTTGCAGGATGCCGAAGCACAGCGCGAACACCAGCGCGATGTTGCCGAAGTTCTCGGTGTCGAGACGGGGAAAGACGATGGGAAGCAGACCGGTGCTGTGCCCGCCCTCGGCGGCGTGGGCGCCCCAGTGGACGCCGGTCCAGCCCCACAGGCGGTTGAGCAGGTCGTTGTTCATGTAGAACACGCCCAGGTGCTCAAACAGGGTGCCGAAAAATTCGCCGGTCAGGAAGCCCCAGAGGATGGTCCAGCCGGCCATGACGTTGGTCACGAAGCCCAGGTCACGCAGGGTGGCGGGCGGCAGGTAGGCCCCGAAAAGGCTCAGGTCCCAGCCCTCGTTGCGCCGGGCCTTGCCCAGCAGCCACATGCCGAAGGCAAGGAACAGCAGGCCGTAGCCGATGTCCGCCATGATGATCCCGAAAAACAGGGGAACGAACAGGGCAACCACCCAGGTCGGGTCGAAGGAACCGTACTTGGGCAGGCTCATCAGGCCCATCACGGTGTTCTGGAAAGGGGTGACGTAGCCGCTGTTTTTCAGCTCGACCGGCACATCCTGGTCGTGGTGCTCGTCGACCGGGAAGACCTCGTAGCTCACCGCGTCGCCAAAGCGCGACAGGGTACTTTGCAGCGCGGGAATCCGGTCGGCGGGCACGTAGCCCTGCATCGCCAGGCTGTACTTGCCCCGGGCCGACACGGCGCGCACGTCGTGCACCGCCACGCGGTCTTTCAGCGCGTCGCGCACGGCGTACAGCGCCGGGCCATGCTGCTGCGCCAGCCGGTCGCGCTCGGCGTTCAGGGCGCGCTGCATGTCGTCGCCGCCCTGGCGCACGCGCCCGAGTTCGTCGGCGGCGGCGCCCAGCGGCATGGTGTCGAAGCGGCCCGGCAAGCGCAGCTCGCCCAGACGGGCTTTGCTGAGCGCGGCGCGGGCGGCGTCACGGTCGGCGCTCAGGGTGGCGATCACGCCGACCCGGTTGGCCCCCACCACTTCCGAGGCGACGGTGTAGCGGTCGCCCAGGCTCTCGCGCAGAGCGCCGTCGAGTTCGCCCAGGTTCTCGGTCGCGCCGATCAGGAACGGCACCAGCGCCACGCGGCGGCTGCGGTCCAGTGTCCCGACCATCCGGGCGAGCGCCCGCACAGCGTCGCCGTAGGTGCGGTCGACTTCGAGGTCGGACTGCAACTCCTGGCGACGCTTGGCGAGGTGTGACACCGGCTGCGCCGCGCCTTCCACCACGGTTTCCCACTCGCTCTGCGCGGGCAGGGGGGCGGGGGCGGGGCGGTAGGCACCGAGCTCGGCGATGGTGCTCTCGGCACGCGCGAGCAGACGCTCGTCCTCGCGGCGCTCCTGAGCGTCTTGCCCGGCGAGGTTGCCGGTGCTCAGCGGGCCTTCCGCGATGGGGCGCAGGTGCAGCACGCCGGCGTCTTGCAGGGCCGTGATCACGTTGTCACTCTCGCGCTTGCGCACGGCGATCACGACCTGCTGCATGGGACTAATCACGGCAGCACCGCCCTCAGAATCTGCTCGGCGGCCTGCTGCACGCGCCCGGCGGCACGCGCCTGGGTGTCTTGCGCCTGGGCCTGAGCCTGGGCGCGGGCTTCTTCACGAATGCGGCTGGTTTCGGTGTCCAGCGCCTGGTCGTGCTCCGCTTGCAGCTGCTGCGCGCGCGTCTCGGCTTCCGAGACGATCCGGCGGGCTTCTTGCTCGGCGGCCTCGACTTCGCGCCGGGCTTCCTCGCGGGCCTGCTCGATCTGCTGATCGAGGGCGGCTTCGCGGCTCGCCAGTTCACTCAAGACTCGACTTGAAACGTCCAACTCCCTCCTCCTTTCCCTTCACTCTTCAACCGCCCTCCAGACGAAAGCCTCATCCGGGGATGAGGTTGCGCGGGCAGAGCGGTGAATCTTGATGGCCCGACCTTGTGATGATTGCGTCAGACTCCTGAGTATCCTAACACACGCTTAATCCGCTCTCCGGGGGGCAGGAGTCCCGGCCAAGCCGCCTGCCCGTCACGCGGCGGGTACTGCTCCATCGCGCCCAACATAGGCGTCCTCATCAAGCCTTAGAAATTCCTTAGAGAAGTGGATGACTGGAGCAAACGGTAAGGGAGGCGGCCCCTCAACGGTGCGCCGCCTCCCCCACTTTTTTGTCTGTTGTCAGATGCTTCAGTCACCGCCCAGGAACACTGGCGCCCCGATGCCGAGTTCGTTTTCGCTGTAGCCCTGCTCCTGGTGGGCGCTGAGGTCGATGCCTGCGATTTCCTGCCCTGCCGGCACCCGCAGTGGAATAACCAGCGACACCAGCTTGAGCAGGATGAAGCTGCCGACCCCCGCGTAGAGCAGCGAGGCGACCACGCTGATGAGCTGAGTCATGAACTGCGCGCCAATCGGCTTGCCGCTGCCGGTGGTCCAGGCGAGCAGACCGGTGAGCAGCGCCCCCACGATGCCCGCGACCCCGTGGCAGGCGAACACGTCCAGCGCGTCGTCGGCCATCAGGCGGTGCTTGGCCTGCACGGTCCAGTAGCTCGCGGTGGCACCCAGGATGCCCAGCAGCACGGCGGCCCAGGGCGACACGAAGGCGCACGCTGGGGTGATGGCGACCAGCCCCACGACCAGCCCGGTGGCGGCGCCCACGGCGGTCGGCTTGCTGCTCAGGCTTTCCCAGCCCAGCCAGGTCAGCATGGCGGCGGCGGGCGCAATCAGGGTGGTGATGAAGGCAAGGGCCGCCGTCTGATTGGCCCCCAGCGCCGAGCCCGCGTTAAAGCCCATCCAGCCGAACCACAGCAGCCCGGCGCCGAGCAACACCAGCGGGACGTTGTGCGGCACGTGGGCGTTGCGCGGGTAGCCCAGGCGCGGCCCCAGCAGCCAGGCCGCCACCAGCGCGGACACCCCGGCGGAGATGTGAATGACGGTGCCGCCCGCAAAATCGAGCGCGCCATCCTTGAACAGCCAGCCGTTGGCGCCCCAGACCCAGTGGGCGAGCGGCGAGTAGATGATCAGAGTCCACAGCGCGGCGAAGAGGATAAAGGCGCCGAAGCGCATCCGCTCGACCACCGCGCCCGAAATCAGCGCGACGGCGATGATGGCGAACATGGCCTGAAACGAGGCGAAGACGTAAGTGGGAATGGTGCCGGTGAGCTGCCCCGCCAACCCATTCAGACCGAGGTGCGCGAAGTCCCCCAGCCACGCGCCGCCATCCCCGAAGGCGAGCGAGTACCCGGCGAGCATCCACAGCACCCCGACCAGGCCGATGCTGACCATGCTCATCATCATGGTGTTCAGCACGCTCTGGGCGCGGGTCAGGCCGCCGTAAAAGAAGGCGAGGCCGGGCGTCATCAGGAACACCAGCGCCGCCGACATCAGCATCCAGGCGGTGTCGCCGGTGTCGAGGTGCGGCTTGGCGTCGGCAGCGAAGGCCGTCGAGAGCAGGGGCAAGAGCAGCAGGGCGGCAGTAGTAGCAGCGGCAGTGTAGGGGGCGCGTTTCACGAGTGACCTCCGAGGGGCGCGAGCCGGGTTTCAGTCACGGGCGTCAGGGCCAAGCTGTCTTCCTCGCCGGTGCGGATGCGAATCACCCGTTCCAGCGGTTGCACGAAAATTTTGCCGTCGCCCACCTCGCCGGTGCGGGCACCCCGGCAGATGGCGTCGATGGCGGGCTGCACGAACGGCTCGCTGACCGCCATGCGAAATTCGACCTTGTCGCGGAACTCGATCATCACCCGGTTGCCCCGGTAGTGCTCGACGAGTTCCTGTTCGCCGCCGTGCCCGCTGACCCGGCTGAGCGTCAGCCCGCTGATGCCCGCCTGAAACAGCGCTTCCTTGACCTGCTGCACCCGTTCGGGCCGGACCACTGCCGTAATCAGTTTCATCCTGTCCTCCCTTTGCCTCGCGCGGCGCACTCCGGCAGCCGCTCCGAAGGTCAGCATAGGGAAATCAGTGCAGGATGTACAGATAAATCTGGACAAATGCAAATTTTGTGACGACACTTTGCAGATTTATAGCTCGATCTTTTCTACGGTGTGGCTCTCGCAAGTCTGATGTACAGAATTTTAGAAACAAGCTGCACAACAAAAATCCCACCACCTGCAGGTAGTGGGAATAAGAGTCAAAACCGGTTTTTATTCGCGGGCGACGAGCACCACCGCGCAGCCGTCGTGGTCGGCAGTGGTTTCGCGGGCGGTGTCCACCTTGCTCAGCAGGTCCACGTAGCCTTTTTTCCGGAAGGGCGTGCGGTTGTTCAGAGCATCGGCAGTCGCTTCGCGGGTCACCATGAAGTCGCTGAAGGTGCGGCCCTGCCCGGTCACGTTCTGTGCGGCGATACCGGCGAGAAACACGTAGCCGTCACCCGTTTTCCAGGGGCCGAAGAGCCGCAGCCGCTCCTCGCGGGCGCTGCCGACGCCCTTGGCGAAGGCCTGCCCGGCGGGCACCTGGGGCTGGAAGGTGCCGTTCAGGTACGCCTGATAGCCGTGGGGGTAACGGTCGCTCGGCTTGAGGCCCGCAGCGTCGAGCGCGGCAGTCGCTCGCAGCAGCGCGTCCTGCGGCGTCTTGGCGAACAGGTCGATGAGCACCACGTTGATCGGTTCACGCAGCGCCCGGCCTTCCACCTTGAGGCCGTCCACGTCGGCGCGGGTGCGGTCACGCAGCACCCACACGCCGGGGTCGCCCACCTGCTCCAGCCCCTTGAACACGTCGCCGGGCTGGTCGGCAAAGGTGGGGGTCAGCGCCATGTGAATCGGCTGTCCGGTGGCGGATATCAGCGGCTTATTGGCCTGGGCCGTCGCTGGAGCCGCTTCGGTGCGAGTGGACGCCTGGGTCGTGGGCGCGCAGGCAGTCAGCGCCAGCCCGCAGGCGAGAAGGGGTAGGGTCAGGAAAGCTTTTTTCATGCTGTCATTTTAGCGCCCGGCCCCGCTGCCGCAGGGTGCGCTCGCTTTCCAACATGCGTTTCAGGGCCCCCTCGGAACGGGTCAGGCCCTCGAGCTCGGCCTCCTGCCGCTCGGTGCGCGGCTCGTAGTCGTCGAGCACCTTGCCGTCGAGGTAACGGTCGAAGATGACCGGGCAGATATAACTGCCCCGCGTCACGGCGGGCGTGTTGCCGAGGTCGTCGGCCACGAACTTCACGCAGTCCACCAGCACTTTTTTCGCCTGCCGCTCGCTGCTCTCTGTGCCCTGCTGCGCCAGATACTCGGCGGCGAGCAGCGTGCCGCCCCAGGTGCGGAAATCCTTGGCGGTAAAGGGGCCAATGACTTCGCGCAGGTAGGCGTTGAGTTCAGTCGAGTGGATGCGGCGGCGCTCTCCCCCACCCGCGTCCACCGTCTGAAACAGCCAGGGGCCGGGCAGGTCGAGCAGCTTTTGCATGTTGGCGGCGAGCGTGCGGTCACTCGTCGCCTTATGCTGCGACACGCCGTGCTTGCCCTTGAAGCGGAAGGTCACGGTGTTGCCGTCCACCACCACATGCCGCTGGCGCAGGGTGCTCAGGCCGTAGGTTTTGTGCTGCCGGGCGTAGATGTCGCTCCCCACCCGGAAGCGGGCCACGTGCAGCAGCCGCGTCATCAGCGCCATCACTTTGCGCGGCGGCAGGCCACTCGCCCGCAGGTCGGCGGTGGTGGCGACTTTGAGCGTGGGCAACGCCCCGGCAAAGCGGGTCAGCCGTTGCCATTTTTTCAGCGCCCCCGCCTGCACGAAATCGGGGTGATAGCGGTACTGCAAGCGCCCCGCCGCGTCGCGCCCGAAGGCCTGCAACTCGTTCTCGGCGTCGGGCGAGACGTACACGTCCTGATACGCCGGGGGCACCGCCAGCCGGGCAATGCGGGCGAGGCCGTCCGCGTCGGTGTAGGGCGTGCCGTCGGGGTGGACATAGCGGAACTTCTGCGGGTCGTGGCCCTCGCGGCGCAGGTATTCCTCGGCGAGGAGTTCGGTGCGGCTCGGCATCAGTTGTGCCTCACCTTCATTCCTCCGTCACCGTGGCCGGCAACTGCCACTCCACCGGCCCGCGCCCGGCTTTTTCCAGCGCCTCATTGGTCTTGGAAAAGGGCCGGGTGCCGAAGAAATACTGTTCGCTGAGCGGCGAGGGATGCCCCGACTCGATGACGACGTGGTTTTTGCCGGTAATCAGCTTCTTTTTCTTGCGGGCGTAGCTGCCCCAGAGGATAAAGACGACGCGCTCCTCTTTGGCGTTGACGGCCTTGATCACCGCGTCGGTGAAGTGTTCCCAGCCTTTGCCCTGGTGGCTGTTGGCCTGCCCCGCCCGCACCGTGAGCACGGCATTGAGCAGCAAGACGCCCTGCTCGGCCCATGAACGCAGATACCCGTGCTTGGGCGCCACGAAGCCGGGGATGTCCTCGGTGAGTTCCTTGTAGATGTTGCGCAGGCTCGGCGGCACGCGCACGCCGGGCCGGACGGAAAAGCTCAGGCCATGCGCCTGATTGGGGCCGTGGTAGGGGTCCTGGCCGAGAATCAGCACCTTGACCTCTCCGAGCGGCGTGTAGCGCAGGGCATTGAACACGTCGGGGGCGGGCGGGTAGATGGTGTACTCCTTGCGTTCCTGGCGCAGAAAGTCGGTCAATTCATGGAAATAGGGCGCGGAGAACTCGGGCAGCAGCGCCTCTTGCCAGTCTTCAGGCAAGTTGGCCGGAATGATGGGCCTGGGCGCATCCGGCGCAAGGCCGAACAGGTCGGGTTGGTCGGTCATGGGTGGACTCCTTTGCCGGGTAGTCTGCCGCCTGACCGGGCGCGGCGGGTTCAGCGGGCCTTTGGCTTTTCGTTCTTTTCCCGGAGCTTGCCGCGCGGCGAAGGCAAACGCAAAACAGACCGCCTCACGGGGAGACGGCCTGCTCAGGAAACTAAGGGGTTATTTGATGGTCGCGCGGAAGCAGACCTGATACTGCTGCCCCGGCTCCAGACGCGCGGGGAGGCCATTGACCAGCACGCGGCCAGTGTTGAGGCTGCCCGCATCGCCGTCGTCAGCCGCGCTGAGGAACTGCGTGCCCGACGGGCCGGTGTAACGAATGTCCTGGCCTGCCAGGCCGTAACCGCCGAGCTGGAAGGTGGTGTTGACCGGCACGCTGTCGGCAAAGCGCATGTTGGCCGCCACGCCGCTGCCCACGTTGCTGGTCGTGATGCAGTATTCCAGCACGTCGCCGGGCTTGCCGCTGCCGGTGGTGGCCGCCGGGGTGCCCGCCGTCATGTTCTGCACGGTCTTGATGGCGTTGATCTTGACCGGGCGGTTGACCGGCACGTCCACCGGGTTGCTGGGAATCGGCTTGGGCGGGGTGTTGCCATCGGTGTAGGTCACGACGGCCTGGTTGAGCACCTTGCTGTCGGCCTTGGTAAAGGGGTCGTCCACCTTCACACGGAAGGTGACCACCGCTTCCTGATCAAGGACGCCGGGCGTCGTGTCCACCCGCAGCACCTGGTTGACGCAGGCGCCGCTGCTCAGGCTGCACACGCCCACCGGCTGCGCGAAGGGATAGGCGGCCCCGCCGAGGTTGACCTGCCTGCCGTTGTAGACCGTGAAGGTCGCGTTGTTGACACGGGCGCTGTCCGGCACGTAGGTCACGCCCTCGGGCAGCGGGTCGGTGGCGACCACTCCGCCTGCGGGCAACTGCCCAGAGTTACGCACGACGATGGTGTATTCGAGCACGTCGCCGGGCTGCACCACGGGGGTCGACAGGTCCCCGCCGACCTTCTGAGCACTCTTGGTGACTTCGATACGTGGCGAGAAATCGGGGTAAGTGCAGCTGGCGAGGTCAGCCGAGCCGATGTTGGCAGTGCCCACCGTCTTCAGGGTGACGGTCGCCAGGTCGATGGTCGCCAGATTCCCCGCCGAGTTGGCCGCGTAGATGCCGCTCGGCAGCGCGGCGAGGCCGTTGTACTGCACACTTCCCGACGTGCTGGTCAGGTTGCCCAGGTACTCGGCCTTGAGGGTGCGGGGGTCCACGAACCACAGGCCGACGTTGCCCCCGGTCTGTGCGCTGAGCAGGTAGAGCTTGCCGTCCGCCGCCGCGAAAAAGTCGCCGTTTTCATAGAAGCCGGGAACATTGGTCCCCGAAGGCGTCAGCTTGCCCAGCAGCCTGATGTTCCCTGCCCCCGCAAAGCTCCAGAAGTTCCCGTCCGAATCCATGGCATAACCGACCCCGCTGCTGGTCATGGCCATCCGCACGATGCGGCCAGTCACGCCGCCGAAACCGCCGACCCGGGACCAGCGAGCCGTCGACGAGTTATAACTCCACAGAGCGTCCGAATCGCCGAGATAGGCGTCCGTCGCCACATAGAACGTCTGGCTGTCGGGTGAGACTGCCAGGGCGGCTGACGTCAGGGCATGGCGGCCCAACGTGGGCAAGGTCGCCACACGCGTGCCTACCGCGTTGGTGCTGGGGTCAAGCAGGTTGATGCTGCGGCCACTCAGCGAGTTAGGGCTGGTGAACATCAGACCGTAGAGGTTGGAACATTGGGTGGGCACCGGCACGTCGGGCGCGTCGGGCGGAGTCGACCCCGTGACCACGGTGGTCGTCTGGGCGCACTGGTTGGCCGGATTGCCCGTGCCCGGCGTGCAGGTGGCGGGATTTGGAATGGGGTCCGGGTCGCCGCCGCCGCCCACTGCTGCCCGGTTGGTCACAGTGCCCACAGCGGCGGCGCCCACATTGACCGGGATGGTGATGGTCACGGTCTTGGTGGCGACAATCGGCTGCGAGGTCGTGCAGGTCACGAGCTGGCCGCTCACGGTGCAGCCCCAGTTCGGCGCAGGCGCAAAGCTGCTGCTCAGCGGCGTGATCCCGTTGGGCAACAGGTCGCGCACCGTGACCGTGCCCTGGCTGTCGAAGTTGGCTTCGTTGCCTATCGTCAGGGTGTAGAGCGCCCCACTCTGACCCACCGTCCACGGACCGTTGCTGCTCTTGGCGAGTGTCAGGGTGGTTTCGCGCGGGCGATTGACGTCGAAGGTGCAGATATAGACCGTGTCTTTGTTGTTGGCCGGGTTGATGTCGGTGATTCCTGCCGGCGGGATGATCTGGGCCGTGTTCGTCAGCTGCGGGTCCACCGCCGTGACTTTGGCCGTGTAGGTGATCTTCAGCTCGCTGTCTGCGCCCAGTCGGGGAATGCTGAAGTTGGGGAGCCCGGTGCCGGACGCCGCCGGACACTGCGCGTCGCCCCGGACCACGCTACAGGTCCAGGTCAGACCCTCCAGACCGGGCTCGGCCACGTCGGTCAGCGCGGCGCCACTGACCGCCAGCGAGCCGTTGTTGACGACCTGCAACGAGTAGCGCACGGTGTCGCCCACATAGAACTTGCTGATATTGGGATCACGGCTGTTGGTGAGGTCTACATACTTGTAGACAGCGAGGTCGGTTCTGGTGGCAGGGGCCGCGCCTGCTCCGGCCACCGTCAGGGCGCCGCCCAGGGCCGTCGTCAGGACCAGTAGACGGCTCATCAGAGAACGCCTGTATCGCCCTGGCCTGGCAAGGGTTGGCCCACTGAGCGCCGCTTGAGAGAGAGACTGACCCTTCATTTATTTTCCCTCCGTCGGGGCGGGGGCCGGCACAGGCGCGGCCACAGTGGCATCGGTGGGCGGCAAGTCACCGCGCTGCCCTTGCAAGTTCAGATTCACCGGGGCAGGCTGCCGACCCTGCGGCGCGGCGGGCTGGACCTGGGAGCCTTGCGGCTGAACCTGCGATTGGGCCGGCTGCGTGTCGCCGCCGTACTGCCCATCATCGAACATCAGGTCGAGGCGCACATAGGCCCCCTGGCGGGTGTAGAGGTTGGAGTTGATGCCGCTGAAGCCCACCGGGTTGTAGCCCAGCGTGACCCAGGTGCCGGGCAGGGCGCGCACGCTGCCCTCGACCCCGAAGCTGTAGCCCTGGTAGCCGGTGGCCGGCTGGAGCAGGGCGCGTCCGGCAAGGCCCAGGCCCAGGCGGTCGGTGAAGTAGTAGGTGCCGCTCGCCGAGACCTGATAGGTCGCACTTTCGGGCTGCTGGAGCAGCATCCGGCCCGCGATGCCGCCACGCAGGGCGTAGCGCGGCACGTGGTATTCGATGTTCGCTTCGCCGATGACTTCGGGTCGTTGGGCGGCCAGAGCGCCGTCCTTGTAGCGCAGGTAGGCGAGGCCCTGCCACTGGCTGGCCCGCAGCGCCGCGCTCAGGGCGACGTTGGTGCCCGCGTCGGTGGGCTGCGGCCCCGTCACGTGGGTCGCGTCGGCGCTCACGGTCAGGCGGTCGTTGAGCGAGTAGCTCGCCCCGCCTTTAAAGGCCACCCGGAAGCCGTCGTTCTTGTGGGCCACGTCGCTGCCGAGGGTGGCGACCAGGCGCTCGTCCTTGTAGCGCAGGCTCGCTCCGGCGTTCCAGCCGTCGCCGTCGCCGGCCAGGTCGAGCAGGTAGCCGGCGTTCAGGCCCAGCGACAGCTTGTCGCTCAGCGGCAGCGCCGTGTCCACCCCGAAGCGGGCGCGGTTGCCCCAGCCGTCGGCGCCGGGCAGGTCGTAGTTGACGGCGATGTTCGTCATGCCGAAGCGCGAGTTCAGGCCGATGGACGCGCGGCTGTCCTGACCCCAGCGCACTTCGTCGCGGGCAGTCAGGGTCACGTTTTCGGTGACGGGCGCGGTGGCACTCACGGTGGTGGTCGGGGTCAGCTCGCCGCCGAGGGGCTGGGCGTGCTCGACCTTGACCACGTAGCCGTTCTGACTGTAGCCCGCACTGCCGACCACGCCGAAGCCGCGCTGGTCACCGAAGCCGGCGCGGACGCCCAGACCCACACTGAAGGGCTTGAAGTCGTAGGTTGCCCGCACGTCGGCGTAGCCCCCGTTGCGGTCGCCTTCGGTTTTGCCGTCGGTGTCGATGTCTTTGCGGTAATAGCCCGTGACGCCCACACCCAGGCGGTCGGTCAGCTTGTAGTTGGCGCGGGCGTCGGCGGCGATGCCGTCCTCGACCCGGTTCAGGCCGTGGTAGCCGGGGTCCTGATAGCGCACGCTGGCGCGGGCCTCCAGGCGCTCGGTCTTCATGTCGGCGGTGCCGTTGACCAGTACGCCGCCGCTGTAGGCCGCGAGCAGGTCGGCGCGGCTGATACCGTCGGCGTACCGGGCGCGCACGCCGATGCTGGTCGCGCCGTCGAGTTGCACGGCGGCGGCGCCGAGCACCAGACGATCATCGAGCAGCCGCGAGCTGGCCTGCACGCCCCAGGCGACCTGCCGCTGGGCCATCGCGTCGTCGAGGCGGTAGCGCACACGTACCACCTGCGGATTGCCGTCCACGTCGGTCAGCCCGACGGCTTTCTGGAAGTAGATGACGCCGCTGGCGTAGTCCACGGTGTACTCGCGCAGGCGCTGCAAGGTGGTGATGCGCTCGGCGCCCGTGCGGGCGTCCACCGACACCAGTTCGACGACTTCGCTATCGGGCAGCAGCCCCGCGCGGCCCAGGCTCAGGACGCGGGTGCCGTTGGCGGGAAACTCGGCGCGCACCTCGTCCTTGGGCAGCGCCGCCACGAAGCCCGACACCTGCGGGTTGGTGCGGGTAAAGCCGCTGAGCGCCGTGGGGTTGATGCCGAGGTTAAACACGTCCACCGGCAGCGCCGACTGGCGGTACTGCACATTGAAGCTCGGGTGCTCGTAGCGAAAGGCCACCGGGTCGATGCCCTGGAGGGGAATGTCGTGGGTGCTGGAGTCGCCGTAGGTGGGGTAGCGCTCCAGCGGGTTGGCGGTGGTGGGCAGCCCGGCCTGACGGTCTTGCTGGAACTTGATCTGGCCGTTCTGGTCGGGCTCGGCGGTCACGGCGCCCGCGCCCGCCACGTACAGTTTGCCCTCGCCGATGGGGGTTTCGAGGTAGCCGGCGGCCCGCGCTTCGCCAGCCGCCGCGCCTCCTGCACCCAGCAGCGCCCCGACGCTCACGGTGCCGATGCCCACGCGGGTCTTGCTCGGCACGGCCTCGAAGCTGCGGCTGATGGGGGTTTCGCCCACCAGCACCTTCACGTCGAAGCGGGTGGGGGTGCCCAGCGGCTGCATTTCCAGCACGCCTTCGCCGTCTTTGAGCCGGATCTGGTAGCTGCCCACGGTGGGCTGCGCGTCCCGGCGCTCGGGTTCGAGCGAGGTCTGCACCGTCACCGAGGTGCCGTTGGCGATGCCCGCCGCGTCGAGCAGCTTGACGCCCACCTTGATGGGGGTCACGCCGTCGGCCACGAGTTGCAGCGGGGTCAGTTCGGCGCTGACCGGCGTGCCCGCCAGGTACACCTTGATCTGCTGGCCCCCGTAGGACACGACGTTCTCGCCGGGTTTGAGCAGTTGCCCGAAGAACTCGCGGCGCAGTGTGCCCTTGCCGGGGTCGGTGACCTTTTTCCCGAGGGTCGCGGCGTCGACGGCCACACCGTTCACGGTCGGCAGCGCCTCGTCGTCCACCGCGCCCTGCACGGCCACGGTCACGCGGTCGCGGTCACGGTAGACGGTGCCGTCGAGCGGCAGCCGGACAGTGCCGGGGTTTTCCTCGCCCTCGGCCTGGGTACTGAGCTTACGCAGGTTGCCGAGGTCGTCGAGATTCCCGTCGCCAACCAGAATTTCGAGGTTGTTCTTGGCGTATTTGCCGACCAGGGTGGGGCTTTCCAGGGCGCCCAGCGCGCCTTCGTGGGTCACCTTGTAGGTCAGCACGCCGCGCGGCGCACCGGGGGTGGTCCAGTACAGCTTCCCGCTGGGCCCGGTCTCGGGGTCGTCCACACTCTTGCCGTTCAGGGCGCTGCTGCCCGTCACGTACACCGAGTCCTTGGGCGGCTGGTGGGCAATGACGATCTGGGTCGCCGACTTGGGCGAGTCGAAGGGAATGCGGACCGTGCTCTCGCGCTGCACCGCCACCACCGTTTTGACGGGGGGCGGCGGGGGCGGGGTCACGCTGAGGGTGCCGGCCACCGTCTGCTGGCTGTCGCAGGCGCTGCTCAGGGTGGCTTGCAGGTCACTCTGGCCCGCCGCTTCGCCCTTCACGCGGGCGCGGTAGCTCAGGGTCTTTTCCTCGCCGGGCGCAAGTTCACCGCTGAAGGTGGCAGGGTCCAGCGCTTCGAGGCGCTCGCCGGGGCGGTCGGTGAGCTGGTAGGGCGCGGGGGCGCCGCTGGTGTTTTTCAGCGTCAGCGTGACCGTCACCGTGTCGCCGGGCTGGGCGGTGGCGAGGTCACTGCGGCGCAGCTCGATCTGGGTGGCGGTGGGCTGCACCCGCACGCCGAGGTCCTGGGTCTTGTTCCAGGGCAGCAGGGTCGCGGTGACCTGCTGCTCCCCGGCAGCGGCGGCGCCGGCCTTGGCCTCGAAGACCAGCACGCCGGGGTTGTTCGCGTCCACTCTGGCGGTGACGGTGGTTTCGCCAGCAGCGGTAAAGCCTGCCGGCAGCTTGACCTGCACGGTGGCGGGCAGCGCCTGACGCTCGAACTCGGTGGTGGCGCGGGCGGTGAATTTCACCACGTCGCCCACACACACTTCGGGTTTGTCGGCGCTGAAGTTCAGGGCCACGTCGGGCTTGACCTGCACCTTGACGGTCTTGGTCTGCTCCTTCTCGACGGTGACCGCCGGCTGGTCTACCGTGACTTCGGCACCCTTGATCGGCGCGGCGCTAACCGGGTACTCCTGCGCGGGCAGGGTGACCGGGCCCGCCGAGCCCTGCACCTCGTAGGTCTGTTCGCCGACCTGCACGGTGGCCTGGGTGGGCAGCGTTTCGTCCGGCAGTACCAGTTCGGCCACCAGTTGCAGCTTGCCGGTGGTGTCGGCATTGACCACCGTGATCGGCGCGCCGGTGAGCTGAAAGCCCACGGTGTTGGAGTACTGGAAGGTGCCCTGCGGCTGGCGCAGGAACACCGTGTAGTTGCCCTTCGCCTCAGGCACCTGGATATCGTCCCACTCGAGCTGGCCGCTCACCTTGATCGGGTAGCTGTTGCCCGCCGCGTCGCGCAGCTCGGCTTCGAGTTCCTGCGGGCCGTCGCCGTCGTACATCTTGACGGTCAAAGGGCCGCCGGGGTTGTAGACGTTGAGCGCCGGCACCCAGTCGTTGCTGCGGACCGTCACGTTGAGGTGATCGGCCTGCACCGCCGCGCTGATCGAGTTCAGGCGGAAGGCGAAGGTGTTTTTGCCGTTGCCCTCGGTGCGGACCTTGAGGGTGTAGGTACCGGCGGGCAGGTCCTGGTTGAGGAAGGTCTGCCAGTCCTGCACCCCGGCGCCGTAGTTAAATTCCTTGACGACCTCGCCGGCGGCATTGGTCAAGACGAAGGAGCTGGCAACCGGCTCTTTGGGCCGAGCGGTCGAGTAGTTCTCATCGCCGAAGTAGTCGGGGCTGCGGTAGTCCTGCGGGTCGAACTGCGCTCCGTAGACATCGAGCTGCACGCGCGACGAGACGCCCACGACCAGCTTCAGGTCCTGGTCGCCCACCGTCCACATCAGCTTGTTGCCGACGGAGGTCAGGGGCAGGGAGGTGGCGATTTCCTGCGCGGCCGCCGCGCCCAGCAGCGCCGCCGTCAGGGTGGTGATGGCGCGTTTCACTCTCAGTACCTCCAGCTTGCCGTCGGGTCGGTGACGGCGGCCTTGGAATCACCCTGCCAGCGGAAGCGGTAGGTCACCGCGCGTTCGCCGCTGGGCAGGGGATCGAAATTGAGGACGTTCTCGCCGTCCACGAGCTGTGCGCCCGTCGGCAGCGGATCGGTCAGGGTAAAGCCGGGCAGCGGCTGCTGGTTGCCCAGAATAAGCTGCACGCGGTAGACGCCGGCGTCCGGCGTGGTGAACACCTGCTTTTGCACCTGCATGGTCTTCTGGGCGCCCTCGGGGCCGCCGCTGATCCGCAGCGTGGTGTCGCGGATCACGGCGATGTCGCCGCCGTCAGGCGCGAGCGCGAAGTCCACGCTGGTCAGGCCGCGCACGTACACCTGGCGGCTGCCAGGGCGGCCACTATCCTGCGGCATTTGCAGCGCGGGCAGCGCCACCGAGTTGGGGTCGAGGCGCAGGCCCCAGGTCTGCTCGCGCACGTTGCGGAAGTGGTAACGGCCCTCGTTGTCGGTCAACTCGATGCGGCCATTGGCGAGAATCACCCGCGCCTTGGGGCAGGGCAGGTCGACGAGGTAGTCGTACACGCCGTTGCGGTTGCGGTCGAGGAAGACGTAACCGACCAGGTCGGCGTTGTTGACCCCGAAGCTCAGCGGCTCGACCCGGTTGAGCACGCCTGTCGGACGCGAGTTGGTTTCGCGCTCGCTGGCGACGGCGCGGCCCACAGCGTTGTTGCGAAGCTGCGTGCCCGCTTCCGGCGTCACGATGGCGCGAAAGCTGACCTGCGCGCTCGCGCCGGGAGCCACCTCGGGGATGGTCCAGACGTAGGTCCGGTCACGGATGGTCGGCTGAATCGGGGTGAACTCACCCGACAGGCCCGCGCGGTAGCCGCTGCTGTTCTCCTGATAGACCAGCCCAGCCGGCAGGGTGTCCTGCACTTGGACGTTTTTCAGCGGAACCACGGTGCTGCGGTTGGTTACGGTAAAGATGTAGGTGATCGTTTCCCCAAAGACCACGGTGGTGGGGTTGCTCGTCTTGGTCAGTTCGAAGTTGCCGGGGTTGAACACCGTGTTGGTGGCAGGCGGCGATTCCAGCGGCGTGGGCAGCTCGGTGCTCGTCAGGGTGTAGATGTTGTGGATGACGGCGCCGTCGGTCATCGTGGCCGGCACCCGCACCGTCACGTGCAGGGTCACGGTTTCGCCCGGCTGCACGGTGCCGAGTCGCCAGACGACCTCGCCGTTTTCCAGCACGCCGCCCCGGTCGGCCCGCACGAACTCCAGAGCGCCGACATTGGTGGCCTGGGCCGCCAGAGGCCGGCTCGCCGTGGTCACGCTGGCTGCCGCTGCGGGCGCCTTGCTCGGCACCGCCGCCGTCGCGGGCCGGGTCACGCTGGTCGGCCTGATGGGGCTGGGGGTGCCGGGCGGGTAGATCACGCCGAGTGGGTCGCGCACCACTACACCATTGAGCGGCACCGGCAGCGTGTTGGTGAAAGTCAGAGTGTAGGTCAGTTCTTCGCCGGGGGCCACCAGCGCGTTCTGCCCCCGGTCGCTCGTCTTGGTCAGGCCGATGGTGTTGGGGTAGACGGTGGTGATCTGGTCCACCGTGCGGTTGTCCGCCGCGCCCTGCGAGCTGCGGCTGGTCAGCACCGCTTCGAGCGAGGTGCGCTCGGCGGTCGGGTAGGAGTAACACGCCTGGAAATCGGCGGTCTGCTGCGGCTCGAGCGTGACCACGAAGTCCCCGTTGATCGGTTTCCCGGCCATGTCGCGCAGAGTGTAATTGGCGCCTTCATTGATGCGGCTGACCCCAGTGCTGATGGTGTCGGTCAGGTCGCCGAGGTTCTGCACGGTGTGGGTAAAGCACACTTCTTGGCCGCCCACGACGCTGTCGCGCACCTGACGGTCGTCGGCGCTCATCTCGCCGCCGGGCAGCGCACGAGGGTTGCCCTGCGGCCCCAAGGCGATTTCAACGACTGGACGAATTCCGATAGGCGCCGTCGCTTCGATGGTCTGACCGCCGCTGACGACTGTGGCGACGTTGCGCCGGGTAGTAGCCGTCACACGGGGGGCACGCAGCGTGAAGGAAAGTTGCAGGCTGCCGCCCGCCGGCACCGACGAGGTCCGCACCCGGATGCCCGCCACGTTCGGGGGCTGCACCGTGTTCCAACTGCTCCCGTCGGCGGTGTATTCAATGACAGCGTCTCTCGCGTTGCCGCCCAGGCGAGCGCTCCCACTGACAAACACGAAGTCACGCAGCTCAGGCGTGTTCAGCAGGTCGGTCAGCACCGCTTCACGCGAGTCGCCGCCGTTGTTGGTCAAGGTCAGGTTGACGGTGGTTTCGCCGCCCGCCCGCACCTCGGCGGGGGTGAAGGTCTTTTGCAGCGCCAGCACCGGTGGGTTGGTCAGGGTGACCTGCGAAACGTTGTCGGCATCACGCCCATTGGTGGACGCTCCGCCACCGCAACTGGCAATCAGGTTGGGGAATGCGGTCCCGCGCGCCGCGCTGCCCGTCACCACCTGCACCAGCAGATTGACCGTCTGGTCGGCATTGACCGCCACGTTGCTCAGCGGCCCTTCTCCGTTGTCCACGACGCCGTTGCCGTTGAGATCCTGATAGATGGCGAGTTGCGGCGCAAACTGCGACCCCGCCTCGTTGACCGCTTCGAGTGCGTAGGTATTGGTGGTGTTGCCCGCGTTGAAGAGCGTGTACCGCAGCAGCCCGCTCTGCCCCGGATCGAGAGACAGACTCTGACCGGGTGCGCTGACGGTGCCGTTGGGCAGCACACTCACACTACAAACAGGGCTGACCACCGTTTCTACCGGCGGGGTGGTGATCGTTTCGGGGGTGCCGCTGAGCAGCAGATATTCCAGGGTGGCCTGGTTGCGAATGATGGTCCCGGCGGGGGTACCGGCGGCCAGGGCGGGGGTACCCAGGGCCAGCGACAGGGCCAGCAACGGCCCCACGACCTTCGGGCGAGACTCTTTCAGTCCAAGGGATTGTTGCACGGTGCCTCCCAGATCAGGAACGACTCTGCTTGCTTGAAAAATAGGCTTCTCGTGTTGGGGCAGAACAAAAGGAAGTGCAAAAGAGGCGGCGCACGCCCCGCCCGCAGGCAGGAGGGCGCCGCCTCACGAGAGGCCTCAGTTCACCTTGACCTGGTAGGTCACGGTGATGGTTTCGCCGGGCTTGAGGATGTCAGCCGCGTCGACTTTGCCATCGTTGTTGGTGTCCACACCCGCGCACACTTTGGCGCCCGCAGCGGGGGCCGTGGCGCTCGCGCTCCAGCTGGAGCCGCCGTTGTTTGAGTACACGACGGTACCGCTGGCGTTGGTGGTGGCCGTGAAGCTCACGAACGTGGTGTTGGTCGGCACGGTGTCGCACACCAGGGCCTGCTTCACGTTGGCGTTCGAGGTGTTCTTGCCGATGATGGTGTAGGTCAGCGTATCGCCGGGGTTGGCGGTGGCCTTGTCGACCGTCTTGGTGACGATGGGCTTGCCGCCGTTGCCGCCGACGGTGATGGTGTCGTTGGGATCCTTCTGAGACACGCCGGTGGTGGGCGACTTGGCTTCCTGGTTCAGCGTGATGGTCTGCTGGGCGGCGGCGCAGGGCACGTCGACCACAGCAATCAGCTTGATTTCTTCACCGGGCTTGATGGTGCCGGTGTTGCCGCCCTGGAGCTCGGTGTCGCCAGCGTCGAGCTTGCCGTCGCCGTTCACGTCGCGGTAGTACACCACGGGCACGATCACGGGGGTGGGGTTGACGGTGCCGTCGGGGTTGAGGACGGTCACAGGCGCGGTGCCGCTGACCACGAAGGCGTCGTCCTGGCTGCCCAGGTTGGCAATTTCCATCGGCAGGTAGGTGCGGATAGGCGCCGTGCAGGTCTGGGGGTTGCCAGGGGTGAGAGGGGTGCCGGGGTTGCCGGGAACGCCCGTGGGAGGCGTGCCGACGGGGGTCGGGTCACCGCCGAGGCCAGGAGTGGGGTCACCGAAGGCGATACCGGGCACCTTGACTTCGATGATGTCCTTGGTGGTGTCGCTCTTGGTCGGGTCGTTCTGGCTGGTGGTGGTGACCGTCACCGCAGGCTGACCGGAGAGCTGGGTGGGGGTCACGCCGGCAGGCAGCGTCACGATGACCTGGATGTCGACAGTGCCGTTTTCAGGCACATTCTGCACGACGGGCTTGCCGTTGACGGTGGGCAGGGCGTTGCCGTTGGCGTCCTTGAACACGACCGTGGTTCCGGCAGGGAAGGTGTTGGTCTGGGTCAGTTCGAAGGTGTCGGTGCGGTTGCCGGTGTTCTGGATGGTATTGGTGAAGGTGACAGTCACGCCGCTCGTCGGCAGCGTGGTCACGGTCGCCACCTGGGTGTCGCTGGCCGTGGGGACGATGTTGATGCCTTCGGGGCTGTTGTAAGCGGGGGTCACGGGGTTGCCGTTGCCGTCCGGGTCAGCCTTAGGCCCGATCACGACGCCATCCTTGCGGTTGATGGTGACGGTGTTGGAGTTGTTGGCGTCACGCGGCAGGGTGGGATCGTTGCTGAAGTTGGGGTTGTCGTTGCGGGTGCCGGTGGGATCGCCACCGAACTTGTCGGTGCTCGTCGCGGTGCAGGGCACGTCGTAGACCTGGAAGAACTTGACGGTCTGGTTGATCGCCACGTCCGTGATGGTGGTGGTGGCTCCCGCAGCAATCTCGCTCTGGTCGAGCTGACCGTTGTTGTTGCTGTCGAGGTAGAACCGGATGTTCTCGGGGGTCTTGACCGCGCCGGTGGGGTCAGGCGTGTTGGTCAGCGTGTACGACTCGCCGTTCACGTTGCCGGTGTTGGTCAACGTGTAAGCAAAGGTCACGTTCTTGTCGCACGGCTTGACTTCCCTGGTCTGACCGGGGTTGGTGTAGTCGGGCTGGGTGGTGTCCTTGCTGCCGTCGTTGGGGGTGATGGTAAAGCTCGGCACCGGGTTGACCACCGTGATGACGGGCGGCGTCTCAATGGTTTCGCTGGGGGGGTTGGGGTTGGTCGGGGTGGATTCGGGCGTGAAGGTGATTTCCGCCTTGTTGATGATCTCCGTGCCCGCGGGAGTAGTGGGGGGAGTAGCGAGGGTCTGTGCCCCAGCAGTACCCAGTGCGAGTGCTGCGACCACAGCGGAGAGAGAAGAGAATGTACGCATGTGCAACTCCTTGAGAAAAGCGTTCAGAACATAAGAGGGCGGGGCCAGCCGAGAGACAACAAACAACCGGCAAGTGTGTTGCCACAGCTTTGCCGGTCGCGCCACTCGCTCCACATCTGACAAGGCGCCCGAATGCGTCAGATGCTTCCCTGCTTCAAAACCACTTCGTCGTTCACACTCCTCATACGGCCAGGCATGGGGTGCGCGGGGACTTCTTTATAATGGCTCAGGAAGCACTTCCAAATATGAGATTTCTCACAACGTCTGAACCAAGTTCAACCTGACACTGTGCAAAACCTCAACGAGCCTGTGACCCATCATTCCCGGGTCACGCGGCCCTGTCAAACCCCCAAACGCCCAGGATTGGCCTTAATAATGGGGGTACCGTTGCCTCCGTCGAAGGCGTCAATCTCCTCGATGAAGCGGTCGAAAAGGTAGCGGCTGTCATGAGGACCAGGCGAAGCCTCGGGGTGGTACTGCACACTGAACACCGGATAACGGCTGTGGGCCATGCCTTCGAGCGTCCCGTCGTTGAGGTTCACGTGAGTGGCGACGAAAGCGCCGTTGGGAATGCTGTCTAGATCTACAGCGTAGCCGTGGTTCTGGCTGGTGATCTCTACATTGCCGGTGAGCAGGTTCTTGACCGGCTGGTTGCCGCCCCGGTGCCCGAACTTCATCTTGAAGGTCTGTCCGCCCGCCGCGAGGCCCAGAATCTGGTGGCCCAGGCAGATGCCGAAGGTGGGGAGCAGTCCCATCATTTCCCAGGCAGTCTTGTGGGCGTATTCCAGCGGGGCGGGGTCGCCGGGGCCGTTGCTGAGGAACAGGCCGTGCGGTTGCAGCGCCATGATCTGCGCCGGGGTGGTGTGCGCCGGGACCACGATGGGTTCGATGCCGACTTCGGCCAGCCGCTCGATGATGGTGTGCTTGATGCCGAAATCCATCAGCACCACGCGCTTGCCCTGGCGCAGCGTAGGGAAGGCGTAGGGCAGCGCGGTGGTGACTTCCTTGGTCATATCAAACCCGTCGATGTCCTGATGGTCACGCGCCCGCTGCACGTAGATCTGCTCCTCGGCGGGGGTGAACTCGCCGTAGGGGTCTTCGGGGTGGGTGAAGCTGCGGTGGGCAATCACGCCCTTGACCACACCACCCGAGCGCAGGCGCCGCACCAGGGCGCGGGTGTCGATGCCCTGGATAGACACGACGCCGTACTGCTGCATAAACGCTTCGAGCGACTGCTGGGCGCGGTAGTTGGAGTACTCGCCGCTGAACTCGCGCGAGATGAAGCCGCGCACATACGGCTTGTTGCTCTCCATGTCGTAGATGGCGACGCCGTAGTTGCCGACGTGCGGGTAAGTGATGGTCACGATCTGCCCGTTGTACGAGGGATCGGTCATGATTTCCTGGTAGCCGGTCATGGAGGTGTTGAACACCACTTCACCGACGGTCTCGCCGCGGTACCCAAAAGCGTAGCCACGGTACACGGTGCCGTCTTCCAGAGCCAGAATGGCGCGTTCTTTGCGAATCATGCTTGGACCTCCATTCGCGCCTCACCGGACGCGGTTAATAGGGTGGGGGCAGCGGCGGCCTGGCCCGGAGCGGGGCACGCTTGCCAATCGGCTATGTTACTCGTTTTTGGTTGCCGACGCCCCTCCCGGCCTACGCTCTGGCCTGTTGTGGGCCGGGGCACCCTCACGTCAGCTCCCGCAACATGGCAATTTCGTTGCAGTTTTCGAAAAAGGCGCAGCGCTGGCACTCGGACCACACCCGGGGATGCAGACTCGTCTTCTCGATGCGGTGAAAGCCACACTTCTCGAAAAAGCCCTGCTGGTAGGTCCAGGCGAACAGGGCGGGAAGGTCAATCGCCCGCGCCTCGGCCTCGCAGGCGAGCACGAGCTGTTTGCCCAGGCCGCGCCCCTGCATGGCGGGGTGAATGGCGAGCCCGCGCACCTCGGCAAGGTCAGGCGCGAGCAGGTGCAGGCCACACACGCCCGCCAGCCCGCTGGGGTGCCCCCCATGCGGCTCGGCCAGCACGAGGTGAAAGTCGCGGATGGTTTCGGCGAGCAGGGTCTTGGAGCGCACCAGCATCAGGCCCCGCGCCGCCCAGTAGCCAATGAGCTCGTGAATGGCATCTATGTCCGACAACTTCGCCTTGCGCTCGGTGAGCGGTGCGTCAGAGTGAATGTCGGGAATGGCAATGGAATCGAGCGCGAGAAAGGTCATACCGACCCTCCCCACGCCCGAGCAGGCTGGCTGTTTATTTGGTCAGGTCGCGCATCCAGGTGGTGCCGCCGGGGCGCTCGCCGCGCGATCGGTAGGCCTGAATCTGCGGCGCGTCGGGGATGTCCCCCATGACCACAGCCAGCGGAATCTGGGTAAAGCCGAAGGTTTCCCATTTGCCCCCCTTGGAAAACAGGTACACGGCCCGGTCGCCACGCCCACGCGCATATTCCACCGCGCTGATGACGAGCTGCCGCCCCAGGCCCATGCCCCGCGACGAGGGAGACACCGCCGCGCCGCGCAGCAGGCTGACCCCGTCGCCATGCTCCAGGCCCACGGCGCCCACCGCTTCGCCGTTGCGCTCCATGATCCAGTAAGTCGTGCCGCTCTCGAGCGCGGCGTCGGTGTCCAGCCCCGCTTCCGAGAACATGCGGGTCACCTGGGGTTTGTCCTCGGCGGTGGCGAGGCGGGTGGTCAGGGTGGTATCGGACATGGTGCTTCCCTCCTGGGGCAAGAACGGCAGCAGATAAGCCGCGCCGTGCGGGCTCGAGCGCTGAGAATTGTGCTGTGCCCGCAGCATAGCGCAGCCGCCCCGCCACAAGCGGACCTGTCTGCTCTCCCCCACCGCGCTTCACCCCTGCGCCCCCACTTGCAGCAGTTCGCGTTTCCAGACCTGCTCCTCCTTGATCCAGCCACGCATCACGCCACTTTGAACCTGCGGTGCCTCGGGCAGCGCCGCCTCGATTTCTGCCGCCGTACTCGGCCCGAAGCCGAAGCGCTTCCAGTAGTCGCCCGCCTCGGAGGAAAAGAGGTAGACGGTGTGGTCGCCGCGCAGCGAGGCGTGCGTCAGCGCCGAGAGCACCAACGCCCGCCCCAGCCCGTGCGAGCGGAAGTCGGGCAGCACCGCCGTCGAGCGGATGAGCGAGACGCCCTGCCCATGCTCCAGGCCGATGCAGCCGCCGGGCTGACCGTCGAGGTAAGCAATCCAGTAGGTCGAGCCGTCCGGGGTCACGCTGGAGGTGTGCAGCCCAGCCTGTTCAAGTAGGCCAGTGACGGTGCCGAAGTCGTTGGGGGTCGCCTGAATCAGGCGGATGTGTTTGTCGGAAAGGGTCAAAGGGAGCTCCTTATAGAGAAAAGGCGCGAACGTGGCCTTAGGCGTAGCGTTGTCGCTCGTCCAGGAGAACGTCCAATCGAGGAATCAGGGCAGGCAAATCTACAGTGACCACCTGATGAAGAATGCTGGGCGAGACGCGAAAATACTCATGGGTCACGACATTGCGTAGGCCCCGAAGCTGTGACCAGGGAAGGTCAGGCGCACTCTGGCGCACGCTGTCACTCAGACCGCCTACCGCTTCGCCAAGCACCAGCAGTTCGTATTTCAGGGCAGCCAGCGTGAGGTGGTCAGCCCGCAACTCGTCCAGGGTCAGGGCACCGGCAAACGAGACGGCGGCCTGGGCCGCAGCCAGAGCATCTTCCAGCCGCTCGGAGTCACTACGCGGCACGCACGGCCTCGCGCTGAACCTGGCCCAGTGCCCGCCCATGCAGGCCGTCGAAGGTGCCGACATCCACCGGGCGGCCCAGCCAGCTTTCGAGCTGCGGCGCGATCTCAAAGAAGGCCAGCCCCAGCGGACGCGAGAGCCGTACCAGCACGTCAATATCCGACTCGGGCCGCAACTCGTCACGGGCCGCCGAGCCGAACAGCCAGACTTCCGCCACGCCCAACTGCCGGAGCTCGTCAGCATGAGCAGCAATCACGGTCAGCACCTCGGCACGGCTCTGGACAGCGTTCATAGCCTTATTGTCCTCCTTCCCTTAAGGCTGGCCCGTTTCCTGGCGCAGCTTTTCTTTCGCCGCCTCCACCGCTTCTCGCACCCGCTCGGGCGCCGTGCCCCCGTAGCTCTGGCGGCTGCGGACACTTTCCTCGACGGTGAGTTTCTGCGCCACTTCCGCGCTGAGCAGCGGGTGGGCGGCTTTCAGTTCGGCGTCGGTCAGTTCCCACAGTTGCCGGTCCGAGCGCGAGGCCAGCCCGACCAGCCCGCCCACGACCTCGTGCGCCTCGCGGAAGGGAACACCCTGCCGGGCGAGGTAATCGGCCACGTCGGTGGCGGTGGAATAGCCACGCGCCGCCGCCGCTTTGGTCACGTCGGCGTGCCAGACGGTCTTGGGCAGCATCTCGGCATACAGGCGCAGGACGATGCTCAGCGTGTCGTAGGAGTCGAACACGCCTTCCTTGTCCTCCTGCAAGTCCTTGTTGTAGGCGAGCGGCGTACCTTTGACCACCGTCAGCAGCGCCATCAGATTGCCGAAGACGCGCCCCGCCTTGCCGCGTGCCAGTTCGGACACGTCGGGGTTTTTCTTCTGCGGCATGATGCTGGACCCGGTGGTGTGCGAGTCGGGCAGGGTGATGAAGCCGAACTCGAAGGTGGAATACAAGATCAGTTCTTCAGAGAGGCGCGAGAGGTGTGCCGACAGGATGGCACAGGCGCTCAGGAACTCCAACGCGAAGTCGCGGCTGCCCACGCCGTCGAGACTGTTGGCGGTGGGCCGCGCAAAGCCCAGCGCCTCGGCGGTCGCGTGCCGGTCGAGCGGCCAGGGCGTACCTGCCAGCGCCGAGCTGCCCAGCGGCGACTCGTCCATCCGCTCGGCGGCGTCGCGGAAACGGCCCTCGTCGCGCTCCAGCATCGCCACGTAAGCCATGAACCAGTGCGCCAGCAGGATGGGCTGCGCCACTTGCAGGTGGGTGTAGCCGGGCAGAATGACCTCGTTCTGGAGGTGCTTTTCGGCCTCGGCCAGCATCACGCGGCGCAGGGCACGGGTCTGTTCGGCGAGGTCGAGCGCGGCTTCCTTGGTGAACAGCCGGAAATCCACCGCCACCTGATCGTTGCGCGAGCGAGCGGTGTGCAGCTTGCCCGCCACCGGGCCGATGCGGTCGCGCAGGGCGGCTTCCACGTTCATGTGAACGTCCTCGCGGTCCAGACGCCACTCGAAGTTCCCGGCGCGGATGTCAGCCAGCACACCGTTCAGGCCGTCGGTGATTTGGGAGACTTCCTCGGCAGTCAGGATGCCCTGCCCCCCCAGCATCGCCACATGCGCCAGCGAACCGCGAATGTCCTGCTCGGCGAGGCGCTGGTCAAAACCGACCGAGGCGTTGAACAGTTCCACGAGTTCGGCGGTCTTTTCGGCGAAACGCCCGCCCCAGAGTTTAGTTTCCTGTTTTTGGTTGGTCATAAAAAGTCCTCGCCGAAGTTCGGGGCTAGGTTCAGGGAATGCGTAAAACAAATTGCAAAGCAGTCAACAAGATATAAAGCACGGTCAGCAGGAGGAAGAGCCAGAAAAGACGCTTCCAGAGGTGTGGCTGAGGCCAACTCTTTTGCAGTCCAAACCAGCAGAGGATGGTCGTAGTGAGTAGAAGCCCAGCCGTGAGGGAACTATTGACCAGCACGAGAGCCTTCTGCCTTCTGCCATCGGCCTTCTGCGACTTCCTTCGCCAGCACCACGGGCCGCCCGTTTTTGCCGCTGCTGTACGCATAATCTTCATCTACCTGCCTGTAACCCAGCCCCTCGTAAAAGGGCCGCACGCCCAGATTCACCTGACTGACCGCCAGCAGCACGCGCTGAAAACCTTCCCGCGCGGCCAGACCTTCCACCTCATCCACCAACTGCCGCGCCACGCCTTGCCCGCGCACTTGCGGCAGTGTTGCCAGCTTGTTCAGGGTCAACGTGTGTGGGTCGTGGGGGTCGGGGCGAAAGCCGACGCAGCCGACGGCCTCTCCCCCACTGTCCAGCGCCAGAAAGCCGCCGGAATGTGGGCCGGACATGCTTTTTTCCAGGTCGGCCACCGTGGTGCTGTTCCAGGCCGAGCGAGGATCCATGCCCGCCGCCAGCATCACGGCGAGGAAGGCGGGCAGGTCGGCAGGGGTGACGCGGCGAATGTTCATGGCCGTTCCACCTTCAACTTCATCTCGTTGGTCGGCTTGAAGCCCAGTTTTTCGTAGAGGGGCCGCCCCGCTTCCGAAGCGTGCAGGCTCACCTGCGTCACGCCATGCGCCGCGCACTCGTCCAGCACGCGCTCCAGCAGACGCCGCGCCAGCCCTTGCCCGCGCTGGTCGGGCCGCACGTAGACATTCATGACGTAGCCGCGCACGTCGAGGTCAGTGTCGGGATTGGGCGGCAAATCCTGCCAGAGCAGGCCCGCGCCGCCCACGATTTCGCCGTCAGTCTCAGCCAGAAAGCCCGTATACAGCCCACTTTCCAGCGCCCGACGGTGCCACGCCAGCGAAGAGTCATGCACCCGCGCCAGCTTTTCAGCGGCTTCGCCCATGTCCACGAACATGGCGTCCCGTTGCTGGGCGATGGTTTCGGCGTCGGCGGAGGTGGCAAGACGGATGTTCATAGCTTCTCCAAGTTCAGCAGCATTTCGTGTGGGTAGGGCTTAAAACCCAGGCTTTCGTACAGGGGGCGGGCCATATCGGTGCTGCCCAGCGACACCGTACCGATGCCCCATGCCTTGGCCTGAGCCAGCAGGTCTGAAACCAACCTCCGCGCCAGCCCTTGCCGCCTGTAGTCTTGGTGCGTCCAGACGTTGACCAGCCACGCCCGCAGCGGGTTGGGCGAACCGCGCCCCTGCCCCCAGTCCAGCAGCACCAACCCCGCACCCGCCACCACGTCCTCGCCGCAGAGCGCCAGCAGGTCCAGATACTCGCCCGCCTGCAGCTTCGCGCGCGCCCAGTCGGCATACACCGAGCGCTCTGGCGCGTCGGCCCCGGCTGGGTAGCGGTGAAAGGCGATGGCGTGGGCGTCGGCGGGGGTGGCGGGGCGAAGCAGCACCTTACTTCTTCCCTTTATCCTCCACGCGCTTTTGCACCCGCATCCGCAGCGAGTTGAGCTTGATGAAGGCTCCGGCGTCGTGCTGGTTGTAGTCACCGCCCGCCTCGAAGCTCACGAGGTCCTTGTCGTAGAGGCTGCGCTCGGCCTTGCGGCCTGCCACGATGCAGTTGCCCTTGTACAACTTCAGGCGAGCGGTGCCCGTCACGCTTTTGGCCACATGGTCAAAGTAGACCTGCAAGGCTTCGCGCTCGGGGGCGAACCAGAAGCCGTTATAGACCAGTTCGGCGTACTTCGGCCCCAGGGCGTCGCGCTGATGCAGCACTTCGCGGTCGAGGGTCAGGCTTTCCACGGCGCGGCGGGCGTGGTACAGCAGCGTGCCGCCGGGCGTTTCGTACACGCCGCGCGACTTCATGCCCACGAAGCGGTTCTCCACGAGGTCGATGCGGCCCACGCCGTGACGCCCGGCGATTTCGTTCGCCTTCGTCAGCAGCGCGGCGGGCGAGAGCTGTTCACCGTTGATGCTCACCGGGTCGCCGTTCACGTACTCGATTTCGACGTATTCGGCCTCGCTCGGCGCGTCCTCGGGGTTCACCGTCAGCTTGAACATGTGGGTGGGCGGCTCAGTCCAGGGGTCTTCGAGCGGGCCGCCCTCATAGGAGATGTGCAGCATGTTGGCGTCCATGCTCCAGGGGTCTTTCTTGGTGGTGGGCACCGGAATGCCGTGCTCGCGGGCAAAGGCTTCGAGGTCGGCGCGGCCCTGAAAGTCCCAGTCACGCCAGGGGGCCACGGTCACGATGTCGGGCTTGAGGGCGTAGGCGCTCATCTCGAAGCGCACCTGATCGTTGCCCTTGCCGGTCGCGCCGTGCGAAATGGCGACCGCGCCCTCCTTCTCGGCAATCTCGACCATCTTCTTGGCAATCAGGGGCCGGGCGATGGACGTGCCGAGCAGGTAGTAGCCCTCGTACAGCGCCGAGGAGCGCATCATCGGAAACACGTAGTCGCGCACGAATTCTTCGCGCAGGTCAAGGGCGTAGGCCGCCACCGCGCCGGTGTTCAACGCCTTGACACGGGCTTCTTCCACCTCGTCGCCCTGCCCGAGGTCGGCGGTGAAGCACACCACGTCGTAGTTGCGCTCGGTCTGGAGCCACTTGAGGATGATGGAGGTGTCTAAGCCGCCGCTGTACGCGAGTACGATTTTTTCCTTGCTCATGGTGTGATTCTCCCCTTTTTCTGTAAAGGCAGCGCAAGACGCCCAGACGTGAAGCGTCCGCCCGTGTCCCGGAAGGGTCAGGCGGAAGCGTCAGCGTCGGGCGGTCAGGGTCTGCATCGGATGAATGACTATGCAAAATTACGCATAGCTATGCACACAGGGTAGCAGTGGAACGCGGAAGGGTCAACCATGAGGCATAAAAAATCCCCAGCGGTCAGCCGACCACCGGGGCAATGAACAATGACAGTTCAGTTGGCGATGTTCAAGTTCACGCCGATGCGGGCGCCGCCACCAAGACCGATGTTCGTCCCGCCGCCGATGGTGGCGCGCAGGCCGGTGTTGACTTCGCCGTAGACGCTCAGCGGAGCGCGGGTGTTGTAGCGCAGGCCGAGCAGGGCGTGGGGGTAGAGGCTGAACGAGCTGCTGTTGCCCAGGCTGACCCCGGCGCCGAGGCCAAAGCCGTAGTAGGGCTTCAGGCTGCCGAAGGTGCTGGGCGCGTTGTTCGGGAAGTCGCGCAGCGAAGCCACTTCGCCCGCCACCGTCACCTGCTGCGAGAACAGGCCGAGCCCGGTCAGGCCGTAGCGGGTGGAAGAACCCGGCTGGTTGCTCTGGTAGTACACGCCCGCGTCACTGCCGACAAAGCCGCCGACCGAGGCCGCGTGCGCCGCAGGCAGGCCTAGCAGCAGGGCCGCGCCCGTCATCCGGAAAAGGGAACTCTTCATACCCCGGACTATAGGCGCGTTCCTGGCGGGCAAATGTGGAGGATTTGAGGAAGAGGTCATGCTGCGGATAGGACTTTCTCCACACATGAAAAACCGCACCGGGCGCGGGGCCACGACGCGGTTTCCGGGGTCAGCTCAGCGGAAGCGGTAGCTCGCGCCCAGACGCAGCCCGAAGCCGGGAGCAACGCCACTCGTCGAGTCCGAGCCGTAAGCGCTGCTCGCCCCCAGCGCGTAGATGTTGGCGCCCGCCGAGGCTTCGGCGAACAGCGCCCAGCGGTCGTTGAGGCCGAAGTTGGCGCCGCCGAGAACATGGGGGTAAACCACGAGGCCACTGACGCTGGCCTGGCTGTTGCTGACCAGCGCGCTGCTCAAGCCCAGGCCCACGCCGTAGTAGGGCTGCGTGCCGGTGCCGTCGCCATTCAGGGCGCGGGTGTGGCGCAGCCAGCCCACGTTGCCGGTGACGCCCAGCACGCCGGTGCCCTGCACAATCCCGGCAACCGGCAGGCCCAGCCCCACGCGGAAGGCGTCGGTGGCGTTGGTGTCACGCTCGTACTGCGCGCCGAGCAGGTAAAAGCCAAAGCGCTCGGCAGCGCTGGCAGACGAAAGGGCCGTGAGGGCCAACAGAGAAAGAGCAAGCTTCTTCATGAGAAGAGTGTAAATGAAAAACGCCAGAGGATCTTCATACAGTCCTCAAAAATTGGACAGCCGGGCCAACCGTTCGAGAGCCTGCTCCAGTTCAGCCCGCGACTTGCAAAAGGCGAAGCGCAGGAGGCCAGCGGGCGGCGGTGAGGTCACGTAAAACGCCTCCCCCGGAATCACCGCGACGGCGCCGCTTTCGACGAGGCCCTCGGCGGTCCAGGTCGGATGCTGTGCCGTCAGGAAGTAGGTGCCCTGCGGCTCGTGGACCTGCGCCCCCAGGCTCCGCAGGCCACTGGAGAGCAGCGCCCGCCGCGCGGCGTAGTCAGCCCGCAGCGCCGCGTAGTACCCCTGGGAACGGGCGAGCGGCAATGCCTCGGCCACAGCGGCTTGCAGCGGCGCGGGCGAGCAGAACGACGTGACCTGCCGCACATTGGCCAGCCCCCCCGCCAAGCTCAGACCCCCGCCCAATCCGGGCGGACACAGAATCCAGCCCACCCGCCAGCCGGTCACTTCCAGCCGCTTGCCTGCGCTGCCCACCGTGAAGGTGCGCTCGGGCGCCAGCTCGCGCAGAGAGGTGGGCCGCTCACTGGCATACAGCTCGTCGTACACCTCGTCGCTGATGAGCCACAGGTCGTGCTCGCGGGCCAGGGCGACGAGTTCGGTCAGTTCCGCCCACGAAAAGACCAGCCCGGTGGGGTTGTGCGGCGTATTGACCAGCAGGGCCTGCGTCCGGGGCGTGATGGCCGCGCGCACCGCCGCGAGGTCGAGCGACCAGCCCTCCTCTGGGTCAAGATGCAGCGGCACCGGCACCGCCCGCGCTCCCGCCAGTTCCGCTTGCGGCACGTACACGTCGTACACCGGCTCAAACACCACGAGTTCGGCGGGCTGCCCGTCCCTAGTCGGCACCAGCAGCGACAGCGCGAGCGTGAGTAGCCCCTCGGTGGCCCCGCTGGTCACGATGACGTCGGCGGGGTCCACGTTCAGGTCAGCGCCCAGCGCCTCACGTAGGGCGGGCAGGCCGAGCGGCGGCGTGTACTGGTCCACTGTGCCCACAGCGCGGCGGGCGGCGTCCAGCAGGAAGGCGGGCGGCGGGTTCGACGGAAAGCCCTGGCCCAGATTCACGGCGCCGTGCCGCGCCGCCAGCAGGCTCATGTGGGTAAAGATGCTGGTCTGGGCGTGGCGGGCGCGGGGGTGCAACTCGGGCATGGGAGCAGTCTGGGCGCCGCGCCGGGCAAAGGAGAGCGGCGGCCCAGACAAGTCCTGTCGGAGGCTCCCGCCTGTCTGTCGCTGCCCTGGCGGGTTGCCCCTCCGACATCCAAACCGGTACAAGTGGAGTCATCAGGAGGACAGGATGCAGATTCAAGCTCTGGGCAACGTTGTGCTCACGCCTCAGCCCCTGGCCGACGCCGAGTTCTACGTTCGACACTTCGGATTTAGATACGCCGCTCAACTGGACTGGTATGTCAGTCTGCAACACGCTGACCTGAACGGCTTTTTTCTGGATTTCATGGACGGCCATCATCCCGCCGCGCCCGCATCTTTGCAGGGGCAGACGAGTAAGCCGTTTGTCGCGTTCATCGTGGATGACGCTCAGGCCGAAGCGCAGCGGCTTGGGCAGGCCGGTTTGACCTTGCTCAAGCCGGTCACGGATGAACTCTGGGGCCAGCGCCGCTTTCAGGTGGGCGGGCCGAACGGGGCGGTCATCGAAGTGGTGCAACGAATTGCGCCGGACGCAGGGTGGGTGAAAGCGAATCTGGGAGCGGAGTGATGGGAGGCTCACCTCTTGGGAAGCCCGACGCCGCGCTCTGGCTGGGGCGAAAGACTAACAGGGACAGCTTTCTATGCCCATCAGCGGAGAACGGCGAAGGAGCATTCCTGCGGTCCACCCCTGATCTTCAGTTCCGCTGACCAGGTTCCGGTAAGCCCCTTCCAGCAGGAGTGCCCACCAAGCTGGGGTCAGCATGTTCCACTCGGGAGCTGAGAGTGGGGAAACGGCGTGATAAGCGTGAATCAGGGCATCGTACCGGCCCCGCCACGACAGCGCGAATTCGGAGATTCGGTATTCTGGGCGACTCATCTCGCAGTCCAGCAGGCCCGAAAGCTGACCCTCCCTGTAAAGCAGGTTCCAGGGCGTGAAATCTCCGTGGATAAGCTGCAAGGACTGTTCCGACCAGGGCAACCCTGCCGCCAGTTGCCGCCCCCGCTGCAAATGCCAGAACAACAGCCGCCGGAGACGGACGTCAGGACAGTGTTCGAACACTTGTTCCAGGTGGTCGTCCGACAGAATCTCATCTGGAAGACGCCAGTGCTTGCGCCTCCCAGGGTTCAGGGACGCTGTGACTTGATGAAACTCAGCCATCAGCCGCCCGCGCAAGCTCAACTCTGCTGCCGAGTTTTTCTCCGGGTGAGGCTCGCCGGGGAGAAATTCCGCAAGACTCCACAGCTCCCCCGCAATTTCAGTCAAGGCGGTGACATCCCGCGCCACGGGCCAACCCGATGCGCGTATCGCCTGCCGCAAGTCCCGCTCGTACCCGGCGTCCTCACGGTCAGCGGCCCACCGCCGCAGCACCAGCTTGTGCCCACAGACGTCCACCAGCCAATGCTTGTTCAGGCGCCCGCCCAGGAAAGAAACAACATGGACATCTAAAGCTTCCCGGACCTGCTCAGGGACAAGAATGGACACGGACCCAACATCTCACCGTTCCGGGCAGTTTCCTAGTGTTTAAACTTCGGACCATTCCCAGACCTGTCATACTCCTCTTCTGGAATGCCTAAGCGTACTGATCTCCAGACCATCCTGATTCTCGGCAGCGGCCCCATCCAGATTGGGCAGGCAGCCGAGTTCGACTATTCCGGCACCCAGGCGCTCAAGGCGCTGAAAAACGAGGGCTACCGCGTCATTCTGGTCAATTCCAACCCGGCGACCATCATGACCGACCCGGAACTGGCCGACGCGACGTATCTGGAGCCGCTGACGCCTGAGTTCGTGGAGAAGATCATCGAGAAGGAGAAGCCGGACGCGATTCTGCCCACGCTGGGCGGGCAGACGGCGCTGAACCTGGCGATGGAACTGCACGAGCGCGGCAGCCTCGAAAAGTACGGCGTGGAACTCATCGGCGCGGGCGTGGAGGCCATCAAGAAGGGCGAAGACCGCGAACTGTTCCAGGCCGCCATGAAAAAAATCGGCGTGGAAACCGCACGCGGCAAGATGGTGCACTCCATGGAAGAAGCCGTGGAGTACCAGAAGGAAATCGGCCTGCCCATCGTCATCCGGCCCAGCTTTACCCTCGGCGGCACGGGCGGCGGCATCGCGCACACCTACGAGGAGTTCCTGGCGATTACGGAAGGCGGCCTGCGCGACAGCCCCGTGACCTCCGTGCTGCTGGAAGAAAGCATCCTGGGCTGGAAGGAATACGAGCTGGAAGTGATGCGCGACACGGCGGACACGGTGATTATCATCACCAGCATCGAGAACTTCGACCCGATGGGCGTGCACACGGGCGACTCCATCACCGTGGCCCCCGCGCAGACGCTCAGCGACGTGGAATACCAGCGGCTGCGCGACCAGTCCCTCGCCATCATCCGTGAAATCGGCGTGGCGACGGGCGGCAGCAATATCCAGTTCGCGGTGAACCCCGACAACGGGCGCGTGATCGTGATCGAGATGAACCCGCGCGTGAGCCGTTCCTCGGCGCTGGCGAGCAAGGCCACCGGCTTCCCGATTGCCAAGATCGCCGCGCTGCTGGCGGTGGGGTACCACCTCGACGAGCTGCCCAACGACATCACCCGCGTGACCCCGGCCAGCTTCGAGCCGAGCATCGACTACGTGGTGACCAAGATTCCGCGTTTCGCCTTCGAGAAGTTCCCCGGCACGCCCGACGGGCTGGGCACGCAGATGCGCAGCGTGGGCGAGGTCATGGCGATTGGCCGCACCTTCAAGGAGTCGCTGCAAAAGGCGCTGCGCTCGACCGAAGGCGACATCCGGGGCGTGTACGCCGAGATGGACGAGGCTGGACTGCGGGCGCTGCTGTACCCCAACCCGCGCCGCATCGAGGCCGTCATCGAGCTGCTGCGCCGGGGCGAGAGCGTGGAGAGCCTCTTCGACGCGACCAAGATCGACCGCTGGTTCCTCTCGCAGCTCAAGGAAATCATGGACGCCGAGAAGGAAATCCTCGACCTCGGCCCCATCGCGGAATGGAAGTACGAACTCTGGCGCGAGGTCAAGCGGCTGGGCTTTTCCGATGCGCGGATTGGCGAAATCGTGGGTCTGTCTGAGTTGGAAGTCCGCGACCTCCGCAAAAAAGCCAAGGCCACGCCCGTCTACAAGACGGTGGACACCTGCGCCGCCGAGTTCGAGGCGCACACGCCGTACCACTACAGCACCTACGAGTGGGAAGACGAGGTGGCCCCCACCGACAAACCCAAAGTGGTCATTCTGGGCAGCGGCCCCAACCGCATCGGGCAGGGGGTGGAATTCGACTACGCCACCGTCCACGCCGTCTGGGCGCTTCAGGAAGCGGGGTACGAGACGATCATGGTCAACTCCAACCCCGAGACGGTCAGCACCGACTACGACACCGCCGACCGCCTGTACTTCGAGCCGCTGACCTTCGAGGACGTGATGAACATCGTTGAGCACGAGAAGCCCGTGGGCGTGATCGTGCAACTCGGCGGGCAGACGCCCCTCAAACTCGCTAAGAAACTGGCGGATGCGGGCGCACCGATCATCGGCACGTCCCCCGAAACCATTCACGAGGCCGAAGACCGTGCCAGTTTCAACGCCCTGTGCGAACGCCTGGGCCTGCCGCAGCCGAGGGGCAAAGTGGCGCAGACGCCCGCCCAGGCGCGGGAACTCGCCGCCGAACTCGGCTTCCCGCTGATGGCGCGGCCCAGTTACGTCCTCGGCGGGCGGGCCATGCGCACCGTGCGCAGCATGGATGAACTGACCACCTATCTGGACGAGGTGTACGCCGCCGTGGAAGGGCAGCCCAGCATCCTGCTCGACCAGTTTCTGGAAGGCGCACTGGAACTCGACGTGGACACCCTCTGCGACGGGGAACGTGCGGTGGTCGCGGGCATCATGGAACACGTCGAGGCCGCCGGGGTGCACAGCGGGGACAGCGCGTGCATCCTCCCGCCCGTCACGCTGGACGCGGGTGTACTGGAGCGCGTGAAGGCCGACACGGAGCGCCTCGCGCTGGAACTGGGCGTGCGGGGCCTGATGAACGTGCAGTGGGCCGTGAAAGACGGCACCGCGTACATCCTGGAAGCCAACCCCCGCGCCAGCCGCACCGTGCCGTTCGTGTCCAAGGCCGTGAACCACCCGCTCGCCAAGAGTGCCGCCCGCATTGCCGCCGGGCAGACGCTGGAGCAGATTGGCCTGCTGGAAACGCCCACGCCGCGCATGTACTCGGTGAAGGAAGTTCACCTGCCGTTCCTGAAGTTCAAGGACGTGCTGCCCGTGCTGGGGCCGGAAATGAAAAGCACCGGCGAAAGCATGGGCATCGACAGTGACCCGTACCTGGCGTTCTACCGGGCGCAACTCGGCGCGAAAAACTACCTGCCGTTGGAAGGAACTGCCCTGCTGATCGGGGACGGGCTGGACGAAGTCGCCGGAACGCTGGAAGGCGCGGGTCTGAAGGTCATTCGGGAGCAGGATGGCGACGAACTCCCCGACCTGCTCATTGATGTCACGGGTTCACCCCTGCTGCGAACCGCGCTGGAACGCGGCGTGCCGATTGTCAGCACGAAAGAAGGCGCAGAATGGACAGCGCGAGCAGTGGCGGAAGCTAAGAAAGCTGGGATGTTGGGGGTTCGGAGCTTGCAGGAGTGGGTGAAGTAATGGCAAATAATGAACCAATCAGACACCACTGGGTTCCTCAATATTATTTGAGAGAGTTCTGTGATTCGGATGGTAAGCTGTTCGTGCTTGATGCTTGAGGGGCGCACACTCGTGACTTCAGTCATGAGTTAGCCCCTCTCGCCCTGAAAAGGGCGATGAAAAGCGGAAGCCTCTAGCTTTTCCAGATGACATATGTTATTCTTCCCCTTGAGATGAAGAAAGGCCGGGGTTACGTCTATCAGCTTGAATACCACCTCATCTGGTGCGTGAAATACCGTCATCAGGTGTTGGTGGGTGAGGTTGCTGATGGACTGAAAGACATCCTGCGTGACATTGCCGCTCAGAACGGGCTGGAAGTCATCACGATGGAAGTCATGCCTGACCACGTTCACCTCCTGCTAAGCGCAACCCCACAGCAAGCCATCCCCGACTTCGTGAAGGCGCTGAAAGGCGCTTCCGCACGTCGGATGTTCGTGGCCTACCCGCAGTTGAAAGAAAAGCTGTGGGGCGGCAATCTCTGGAACCCGTCGTATTGCATCCTGACTGTTTCTGAAAACACCCGCGCTCAGATTCAGAAATACATAGAGAGCCAGCATGATAAGGAATAAGGCTTTCGTGGTCAGGCTGTACCCAAATGCGGCTCAGACTGAACTGATTAACCGCACGCTGGGTAGCGCAAGGTTCGTCTACAACCACTTCCTTGCCCGTCGCATTGCGGCCTACAAGGAAAGCGGGAAGGGACTGACCTACGGGCAAACGAGTAGCGAACTGACCCTTCTGAAGCAGGCTGAAGAAACCTCCTGGCTCTCGGAAGTAGATAAGTTTGCTTTGCAGAACTCGCTGAAAAACCTTGAGACCGCGTACAAGAACTTCTTTCGGACTGTGAAGCAGTCCGGTAAAAAGGTAGGATTCCCACGTTTCAGAAAGAAGCGCACGGGAGAGTCCTACCGGACTCAATTCACCAACAACAACATCCAAATTGGGGAAGGTAGGCTCAAACTTCCTAAGCTGGGATGGGTGAAAACCAAGGGCCAGCAGGATATTCAAGGGAAGATTCTGAATGTCACTGTGCGCCGTATTCACGAAGGCCATTACGAAGCGTCCGTTCTCTGTGAAGTCGAGATTCCCTACCTGCCTGCGGCTCCCAAGTTTGCAGCGGGTGTGGATGTCGGCATCAAGGATTTTGCCATCGTGACCGATGGCGTGAGGTTTAAGCATGAACAGAATCCGAAATATTACCGCTCCACCCTGAAAAGACTTCGTAAAGCTCAGCAAACCCTGTCCAGACGGAAGAAGGGCAGCGCACGTTACGGGAAAGCGAAAACCAAGCTGGCTCGGATTCACAAGCGCATTGTCAATAAGCGTCAGGATTTCCTTCACAAGCTCACCACCTCCCTGGTGCGTGAGTACGAAATCATCGGAACCGAACACCTTAAACCCGACAACATGCGGAAAAATCGCCGCCTTGCACTGAGCATCAGTGATGCGGGCTGGGGTGAGTTCATCCGGCAGTTGGAATACAAGGCAGCGTGGTACGGGCGACTGGTATCTAAAGTCAGCCCCTACTTTCCATCTAGCCAGTTGTGTCATGACTGCGGATTCAAGAATCCCGAAGTGAAGAATCTTGCCGTCCGTACATGGACTTGCCCGAACTGTGGGGAAACCCATGACCGAGACGAGAACGCTGCGCTGAACATTCGGCGTGAAGCGTTGGTGGCTGCGGGAATCTCAGACACCTTAAACGCTCATGGAGGCTATGTCAGACCTGCTTCGGCGGGCAATGGTCTGCGAAGTGAGAATCACGCGACTTTAGTCGTGTGAGGTTCAAAAAACTAGGAAAAAGACATTTAAGACCAGTCCAGAGGGCATAGCGGTGGAAAGAAATTTCCATACCGTTGATATAAAGGGTGTAAAGCATGATGACCCCTATTATCTTGAGAAGCAAATCTCGGATAATTTTGAAGCGATTCACTCGCGATTTATCAGAGATTTGACCTTAAATTTGGACGCCAAGCATAGATTTATGAACCATAATCATAAATCTATGCTTGCTGAAATTGTCGGCTTGCAGCTTCTTCGTACACCTAGGATCAGGGAGCAAACCTTCGATTTGGCAGCAAGGGAAGTCGGTCAGCCCGGTACAACCTTGAGTCAGGATGATTTTGCCAAAATTACACATTTAATCATGCTCGATAATAATATTAGTAGTAGCCTTCCCAAGATAAAAGGCCACTTGTCAAACTTCACATTTCAATTTCTCGAAGTACCCTCCGATTCCCCATATATAACGAGCGATGTTCCTGTTATTACTGGCATAACAGATTGTGGAACAGGTAAAATGTCGCTTACAATGAGTCAAGGCATCGGAAAAGATGGCGCCGAACTCTATTTTCCTTTAACCAAAAAGTATCTTCTGGTTATGGGCAAATCGATTCTGGGTGATAAAATAAGGGATTGCCAGATTCGACAGATGAATGCAAAATATTCAGACGAATTTAATTCAATGATGCAAGTCGCTTGCGACAATCAGATATACTCCTCATTCTATATAGGTATTTAGAAAGGTTCATCTTCCTGTGAATCTCGATCTGCCCTGTTTAATTCAAATTCTGGTATTACCTTCTCAATAATGAAGTCGAAATTTCGCCAAATAAACTCAATTTCAACTTTTCCTGAGTGATAGTATTGTAAAGATTCAAATTTTAGGTAACTAAGAAGATCAATCAGCATTATCTCGTTGGCATTTACTTTAGATAAGCCGTACTCAGTATCTATTATCTGCTTCTCCCTATAATCTTGGAAATATACATATCGACTTAGGCGAGTGGTTATCCTTCTCGCTAAACTTTTTTCGCAATACAAAATAAAACCCGCATTTACTATTCCGGTGTTGCTATCAAGATGGATTTCCAAATTGGCATGACCTTCCACTTTTTCATCTAAATTTATCGTATTCCATAATGATTCAATTATGTAATTCGATTCTTGATTGTGAAAATCGTGGATATTATATTTAGCCAGCACAACCCAATATCGTTTCATACGAATACTCCACTTTTCCACATTTGACGTAGTTCTGCTTCAATTTGAGAATCAATAACTATTTTTTCAATTGTCTCTATATTTTTGCGACTATTATAGTAAATCTTCCCATCAGCCTTAAATGTAAAATTTGATGATCCTATCCAAGTTTCCCTGCTACCGTCTGGATACGAGAAGATAAAAATCTTAGCGTGAAGATCATCGCACTTTTTCACGATGCTTTTGCCGACAGCATTGTTTAGATCAATAATTAGTTTTTGGTTTATCGACGGGCTTCCATTGTCCCAAGCTTCACTTTGTATTAATACTGAAACCTTAACACCCTTATTAATCAGAGAGACCAAAAGCTTATTTCCGGCGGCATGGGTATAGTATGGGCTAACAATGAATATCTTATCAGGCAAATTACCGTTAGTGTTGCATGTTTGTAAGAAGTTTATGACTTCCCGTATTCCATGTCGTCCGAGTCGCAATGAGTCCTCCTACCTTGTTGACAGTTTAGCTCAAGCCTCTGCTTTGGCTTGGGCGGTTCCGGGGCGGGAATGGGGGACGGGGTGGCTCGTCCCCTTCGACTGTTTACAGGGCAAGGTGAAGGCGGATTCTGGCGTCCAGTTCAGCCATGAGGTCGGCTGGCACTTGCCCCAGGTGCTTCCCGATGCGGCTGATGGCAATACACGAGATCAATTCCGTCTGCGCTTTGCTGTCCAAGTTCAGCCCGGTTCGCTCGGTGGGGAGCAGCAGTTGAAAATCGTAGAGGGTTTCCAGGTTGCTGGTGAGCGGAATGACGGTCACGGCATCCGCTTTGGCGTTGGCGACATTGTTGGTGATGACCACAGCGGGGCGTTTGAAGTCCGGTTCGCCTGCGCGGGCGGGGCCGAAATGGGTCAGAAAAATGTCGCCGCGCCGGATGAGTCCTACAGCCATTCGCTACCGTCGCTGGGTTCCAGTCCGTCGGTGTTGCCTTCCAGAAAGAGGGCGCGTTCGGGGTCGTTCTCACGGGCGAGTGCGGTGTATTGCTCGGCCAGTTCCTGTTCTCTGAGGGCTTGAACGGCTTTCACGAAGGCTTCGCTGCGGCTTTCCAGTCCGTGCGTTTGCTGGTAGTCCTTGATGTAACGGGCGATATCGGGCGGCAGGCTGATGGTCATGCGTTCGGCGTTCTGGTAAGTCATGCCTTCATACTAGCATTCATACGTTCTGGCTTACGAGAATTGAATTCTGGCTCAGGCTTCTGCTTTGGCAGGGAAAAGCGGGGCGGGGGGACGGGGTAGCTCGTCCCTGTTCCTTTTACGGCGTCCATACCTGTCCCGGTAACACCTGCTCGGCCACAGTTCTCAAGTGCGTGTCGAAGGTCATGAACTGAAGTCCAAGTGGAGAGACAGCTTGCGCGGCGGCCAGATGAACGGCGTCGTAGGCCCGCAGAGTGTGTGCCTGCGCGAGCGCGGCGGCGTCCTGCAAGAGTTGCTGGTCAATAGAAACGTGCCTGAAGGTGGGCCAGTCGTTCTGGAAGGCCGTGACTGCCAGTTGGTGTTGCCTGACGCTCAGGAGCCTCCGCGCTCGCCTGCCTGCCAGTGCGGCAAGAGCTTCCACGTAAGTGATTTCATGGCAGATCACACCGCTGGACTGTTGTTTCTCCTGAATGACGTGCTGATAGTCGGGTTCCTGGGTGTAAATGCGAATCAGGGCGCTGGTGTCCAGATACAGCAGCGTCAAAGTTCCGGCCCCCGGTGTTCCTTCAGAATTTCTTCTATGGGTGGGCCTTTTACAGGAACGGGCGGGTTCAGGCCAGCGGGTTTCAGCCCCCACGGTTCGCCACCCAGCAGGCGCAGGGCGCGTTCACGGGCGGCTTGTTCTGCTTGGTCGGGGACATCAACGACTTGCAGGATGTCGCCTACATCGGCCTCAATGCCAAGCTTTCGCAGGCCAGCAACAAGATCAACGAGGGTCCTGATTTCCACTCTTTCAATGCGGGCGTTGTAAATGGCGTTCACCGTGGCGGGGCGCATCCGGGCGGCCTGGGCCAGTTGCTTCTGGGTGATGTTGTGTTGCCTGAGAAGTCCAGCGAGGCCAATCTGCATCTGTGCAGTCATTGATTACCTCCGGTAGTTATTCTATTTCGCTCAAAGGGAATCAACAAGACCTTGGAAGCTCGAAGCCTCTGCTTTGGCGGGGAAAAGCGGGGCGGGGAAGCGGGCAGAGCTGCGGGGGCGTTCGCGCCGTCCTTTGATTTATTTTCTAAACTGATTTAGAATATAGGCATGACAAACCTTGCACCCGCCAACAGCGAAAAAATCCGGGTGGACATCTGGTCGGACATTGCCTGCCCGTGGTGTTACATCGGCAAACGCCGCTTCGAGTCGGCGCTGGGGCAGTTTCCTCAGCGCGATCAGGTGGAGGTGGTGTGGCACAGCTTCGAGCTTGACCCGTCGGCCCGCCCGCTCAATCCCATTGCCATGCGCGACGGCCTGGCGATGAAGTACAGCATTTCGCCCGCTCAGGCGCAGGGCAGCCTGGACCACATGACCCAGACCGCAGCTCAAGAAGGGCTGGAATATCACTTTGACCGGGTGAAGCTGGCAAACACCTTTCTGGCGCACCAACTGATTCACTACGCCGCCGAGCAGGGCCAGGGGGACGCCATGAAGGAGCGCCTGCTGCGGGCCTACATGAGCGAGGGGCAGAACGTGAACGACCTGGACACTCTGCAGAAGCTGGCCGCCGAAGTGGGGCTGGACGCCGGGGCGGCCCGCGCCGCGCTGGAGGCGGGCACCTACGCCCAGGCCGTGCGCTACGACGAGGCCCAGGCGCAACAGCTGGGCATTACCGGCGTGCCGTTTTTCGTGCTGGGCGGCAAGTACGGCGTGAGCGGTGCCCAGGCCCCCGAAACCCTGCTGGGAGCGCTCAGTCAGGTCTGGGCCGAACAGCACCCCGCCCCGCTGACCATGCTGGGCCAGGACGCCCCCGCCGAGGGCTGCGAGGACGGCCAGTGCGCGGTGCCCCAGCGCCCTAACAACTGAGGGGAGAGAACGAGGCTGCTCTGGCGAAAGCTAGGGCGGCTTTTTCTTATGTTGACCCTCGCCCCTTGCGGGAGAGGGCCTTGCGCAGCAAGGGGTGAGGGGGCGTCCAGACCAGTTCTAACGAAATCCCACTCCAGTTCCCGTCTCAAGCCCACTTCAGCTGGCCAACATCCGGGCGCGGGGCGGGGGCCGCTAGCGTGGGGCATGACTGAACCCGTGCCGGTGGCTCCTTTTCCTTCCGTCTTCGGCGGCGTGCAGCAGTTGCGGCCCGATGTGTTCCGGGTGCGCCTGCCGCTGGTGAACATCTTTCTGATGGGGGTGCCCGGCGGCGACTGGGTGCTGGTGGACACTGGGATGCCCGGCACAGCGGGCCTGATTCGGCAGGCGGCGGCGCAGGTATACGGTGCTCGCGCTCCACAGGCCATCGTACTGACGCACGGGCACTTTGACCACATCGGGGCGCTGCACGCGCTGCTGGCCGAGTGGAACGTGCCCGTCTACGCCCACCCCGACGAGCTGCCGCACCTGACCGGCGAGGTGCCCTACCGCTTCCCCGACCCCACCGTGGGCGGCCTGATGAGCCTGACTTCGCCGCTGTTCCTGCCGGGGCCGTATGATTTCCGGCCCCAGGTGCGGACGCTCCCGGAAGACGGCACGGTGCCGGAGCTGCCGGGCTGGCGCTGGGTGCACACGCCGGGCCACACCGAGGGGCACGTATCGCTGTGGCGCGAGGCCGACCGCCTACTCATCGCGGGCGACGCCGTGGTAACCACCCCGCAGGAAACGGTGCCGGGGGCGCTGGCGTCCACGCCCACCGTGCTGCGCCGCCCGCCCGCCTACTACACGCCCAACTGGAACGCGACGCGCGACTCGGTGCGAACGCTGGCAGCCCTGCGCCCTGCCCTGGTCGCCACCGGCCACGGGCATCCACTGACCGACGACAGTCTGGGCGACGCCCTCACGCGCCTGGCCGACGACTTCGACCACGACCCCAACGGGCGCCCGGCCCACGGCTGGTATCTGGGCCACCCGGCGCCGATGCAAAAGCCCCGTCCTGGTGAGCCCGATCCCATGCGGACTCTATTTCTCGGAGCCCTGGGCGCAGCGGGGGCACTGTGGCTGCTGGGCAGGCGGCGCCGGTAAAGCGGCTCTTAGGAAACGTCAGGTGGACGCCCCCTCACCCCTTGCTACGCAAGGCCCTCTCCCACGAGGGGAGAGGGATAAAAAAGCAGTTTTGACCCTCTCTCCTTGCGGGACTCGCAGAGCTGCTTGCAGAGGGGGCCTCCCGACCAGATGTTTTTCTCCCAGCTTCCCCCTACCCCCCCGTCACCCCCCACCACCCCAGCGCCTCCTCCTGCACCTCAGGCGGAACGGTGTGACCGCCCTCGAACTCGGTGTAGTGCAGGTCGTAGCCCGCCCGCGTGAGCTGGTCACGAATGACCCGCCCGCAGCGGTCAATCGGCAGCACCCGGTCGGCGGTGCCGTGTGACACGAAGATGCGCGGCATGCCCACTTGCCCGGCGGGAGCAAGAAAGCCTGGCGAGAATCCCAGCAGATGCGAGAACAGGTCGCCGTTGTTCAACCCCAACGAAAGCGCATAGCTCGCCCCGTCGGAAAAGCCGTCGAGGGCGAGTTTTTGCGGGTCAATGGCGCAGCGGCTGAACACCAGTTCCAGCGCCCGGTCAATAAACTGCACGTCTGGGCCGTAGCCCCCGCGAATCACGTCCCAGGTGCCGCCGCGCGAGTCGCAGGCGAGCAGAATCAGCCCATAACGCTCGGCGGCGTCCACGAAAGGCCGGATAGAGTGACTGGCCTGGCTGCCCGCGCCGTGACAGGCGACCAGCAGGGGGCGCGGGCCATCCAGCGGGTGCTTTTCTGGCACGTACAGCAGGCCGTCGCGCGAGCTGCCCAGGTTCAGCGGCAGCAGGCCGCACTCGCCCGGCGGGGGCAGCGTGGGGTCGGGGCGGGCGCTCAGGCGGGCAGCGTCGGGGGTCATGGCGGCATTGTCCGCGCTGGGGCTGGGGGTTGTCTCTTGAGTTTCTCTTGGGCTGGCCGCGCGTTGACGGTGGAAAACACGCCGCAACCCTGGGCATCTTGTACAGTTCTTCAGTCTTTTGAGAGCGGGGCTTTCAGAGCGGGCGGCGACCCGCAGCAAGGAAAGGGGAGGAACTATGAAAAGACCCTCGTTGGCGGTTCAGATTCTGATCGGCCTCGTGCTGGGCGTGATCGTCGGGGCCGTGTTTTACGGCAATCCGACGGTGGTGAGCTGGCTGCAACCGCTGGGCGACATCTTTATTCGGCTGATCAAGATGATCGTGGTGCCCATCGTCCTGAGCACCCTGATCGTGGGCGTGGCGGGCGTGGGCGACATGAAAAAGCTCGGCAAGCTCGGCGGCCTGACCCTGATCTATTTCGAGGTGGTTACGACGGGCGCCATTCTGTTCGGCCTGCTGATGGGTAACCTCTTTCAGCCCGGCGCGGGGGTGAACCTGGGCGACCTCACCAAGACCGACATCACCAAGTACACCGAGGGTGCCCAGGCCGCGACCAGCCACAGCTTTGCCGACACGTTCGTCAACATCGTGCCGACGAACGTGGTGGACGCCTTCGCACGCGGCGACATGCTCGCCATCATCTTCTTCGCGGTGTTTTTCGGGCTCGGACTGGGCGCGCTCGGTGAACGCGGCAAGCCGCTGCTGAACATCTTTCAGCTCGTGGCCGACACCATGTTCTGGGTCACCAACCAGATCATGAAACTCGCGCCCATCGGCGTTTTTGCCCTGATTGGCGTCACCGTCAGTAAATTCGGCGTGCAGAGCCTCATTCCGCTCGGCAAGCTGGTGCTGGTGGTGTACGGGGCCATGCTCGCCTTCGTGCTGGTCATTCTGGGCGGGGTCGCGCGGCTCGCGGGCACCAGCATCTTCACGCTCATTCAGGTGCTGCGCGAGGAACTGACGCTGGCCTACTCGACGGCGAGCAGCGAATCGGTGCTGCCGCGCCTCATGCAGAAGATGGAGGCATTCGGCTGTCCGCGCTACATCACCAGTTTCGTCATTCCCACCGGGTACTCGTTCAACCTTGACGGCAGCACGCTCTACCAGACCATCGCCGCCCTGTTCATCGCGCAGCTCTACGGCATCCACATGCCGCTCGAAAAGCAACTGCTGCTGGTCGTCACGCTGATGCTGACCTCCAAGGGCATCGCGGGCGTGCCGGGCGTGAGCTTCGTGGTGCTGCTCGCCACCCTGGGCACGGTGGGAATTCCGGTGGAGGGCCTCGCCTTCATCGCCGGCATCGACCGCATTCTGGACATGGCGCGCACCGCCGTGAACGTGGTCGGCAACAGTCTCGCCGCCGTCGTCATGAGCCGCTTCGAGGGCGAGTTCGACGACGCCAAGTCCCGGCAGTACGTGGCCGACATGAAAGCAGGCACCCTGCCGCCGCTTAGCGAGGCGACGGGGCACTGAGCCGCAAGGAACGACGAAAGCCGGGGGCGAACACCTCCGGCTTTTTTCATTTCGTCCTGACAGCAGAAAGGGCCGCCCTCTGTCCCGTAGGCGGCCCCGGTTCTTCTCGCAGCTCAGTCGAGGCGGCGGATGGCCTGACCGATTTCGCTGTCCACGCCGTGCCCCAGCTTGATCCAGCTTACGTTCCAGCTCTTGCCGGTGACGCTCGCGCTGTCGTCCACCTGCGCCAGCTTGGCGACGTACAGGGTGCCCGCGCTGAGGTCTTCGGCCTTGTCGGCCACGAACTTGTACATGCCGCGCATGTTGCCGTCGTCGCCGAAGTAGACGGTCTTGTTGTCGGGGAGGACGAGCGCCATCTCGTAGCTGTTGCGGCCCATCGCGTAGTGCTTGGCGACGCTCTGGCCGCCCGCCCTGGGGGTGATTTCGGTGATGTAGCCGTAGTCGTAGCGGTTCGCCTTCTTGCCGAGGTGCTTGGTCATGGCAGGTTCGGCCTTGGCCCAGCCCGCATCGTCCTCGGTGGGGTATTCCTCGCTGGTGAGCGCGGTGCCCCAGCGTGTCACGCTGCCGTTGCAGTTGTTCCAGGTGCCGTTGACGCCCGCAAAATCCACCATGCTGGGGTCGCCCTGCGCGGTCCACACGCCGCCCACGCGCTTGAGGTCCAGACGGCTGACCCCGCCGGGGCGGTTTTCCCAGTTGCTGTACAGCACCGCCGCGTCGCTGCCGGTGCTCAGCAGCATGTTGGCGTCGGGGTTGGTGCTGGTGCTGGCGGTGCCGTCGGCGTTGGCAATCACGCCCGCGCCCTTCACGCCGCTCTGGGCGAGGATTTGGTACTGCCCGGCGGCGAACTTGAAGGTCTTGAGGGGGCTGCCGTCGTAGGGCAGCTCGGTGAAGTCGTCGGTGTTGGCGTTGAAGCCGATGAACACGCCCACCGTGCCGAGGTGGTAGGGGGCCGCGTTGTCGGGTTCGGGGTGCTGCACGTTCATGAACAGGTCGCCCTGCTCGCTGATCCGCAGGCCCGTAACCTCGGCGCCGTTGGGCACGACGGCGAAGCGCTTGAGGGCCTTCGTCTTCAGGTCGTAAACCCACAGCGTGTTGCGGGTGTCGTCGCCGTCCTCGCCGATCCACAACCGGCCCTTCTTGTCGAGGAAGAGGTTGTCGGGGCTGTTGAGGCCGCCCACGTCGCAGGTCTTGCCGTCGGCGCTCGGCTTGCCGGCCAGGATGGTGGTCAGCCGGGTGGCGTTCAGCTTCTCGTCGAGTTGCGCGGCCATGATGCCGCCACAGGGGTTTTTGGCGAGCTGGATGTCGCCCTGGCCATCGCTCATGCCACCCGAGAACGCGGTCACGGCGATGTAGAGGGTGCGGCTGCCCGCGTCGTAGGCGAGGCCCTCCATCTTGTTCCATTCCAGGGTGCCGCCCATCGCGCGGGCCACGTGGTTGGTGTCGAGGAAAGGGGCAACGACGTTTTCAGCTTCAGCAGTGGGGGTCTGGGTCGCCGGCTGGTTGCAGGCCGTCAGGGCGAGGGCGGCGGTGAGGGGCAACAGCAATTTCTTCATCTGCCTCATGGTGCCCACAGAAAATCAGCCGGCTGTCAGCCCGCCGCCGGGCCGCCCCTACAATGCGTGCCATGACCGCTTCTTCCGAACCCCTGCCCGCCGGCATCTACGAGGCGCACCTGAACGGGGCCGACCTGTATTTCGAGGTGGTGGGCGACGCTGACCCGGACGTGCCGCCCATCGTTTACCTGCACGGGGGGCCGGGGTACAACGCGTACTCCTTTCGGGAGCTGCTCGGGGACCGGCTGGAAGACCTCGGGCGCCGGGTGGTCTACCTCGACCAGCGCGGGTCGGGGCGCTCGGGAGCGCTGGAAGACACCGAGCAGGCGCAGCAGGCCGGGCACGCCGACACCCTCGACCTCGACACGCTGGTGGCGGATGTGGAGGAGCTGCGCGAGTTTCTGGGCGCCGAGCAGATCGTGCCGCTCGGCCACGGCTTCGGCGCCCTGATGGCGCTGGAGTACGCCCGGCGTTATCCCGCGCGCACCGCCCGCGCCATTGTCGTGAGTCCCTGGGTGCACTACCCGGCACTGGCGCTCACGCTGCTGCGCGAGGCGGCGGCCATCACCGGCAAGACCTTCGAGGACCCGGCTCCCGGCCTGCGCGCCCGCACGCCCGAGGGCCAGCACCCGCCCATCGGCGCGGCGCGGGTGGAGGCGGCGTTCGGGCTGCTCAACGCCCGCGACCTGCTCAACGCGCTGCAATTCGTGGACGCGCCGAGCCGGATGCGTCTGGAATTTCTGGATGTGGAAAGCCAGCTGCTCGGCGGCGGCGAAATGCAGCAGGCGCTCGTCAACCAGGGGATGTGGGAATTCGAGTACCCGGCGTTCATGAGCGAGATCCGCCGCCCGGTGTTCGTCATCGCCGGGGTCCACGACCGCACGAGTTACCCCGAGCAGACCGACTGGGTGGTGGACCTTGCCGGGGGGGACCTGACGGTGCTCGACGCCGGGCACTACCCCTGGCTCGACGACGAGGACGCGTTTATGGAGGCGCTGGAAGAAGCCCTGACGCGCTGAGGGTGGGCGAGTCCAGCAAGCGGCAGCGGCTCACGCCAGCGCCGCACTTTTCCCATTCAGGCCTTTCCCGTTAAGGTACGGGGCGATGCCGACGCTCGAAACTGCCCGCCTGGTTTTGCTGCCGCTCTCCCGCGCCGTGCTGGAGCGCCGCAGCGAGGACGATTCGTTCACCCTCGCGCTGCCCTGGCCGGGCGAGGAAGCGCCGCAGGACGTGCACTTTCCCGCCGAGTGGCCGGGCGACCCGCTGCCGCTTTTCCCGCTGTGGCTCGCCGCGCTCATCGGCGACGAGAAGGAAGGCAGCTTCGTGGCCGTGACCCGTGAGGACCGCACCGCCGTCGGGCTGCTCGGGAGCAAGGGCAGCGTGAGCGTGGGCGGTGAACTCGAAATCGGGTACGGCTTCATCCCCAGCGCCTGGAACCAGGGCTACGCGACCGAGGCCGTGCACGCGCTGACGGTGCATCTGCTCGGGCAACCGCGTGTGCAGACGGTGACGGCGCAAACGGCACTGGGCAACCGCGCCAGCGAGAGGGTGCTGGAAAAAATCGGTTTTGCCCGCACCGACCGCCGCTGGGACGACGAGGAAGGGGCGCTGACCCTCTGGGCGGTGGGCGGCTGAGGCCAGCGGCCCGCCCGAACCGCCTACCTTTGACGTATGGCCTTTCCCACCATTCTGGCGGCGCTGTTTACCCTGACGGCGCTGCTGAGTTACCTCAACGCCCGCTTTCTGCGCCTACCACCCACCATCGGCGTGCTGCTGGGGGGGCTGTTTCTGGCCGCCGGGGTCGCCGTGCTGGGGCGGCTGGGGGTGCAGGGCGCTCAGGACCTGCCGCGCCACATCGCCGCGCTGCCCTTCGACCAGGTGGTGATTGCGGGGCTGCTGAGTTTCCTGCTGTTCGCCAGCGCCATTCAGACCGACGTGCGCGCCCTGCTGCGCGAGCGGGGGGTGGTGCTCGCCCTCGCCGTGGTGACCACGCTGCTGACGATGCTGCTGCTGGGGGCAGGGCTGTACGTGGTGATGCAGCTCTTCGGCTCGCCGCTGACCTGGACGCAGGCGCTGCTGTTCGGGGCCATCGTGGCGCCGACCGACCCGGTGGCGGTCACGCCGCTGCTGGAGCGCGCGCGGGTGCCCGAGCGGCTGCGCGCCCTGATTGCCGGCGAGAGCCTGTTCAACGACGGCGTGGGCGTGGCGGCCTTCACGGTCCTGTCCTCGGCGGCGTTGCAGGGCTCGGCGGTGCGGCTCGGCGAACTCGGCGGCCTGCTGCTGCGCGAAATGCTCGGCGGCATGGCGCTGGGCGCGGCGCTCGGCTGGCTGACCGCCCGGCTGACCACCTCCGCACGCTCGCAGGACACCGCCGTGCTGCTCTCGCTGGCGCTGGTCACGGGCGGGTACGCGCTCGGCGAGGCGCTGCACGTCTCGGCCCCGGTGACTGTGGCGGCGGCGGGCGTCACGCTGATGCTGCTCGGACAACTCGCGCGGCGGCGCCGGGCGGCAAGTGGGTTCCCCACCCTCTCCGCCGAGGCGCGGCGAGCGTCGCTCCAGATTCGCTCCTTCTGGGAAGTCACCGACCAGGTGCTCAACGCGGTGCTGTTCGTGCTGCTCGCGCTGGAAGTGCTGGTGCTGCGTCCCCGGCCCGGCCTGCTGCTCGCGGGCATCGTGGTGGCAATGCTGGCAATCGTGGCGCGCGGTATCGCCGTCGGGGTGCCGCTCACGCTCTACCAGTGGCGAGCGCGCCGTCGCCCCGAGCTTCAGCCCTTCACGCCCTACACCCGGCGCCTGATGACCTGGGCGGGGCTGCGCGGCACGGTGGCGCTCGCCCTCGCCTTCAGCCTGCCGCCCGGCGAGTTGCGCGACACCCTGCTGTTTCTGACCTACGTGGTGGTCATCTTCAGCCTGCTGGTGCAGGGGCTGACCGTGCCGATTCTGGGGCGCAAGGCGGCGGCAGCAGCCAAAGCGGCGGAGGCACAGGGAAGCGTGCCGGGAGCCAGCGTATGAATATTCAGCTCTGTCACCTGCCTGGAACGCCCGCCCCCGCATAACCTTGCAGCCGTAAGGCATAGCCCGGTTTGGCCTTTAGTCTGCCTGTATGAACATCTCGATTCTGGGGATTCCGATGGACCTCGGCGCGGGCCGCCGGGGCGTGGACATGGGGCCGTCCGCGCTGCGTAATGCCCACCTCGCCCACACCCTGCGCGACCTCGGGCATGACGTGACCGACCTCGGCGACATCGAAGTGGCGCTGCCCGAAACCCTCGACAAGCACGAAACGGGCGGGCTGGTCTTTTTCGAGCCCATCCTCGACGCCTGCCGCACCGCCGCCGAGCGGGTCATGGCGCTGCCAGGCGGCACCTTTCCCCTCACGCTGGGCGGCGACCACTCGGTGAGCATGGGCACCGTGACCGGCAACGGCCTGCGCGGGCGCCCGCAGCGCACCGGGGTGATTTGGGTGGACGCCCACACCGACTACAACACCCCCGAAAGCAGCCCGAGCGGCAACATTCACGGGATGCCGGTGGCGCACCTCACCGGACGCGGCGACGAGCGGCTGACCCGGCTGGGCGGGCTGGTGACAGGCGAGTGGGGGATTCGCCCGGAAGACGTGGTGATGATCGGCATCCGCAGCGTGGACGCCCGCGAGCGCGAGCTGCTGCGCGAGGCGGGCATCAAGGCCTACACCATGAAGGACGTGGACCAGCTCGGCATCACCCGGATTCACGAGGAAACGCAGGAGCGGCTGAACGACGTGGAGCGCCTGCACGTCTCCTTCGACGCCGACGCGCTCGACCCCGGCGTGTGCCCCGGCGTAGGCACCCCGGTGCCCGGCGGCCTGAGCTACCGCGAGGGGCACCTCTTGATGGAGCTGCTCTCCGAATCGGGCCGCGTGACCAGCATGGACATCGTGGAGGTCAATCCGATTCTGGACACCCGCAACCAGACCGCCGAAGTGATGGTGGGCATGGCGGCGAGCCTGCTGGGGCAGCGGATTTTGTAAGGGGCAGCGCTCATCCTCCCGGCTTCCCTCACAGCGGCAGGCTGTCCGGCGCCTCCGGCAAATACGGCGCCGCCGCCTCGAAGCCTTCCAGCGCGCCGGGAATCAGCCGCCAGTCGTCGCCCTCACGGGCCGCGAGGTCACCTTGCACCATGCGGTTGAGTTCGGCTTCGACGCGTTGCTGCACGCGGCGCAGGGGCATGGCGTCTACACCCTCCACGCCGCGCCAGTGCAGGAACGCGCGGTGAAAGTCGGGCAGGGCGTCGAGGCCCACGCGGGTTTCGAGGGCACGCCAGGAAAGAGCAGATTCAGGCATACCCCAGTTATGACAGACCCCGGGTCCGGGCGGGCAGCGGGTTAGGACAGTCCCAGCGCCCGGAAAACCTCCGGGCTGAACGCGAGCATCATGGTCGCGACGAGCGCGGCCACGAGGCCGTCGGTCAGCGAGAAGCGCGGCGGCACGTCGTTGCCGTATCGGGCGCGGTGAACCGAGAGCGCCAGTACCATGACCATCATGACCGTCAGCAGCAGCATCAGCGCCGCGCTGTCCAGGCCGTCGCTGCGTTCCTTGGGGTCGCTGATAAAGACCCACAGCAGCCCCGCGTCTCCCATAAGCAGCAGCAGGCTCGGCACCGCCAGAAATAGCGGCCACGCGAGGCTCCGCAGGGTCCAGCGCCGCGCCGGGGGCAAAGGCGCGCGCCGCAGGTCGTCGGGCGACCGCCCGAAAAAGCCGCCGCGTCCGGTCAGGGCCGCCGGCACCGTCAGGGCGAGCACCGCCGCGCCGCTGAGCAGCGCCACCGGGCCGTAGGCCGCCGCCTTATTCACGAACAGAGCCGGCGCCACGGCATTGGCCACCAGCAGCACCCCGAAAGCGAGCAGCGGCCCGGCCAGCACCAGGTGGGCCTGGCGCGTGCGCCGGCGCTCGGCGGGCGAAAAGACCGCCGCGTAGATTTCCGGATACTGCCGCACACGCCGCAGGTGCCACAGGAAATACAGCGGCAGCGACAGCAAAAACAGGCCGATGAGCCGGGTCACCACCAGCAATGGAAAAATCCACCACCAGCGCCCCCAATACTGCCGCATCCAGCCCGCGAAGGAAAAGTGGGTACGCATTGACTGCGGGCAAAAACGTCGTCGGGTCGGGAGCGCAGGCGTTCGTAGAGCTGCGGCACCGTTTCGCCGCTGTGCCGGGCCTGCAAGCCGAGCAGCCGGACATTGTGGGCAAAAGAGTCGTCCGGCTCGCGTTCCAGTGCGCGGGCAATGTTGGCCTCGTGCTGGGGCCAGTGCCCCGCGACGATGTCAATCAGGGCCTGCAGCGCCGGTCCGTCCGCCTGACCGGGCCACAGCGCCTCGACCCGGCTGGCAGCGGCGCGCGCCTCGGTCAGCAGTCGGCGGCGGTGCCAGAGCGGCGCCTGTTCGGCCTCCAGCGCCGTCGCCAGGCCCACCTCGAAGTGGGCCAGCGCCTCGTCGGGGTCGAGGTGGAGCGCCGCCTGCGCCGCTTGTTTGCCACCGGCTGGGTCGTCTGCCAGCCGCCGGGCCTGAGCCAGCAGCGCCAGTGGCAGCGCCCACCCCGGCGCCTGCGCCGCCGCCTGCGTGGCGAAGTCGGCGGCCTGAGCGTAATCTTCCAGCGCGAGCGACAGCGTGGTCGCCAGGACGAGCAGGGTCACGTCGTGCGGGTCGCTGGCGAGCCCCTGGCGCACCAGCCCGAGCGCCTCGGCGGGGCGGCCCAGGTCACGCAGGGCCTCGGCGCGGGCAAAAACCTGCGCGGCGGCGCCCGGCACTTCCCCCGTCACAGCAACCTCTTTTCCTTGAGCAGCGCGGCGAGTTCGTCGTAACTGCCGCCCTCGTTGGCGTACACCACGTGGTTTCTCGCCTGCATCAGCCACTCGCGGGTGGAGGGGGCCGCCGTTTTCAGGGCGTCTTTGAAGTCCTGCATCCGCACCGGCTGCATCCCGCCGCGCTTGAGGGCCACCGCCAGCGCGCGCTCGGAGGCCTCCTCGCACAGTTGCCGGATGTCGGCGCCGCTGAAGTTGTCGGTCTGCCGCGCGAGCCACGCGGGGTCGAGCCGTTCGGCAGGGCGCCCACGCATGAACTCGGTGAACATCGCCTCGCGGGCGGCGAGGTCGGGTGGCGGCACCAGCAGCGTGGCCCCCAGCCGTCCGGGGCGCTTGAGCGCGGTGTCCACGTCCCAGGGGGCGTTGGTCGCCGCCAGCACGAACACGCCTTCGCGCCCGCCCAGACCGTCGAGTTCGCGCAGCAAGGTCTGCGTGACCGAGTGTGAGGAATGCCGGGTGAGCTGCCGCCCGCGCCCCAGCGCGTCCACCTCGTCGAAAAACACCACGCAGGGAGCGTGTGCCCGCGCCGAGGCGAACAGGTCGCGCACGTTGCGCTCGGCGTTGCCCAGCCACATGTCGAGCACGTCGGCCACCGTGACTTCCAGAAAGCTGGCCCCGAGTTCGCCTGCCACCGCCCGCGCCAGAAAGGTTTTGCCGCACCCCGGCGGGCCGTAGAGCAGCATGCCGCCGCCCGACTTCTTGCCGTACAGCTGGGCGAGTTCGGGGTGACGCAGCGGGCCGAGCAGCGAGCGTTCCAGCCGCTCTTTGAGGTCGGTCATGCCCACCACGTCTTTCAGCGACACGTCGCCCGCGAGGGGCTGCCAGCGCGAGGAAAAGTCGGTGCCGGTGGGATACGGCTGCTGTTGGGCGGGCGCCTCGTCCGGGTCCACCCAGTATTCGGGAGCGTCGTTGCGTGGTGGGGGGCCGTTTTCGCTGACGGTGGGCACGGGCTGCCGCGCCGGTGCGGGCGCCGACTGGCCCTGTTCGAGCTGGTAGAGCGCGTTGAGCATCGTCTGGTACGAGGCCGCCGCCTGCGAGTCGCCCGCGAGGTCCGCCGCCCGCACCGCGAGGCCCAGGGCAACTTGCCGGGTGGGGTCCGCCGCCAGCCAGACCCGCACGAGCGCCAGCGCCTGCTCGCCCTGACCGGCGTCGAGCAGCAGACGCACCAGATGTTCGCGCACCCCGGTGTCAGCGGGGTCGGCTTCCAGCGCCGCCGTAAGCGCCCGGAGAACGGAGTCCGACATGAACGGAGTGTAGAGGGTCGGGGCGCGCCGGGCGCACAGGCCGTGAGACAATACGGAACGATGACCGATTTTTCCGCGTCTCCTGACCTGCAAGACCCGACGACCCACGCCGGATTCGTCGCCATCGTCGGCAAGCCCAACGTGGGCAAATCCACGCTGCTCAATGCCTTCCTGGGCACCAAGGTGGCCCCAACCAGCCCCCGGCCCCAGACCACCCGCCGGGGCGTGCGCGGGATCTACACGCTCGACAACCGCCAACTGATTTTCGTGGACACGCCGGGGCTGCACAAACCCAAGGACGCGCTCGGCAAGTACATGAACAGCGAAGTCCACTCGGCGCTCTCGGACGTGGACGCCGTGGTGTGGGTCGTGGACCTGCGCCACCCGCCCACCGACGAGGACCGGCTGGTCGCCAACTCGGTGCGTGACCTGCCCAAGCCGCTGTTTCTGGTCGGCAACAAGACCGACGCCGCCAAGTACCCCGAGGAGGCGATGAAGCTCTACGGCGCGCTGCTCGAAGGCCGGGGCAGTGACCTGCCCGTCAGCGAGACGATGCTCTCGGCGCAAAACAGCGTGAACGCGGTCGCCACCCTGCGCGAGCAACTGCTCGAAGTGCTGCCCGAAAACCCCTTCTTCTTCCCGCAGGGCGCCGCCAGCGACCAGAGCCGCGAGATGTGGGCCGCCGAAATCATCCGCGAGGAAGCGATGAAAAAGCTGCGCGACGAGCTCCCCTACGCCGTCGCCACCCGCGTGAACCGCTGGACCGAGCGCGAAGACGGCCTGCAACGCATCGAAGGCGAAATCATCGTCGAGAAAAACGCCCACAAGGGCATGGTCATCGGCGCGGGCGGCAAGCAACTCCGCGAAATCGGGCAGGCGGCCCGCAAGCAGCTCGAAGTCTTCCTGAACCACAAGGTCTATCTCGGCCTCGAAGTCATCGTGATTCCCGGCTGGCGCGAAGACGAAGAAGCCCTGCGCGAACTCGGCTACGAGTAAAACTTAGACTTCCAAGCTCTCCTCTCCCCTACCGCTCAGCTCCGCGAGGTCGGCTGGGCGGTTCACATTCTGGAAAAAGTGCGCACCTAAGCCGGTGACGAGGACGGTCTGTTCGGCGGGAGCGGTAAGGCGTAGGCGGCGTTCGCCCGCAGCGAGCAGCCCGGTGACGCGGGGAAGCAGAGCCGTGTGGTACAGCGCCCCGAGCGGCTGGGGGCCGCGCTCCGGGTGGAGGGCCTGCACGCTCGACATGCCGGGGCGGCAGGCGGCGAGCAAGGTGAGCCAGTAGTCGGAAGTCAGCGCTGGGTTATCCACGCCGGTGAACGCCACCCAGCCCGGCGCCGCGTGCGTCAGGGCCACTTCCAGGCCGGCCAGTGGACCTTCGCCGGGGCGAGTATCGGGCCACGTCTCCCAGCCGGGCAGCGCGTATTTGCCCGGGGGGGCGATGAGGAGCCGCCGCTCGCACGCAGCCAGGCCCGCCGCCACCTGGTCCAGCAGCGGGCGCCCCTGCCACAGCGCCAGCGCCTTGTCGCTTCCGAAGCGGCTCGACGCCCCCCCGGCGGTGATGGCAGCGGTGAGAGGCAGCACGTCGCCATTGTGCGGGCCGCAGGGCCAGCGTGCCAGCCTCCGCCCTTCCCTTTTATCCCCTTCTCATACTGTGTTGCAGGTCACGCTTGATCGTGGGGCCAGCGGAGACCATCACTTGTTCAACTCCAAGGAGGAAAGCTCATGAAGAAACTGGCTCTGATCGCTCTGCCACTGGTCCTCGCGTCTTGCACCATGGCCGGCCCCACCGAAGGCACCTATACCCTCGCCCCCCAGGCCGTCGTGAAACCGGCAGGCCCCGTGTACGCTCCGGCGGGCACCGCCAAGATCAGTGAGACGCTCGGCGTGACCCGCACGACCATCACCCTGACCGGGATGGCCCCCTACGCGATCTACGTGGCGCACTACCACAAGATGGGCACCGCCGCCCCCATGGGCAGCGCGCCCGCCACCAACACCAACATGGCGATGTCCTCGACCGACGCGACGGCGACCACCACCGCTTCGACTAGCACGACGAGCACCGACACCACGGTCGCGGCGAGCACCGACATGACCACCACCGTCACCATGGCCCCGGTCACGGCGGCACCCAACCCCTGTAACAGTGACGGCCCCGCCATCATGGAAAGCCGCATGATCGCCCAGGCGAGCGCCGACGGCAAGGTCACGCTGACGGGCATCGTGCCCACCGCGCTGATCCGCGACGCGGCGTACATCAACGTGCACCACGGGCGCGACTTCAGCGGCGCGCTGGCCGACAGCGGCGTGATCTGCACCCCGATCACGATGACGATGCGCTGAGCATTCCTCTATCCAGAACCGCCTCCACACCGGGGGCGGTTTTTCTTTGCCTGTGCCCAGGGAGGGCGCAGCGGCTATCCTCGCAGGATGAGGTGTTCCCCTTGAGCATTCGGATTCTCGGCGGCGTCGCCAAAGGCCGCGAACTGCGGGTGCCCGAGTCGGCGCGCCCCAGCGGCGCCCGCATTCGCAAAAGCCTGTTCGACCTGCTCGCCGCCCGCGCACCTGCCGGGCGCTTTCCCCACTTCGTGGACCTGCACGGCGGCAGCGGCGCCATCGGCCTCGAAGCGGCGAGCCGGGGCTACCGCGTCACCCTGATCGAAAAAGACAGCCGGGCGGTGGGCGCCCTGGAACGCAACGCCCGCGGCCTGGGGCTGAACGCGCGGGTCTTCAAGGGCGACGCGCTCGGGCAACTGCCGCGCGCCGGACAGGCCGACATCATCTTCAGCGACCCGCCGTATCAGGCCGATATTCCCGCCGTGGCGCGGGCGGTGCTCAGCAGCGGCGCGGTGCGGCCCGGCGGCGTGGTCATCTGCCAGCACCCCACCCAGGTGACGCTGCCCGAGCATCCCGGCTACCTGCGCGACGTGCGGCGTCAGGGCAGCAACGTGCTGACATTTTACTGGCGCGACGCGGCGTCCGGCGACGAGCCCTAACAGGCCACGCCGGGATAAGGTGAGGAGAAATGAACGCCGTTTTCCCCGGTTCCTTTGACCCTGTGACCTCCGGGCACATGGACGTGCTGACGCGTGCGAGCCACATGTTCGAGCAGGTCACCGTCACCGTCATGCACAACGCCCGCAAGCAGGGCCGCCACCTCTTTACCCTGGACGAGCGGCTCGAAATTTTGCGTGAGGCCACCGCTGGCCTGCCCAATGTCCGGGTGGACAGCTTCAGCGGCCTGCTGGTGGACTACGTAGCGCAGCAGGGCCGCAGCGTGATCGTGCGCGGCCTGCGGGCGGTCAGCGACTACGAGTACGAACTCCAGATTGCGCACCTCAACCGCCAGATCGGCGAAGTGGAAACCGTGTTCATCATGGCGGCGACCCACTGGAGCTTTGTCAGCAGCTCCATGGTCAAAGAAATCGCCAGCTACGGGGGCAAGATTCACGAGATGGTGCCCCCTGCCAGCGAAGCTGCGTTGCGGCGCAAATTCGCCGAGGTCTACGACAAACGCGACGATGCGTAAACTGACGGGATGAACAGAAGGGCAGGCGGGCGGCTGGCCCTCACACTATGTGGCTTGCTGTCGCTGAGCGGGTGCGGGATGGAGGCGACGAGTAGGCCTCAGCTCGTCGTTCAGCGGCCTTCGCTGGCGCAGGAACTCGCCTGCAAGAATCGGATGGAACAGGTCATGCATGTGGTTCAGGGCAGCGACCTGCCGATGGCTTTCCGCAGCAGTGGATACAGCAAGGCCGATTGCAGCGATCTTTTCGTCACGGTGGCCGGGTTCGTGACTCCGGCAGAGGTGGCAGCCAAGCTGAGCAAGGCGGACCTTCAAGCGACGGTCAAAATCATTCCCCCACCTCAGCTTCAACTCGCCGCGCCGTCCGCGCCAGGGCCGTTGCAACTGCGCTTGCCGGCGCGTCTGACCGCGCGGCATGGCGCACAACTGGTAGTGCCCCTCGCATTTTTCAATACCGGTGCGGCAAGCGATCTTACAGGCGGAGAAAGCAACTACGATTATGAGTTGCTGAATACTACCGGCCAGACAGTAAGTTACCGAGGCATCAACATATTTACCCCGAGCGCCTACACCGTCAAATGCCCAGCCAAGAGTGAGTGCCCTTTTTTTCCCTTCCGTGTCCCGCTGAACCGCATGAACGAGCGGCTGCCCCTTCCCGCCGGGGAGTACACCCTGCGCGTTCGCCTCAAGGACCTGGACTTTGAAAGGCAGAAATTGGATTTCGGGGTGTTCGACATCCCCGTGACTATCACGCCCTGAAGACAGAACGAGGCTGGAACGAGAAAGGGGCCGGAAGGTTTACCCCCTCCGGCCCTTTTTTCTCAGCTCATTCTCTGGCGGCTCAGCCCTGCGCCGCTTCCTTCAGCGCCTGCGCCCGGTCGGTCTGCTCCCAGGGAAACTCGGGGCGCCCGAAGTGGCCGTAGGCGGCGGTCTGCGCGTAGATGGGGCGTTGCAGGTCGAGCTGCGCGATGATCGCCTGCGGGCGGGCGTCGAAGTGCGCGGCGATGAGCTCGTCGAGCTTCTCATCGCTCACCGTGCCGGTGCCGTAGGTGTCCACCCGCAGCGAAACGGGGTGGGCGCGGCCAATCGCGTAGGCGATTTCGACGAGTGCCCGCCGCGCCAGCCCCGCCGCGACGATGTTTTTGGCGACGTACCGGGCGTAGTAGGCCGCCGAGCGGTCTACCTTCGTCGGGTCTTTGCCGGAAAAGGCCCCGCCGCCGTGCGGCACCGCGCCGCCGTAGGTATCCACGATGATTTTGCGCCCGGTCAGGCCGGTGTCGCCGTGCGGCCCCCCGATGACGAAGCGCCCGCTGGGGTTGATGAAGTAGCGGGTCTGCTCGTTGAGCAGCTCGGCGGGAATGACTGCCGGAATCACATGCTCCAGCATGTCGGCACGAATCTGCTCCTGGGTCACGTCGTCGGAGTGCTGGGTCGAAATGACGATGGTGTCCACCGCCGTCTCAGTGGCGCTGTGTGGCTCGCCGTTGCGGACCACCGTCACCTGCGCTTTGGCGTCGGGGCGCAGGTAGGGCAGGGTGCCGTCCTTACGCAGTTCGGCGAGCCTGCGGGTCAGGCCGTGCGCGAGGCTGATCGGCAGCGGCATCAGCTCGGGCGTCTCGTCGGTGGCGTAGCCGAACATCAGGCCCTGGTCGCCCGCGCCCACCATGCTGTAGGCGTTTTCGGGCTTCTGGCGCTCGGCTTCGCTCATCTCGCGCCATTCCTCGGAGTGGTCCACCCCGCTGGCAATCTCGGGCGACTGCTCGTGAATAGCAACGAGCACCGCGCTGTACTCGGCGTCGAAGCCGTAGTTGGCGCGGGTATAGCCGACACGCTGCACCGCCTCGCGCACGGTTTTCTGGATGTCCACGTGCGCGGTGTGGGCGCGGACTTCGCCGGCCACCACGGCCATGCCGGTCGTGACGAGGGTTTCGACTGCCACGCGGCTGGTCGGCTCCTGACGCAGAAACTCGTCGAGGATGCTGTCGGAAATGAAGTCCGAGAGCTTGTCGGGGTGCCCTTCGGACACCGATTCCGAGGTGTAGAACTTACGCACAGCAAACTTGCTCATAGATTCTCCTTGGGCGCGGGGCAGCGTCTCGCAGAACGGCCTGGAGAGGGATGTCGCCCGTCGGTTCCCCGTCGCCGCGTGCCACAGCGGGCAGCACGGACAGTATGGCGCAGCCGGGGAAGCAAAAAAAGGGACGCTTTGCCGGGCCCCCTTGCCGGGGTCTGTCTCCTTCCGGTATACTTTTTTGTGCACGCGTCCGGGAAGTAGCGCAGGCCGGTAGCGCACCTGGTTTGGGACCAGGGGGTCGCAGGTTCGAATCCTGTCTTCCCGACCAGATTTTGCGTGCAACATGCGGGATTGGTGTAGTGGTAGCACAGCAGCCTTCCAAGCTTCTGGCCTCGGTTCGAATCCGTGATCCCGCTCCAAGTTGAGCTCCTCCTCTGCGGGGGAGTTTTTTTATTTTTCTCGCACCCGCACGCTGGGCCGCTAGAGCAGTTCTCCGAATTACGCGTGCGTCGGAACAGCACCGCCACCCGCTCCATTCTCTGCTTCGCAGCTTTGCAAGTCCGTCCTGCTCTGTGTTTTGTTCTCGCTCCGCTCGCCAAAAAGCTGTGCCATCTTTTTGTCAAATGCTCTAAACTGACCTCAATGCTTTTGCGAGGTCACCCCCTGTGAACTACGCCGCCACGTTGGCCGTGCTGGTGGTGCTGGCGTTCTGTTTTCCCATCACGGTGCGGCTGGGCGCGGCGCTGGGGATTCCCGAGGCGCTGGGCGCGGCGGTGCTGGGGGCGGTGCTGGTGTTCGGCATCACGGCGTATCTGGTGCGCTGGCAGGTAGCGCGGCACTCGCTGCGGCTCTCGCGGCTGGAAGAGGCCCGCGCCCAGGTCGCCGCCGACCCCGACGACTCGCGCTCCTACTTCTTAGAGGGGGAGCACCTCGGGCAGATGCTGCTCGCGCTGGGGCGTCGCCGTGAGGCCGCCGAGGTGATTGACCGTTACTCACGCCTGGGAGGCGCCCGCGAGTCGGAAATCGTGGCGCTGCGCGAGGCGCTCAGCCAGGCCGAGCGGCGTCAGCGCCGGGCACAAAGGGAGCAAGCGTGAGCCGCCTCCGTGTCGCCCCGGCCCGGAAGCGCCACAATAGCAGCACCATGACCGACCTTTCCCCCCTGCGCCGACTTCCCCTGTGGAGCGCCGCGTGAGAGCTTATCCGGGCATCGTGGAAAACGGCGTGGTCGTGGTGATTGGCGCCCGACTGCCCGAAGGCACCGCCGTCACCGTGACCGTCGGCGAAACCGAACTGCTGCGCGCCCGCATCAGCAACGTGATTCGCCGCGCCCCCAAAGTCAGAATTCGCCTCAAGCCGCAAAGCCCGCGCCTGGCGCTGGAAAAGTGTCCCCCGGAGCCGGATGAGGACTGAAGAAGTGCCGCTGGAGGCTGCCGACGCTGAGGCCGAGTTCGACTGGGACACCGCTGGCACGCTGGAGAGTACGGATGGCAGCCGCGTCTGGTTGGTCCCCACCCCCGTCGGCAACCTCGGCGACCTGACGCTGCGGGCGCTGGAGGTGCTGCGCGGGGCCGACGCGGTGGCGTGCGAGGACACCCGCCGCACCGGGGCGCTGCTCTCGCACCTCGATATTCGCCGCCCGCTGGTACGTCTGGACGCCCACACCATGCACCGCGCCGCGCAGGTGCTGGAAAAGTATCCCCGGCTCGCCTACGTATCCGACGCGGGCACGCCCGGCATCAGCGACCCCGGCGCCGAACTGGTGCAGGCTGCCGTGGCTCAGGACATTCCGGTGGAGGTGCTGCCCGGCGCGACGGCCTTCGTGCCCGCGCTGGTGCTCTCGGGGCTGCCCACCGCTCGCTTTACCTTCGAAGGCTTTTTGCCCCGCAGTGGACGTGAGCGCAAGGAACGGCTCGCGGCCCTCGCGGCGCGGGCGGAGACGACCATCCTGTACGAGAGCCCGCACCGCCTGCACGCCACGCTGCTCGACCTCGCGGCGAGTTGCGGCGAGGGGCGCCCGGCGAGCGTGACCCGCGAACTCTCCAAGCGCTTCGAGGAAACGCGGCGCGGCCCGCTGAGCGAGCTGGCGCCCCATTTTGCCGAGGGTGTACGCGGCGAAATCGTAGTGGTGGTGGGAGGCCGCAGTGACGAGGAAGCCCAAGCGGGAGCGCCCGATTTCTCCGCTCTGGCCGCGCAGCTCGCCGCCGAGGGCCTGAGCGTGCGTGACCTGCGTGCCCGGCTGATGGCGGCGGGAATGCGCAAGAACGAGGCTTACGCCCTGGCGCTGCAAGCGGGCGGGCCGGTCGCCTCCCCGACCCCCCTACCAGACGCAGCTACCATGTCAGGCGAGGACCCCTCATGACCCAACCTGACATGGCCTACCCCAACCCCGCCGGCATCAAGCGCGTGGCCGTCCTGACGAGCGGCGGCGACGCGCCCGGCATGAACGCCGCCATTCGCGCCGTGGTCCGCACGGGTGCCCAGCAGGGCATCGAAGTCGTCGGCGTGCGCCGGGGCTTTTCCGGCCTGCACCGGGGCGAAGTGCAGCTTCTGGGCCCGCGCGACGTGGCGAACACCATTCAGCGCGGCGGCACCATTCTGCTCACCGCCCGCAGCCACACCTGGCGCTCGCCGGAAGGCCGGGCCAAAGGGGCGGCGGTGCTGCGCGAGTGGGGCGTGGACGGCTTGGTGGTCATCGGCGGCGACGGCTCCTTTCACGGCGGGTACTTTTTGCAAGAGGAACACGGCATCCCGGTCATCGGCGTGCCGGGCACCATCGACAACGACCTGTACGGCACTGACCACACCATCGGGTACTTCACGGCAGTGGAAACGGCGCTCGAAGCGGTGGACAAGCTACGCGACACGGGCGCGAGCCACGAGCGCATCTTCGTCATCGAGGTGATGGGCCGCCACGCCGGGCACATCGCGCTCGACGTGGCGGTGGCGGGCGGCGCCGAGGAAGTCTTTATTCCCGAAGACAAAAAACCCATCGGCGACGTGGTGAACATCGTCAAGGACAGCATTGCCAAGGGCAAGCGGGGCAGCATCATCATCGTGGCCGAGGGCTATGACGGCGGCGCCGAGGCGGTCGCGCAGGCCATTCACGCCGGCACCGGCCTGGAAACCCGCGTCAGCATCCTGGGGCACATCCAGCGTGGCGGCACCCCGGTCAGCTCGGACCGCATCCTGGCGAGCCGACTGGGCGAAGCCGCCGTCTACGCCCTGATGGACGGCAAAAAGGGCGTGATGGTGGGGCGCATCGGCGGGGGCATCGCCTACACGCCGCTGCACGAAACCTGGGAAAAGCGCAAGGACGTGAGCCGCGACCTTTACCGCTGCGCCAAGATGTTGAGCATTTAATTCCACGAGCAGGACATGGGCTGCGCCTCCCGAGTTGGAAGCGCAGCTTTGCAGTGCTACAACCCCGCCACCCGCGCCAGCCAGTACGCCGCGAAGCCCGCGATGATGCCGGCGCCGAGGTTCTTCGTGCGCCAGATGAGCAGGCCCGCGACCAGGGCGGCGGGCAGGCGCCAGGTCCATTCCGGGCTGCCGAGCACGTCCGGCACGACCAGCGCGGCGAAGACGCTGACCGGCACAAACTTCAGGAAATTGAGCCAGAAGGGCGGCAGCCGTACGCCGCCGAGCGACAGCCCAAGGAAACGCATGGGATAGGTGACCGCCCACATCAGCAAGAGCACGGCGAGAACGCTCATGCCCGCACTCCCGCCCGCTGTTCCCGCCGCGTGAGCAGGGCCGCCCCCAGCAGCGCCCCGCCGACCCCGGCGAGCAGGATGACCAGCCCGCCCGGCAGCACCCGCGAGAGCGCCCACCCGCCCAGGCCAGCGGCCAGCGCCACCAGCAGGCTGAGGCGGTCCACGACCAGCGGCACCAGCAGCCCGAGGAAAGCGAGCGGAAAGACCACGCCCACCCCGAGCTGCTCGGGCGGGGGCAGCACCGACCCGGCAAGGGCGCCGAGCAGGGTGCTGACATTCCACGACAGGTACAGGCTGAGTTCGGCGCCGAGCAGAAAGGCGAAGGTCAGGCCGCCGGGCAACCGGGCGCCGCTGACCACCGCCACGCCATACGCCTCATCGGTCAGAAACTGCGCGGCAACCACGCGCTGGGGCAGGGTCAGCCGCAGCTCCCGCGCCAGGCTCAGGCCGTAGAGCAGATGCCGGGCGTTGAGCAAAAAGGTGGTCAGGACGATGCTCAGCCCGCCCGCGTGGGCGCCGAACAGCCCCGCCGCCGCGAACTGCGAGGCCCCGGCGAAGGTGGTCAGGCTCATCAGGCAGGTGTCCCCCACGCTCAGACCCGCCGCCCGGGCCGTCACGGCGTAGGCCAGCGCAAAGGGCACCGTGCCCAGCCACAGCGGCACCAGCGCCCGGAAGCCCTGCCAGAAGGAAGTGGAGAAGTTCATCTGCTCCTCAAGGTAGAGGCTGGCGAGGGGAGAGAGCGAGAGAGGTCTGACGAAGTGAGTCCACCTTTGGACGGACGCCCGGAGCCGCGCCGCTCTCTATCCTGGCGACATGTCTTCCGCGCCGCGCTGGCGTTCCCTGCTCTGGCCGCTGGGCTTGACGCTGCTGACCCTCAGCTGGGGCGCCCTGGTCCGCGCCCGCTCGGAGACCTGGTGGTGGGTGTCCGTCCTCGACCTGCTGCCGCCGCAGGTGTGGGCGCCGCTGCCGCTGTGGTGGGCGGTGCAGGCCGCCCGGCGCCATAAGAACTGGGAGCTGAACCTGTCGCTGCTCGCGCTCGCTGCGTTGCTGGGGCAGGCGGGCTGGACCTGGCACCCGGTGCAGACCAGCGACGCCCGCCCACTGACAATCCTCAGCCTGAACGCCGATTTCGCTTCGGCGCCCGCCGCGCAGGTGGCCGCGCTCGCCCGGCGGGAAGGCGCCGACCTGCTGCTGATTCAGGAAGGCCTGACCCGGCAACGCGACACGGTGACCTACGCGGCGGCGCTGCGCCGGGCGCTCCCCGGCTGGCACTTCGCGCAGCACGACGAGTTGCTGTCGTTTTCGCGTTTGCCCCTACTGGAAGCGGGGCCGGTCACGTTTCCCCACTCGCCGCATGCCCTGCTGTGGATGCGGGTGAGGTGGGACGGGCAAGTCCTGAACATCTACAACGTCCACCTCACCACCAACGGCCTGCTGCCGAGCCGCAGCGATACCCGGCTGGGGCGCACGCTGCCGCAGCGGGTCAGCCGACGCCTGCAAGTGAAGCGGGATTTCCTTTCCCTGGTGGCCGGACAACTGCGGCGCCCCGGCCCGGCGCTGTTCGTCGGTGACTTCAATGCGCCCCCACGCGGCGAACTCGCGGCCCGCTTGCGAGTATTGGGCTTGCAAGACGCTTTTGCTGTAGCTGGGTCAGGCTTCGGCTTTACGCACGCCGCACAGCTCGGTCACTCGCGCATCGACTATGTGTGGGAAAGCGGCCTCCAGGTGGACGAGGCCCGCGCCCTGCCGGACCGCCTGAGCGACCACCGGGCACTGCTGGTGCGCCTGTCTTCCTGGCGATGAAAAAACCGGGACGCTGTGGCCCCGGCTTGCTCAACTGCTGACTTTTTACAGATCTGACTGTTACTGTCCGCCGACGTTGCGCAGGAAAGCGGGGATGTCGTAGTCCTTGGGGTCGTAGCTGCTGCCGCCACCCAGACCGCCCTGCCCGCCGCGCACCGGGCGCACCAGACCGCTGCCGTAGCCGCCCTGGTCGTAGCCGCCGCGTCCGCTGCTGACCACGCCGCCCAGCGGAGCCGCGTAGGTGTTGTCGCCGAAGCCGGTGGCGATGACGGTCACGCGCACTTCGTCGCCCGCCGCCTCGTCGGGGGTAATGCCGAAGAGGATGTCGGGGTCATCGAAGCCGGTGGCCTCGCGAATCTTCTCGACGATCTCGTTGGCATCGGTCATGGACAGGTCGTAGCCGCCGGTCACGTTGACCAGGATGCGGCGCGCGCCCTCAATGCCGCGTTCGAGCAGCGGCGAGTGAATGGCGCTCATGGCAGCTTCCTCGGCCATCTTGTCGCCGCGCCCCGCGCCGATGCCCATCAGGACGGTGCCGGAGTTGGCGAGCAGGTTGCGCACGTCGGCGAAGTCGAGGTTGATCATCCCCTCGACGTTGATCACGTCGCTGATGCCCTTGACGCCGTAGTACAGCACCCGGTCCGCGATCAGGAAGGCTTCGCGGAACGACACCTTCTTGTCCACGGCGGTGAGCAGCTTTTCGTTGTTCACCACGATCATGCCGTCCACCCGGTCGGCGAGCTTGCTCATGCCTTCTTCGGCCACGCGCATGCGCTTGGGGCCTTCGAACTTGAAGGGGCGGGTCACGATAGCAACCGTCAGGATGCCCATTTCGCGGGCAATTTCGGCCACGACGGGCGCCGAGCCGGTGCCGGTGCCGCCGCCCATGCCCGCCGTGATGAAGAGCATGTCGGTATCGTCGAGATATTCCTTGATGCGGTCGCGGTCTTCGACGGCGGCTTCTTCGCCCACCTTGGGGTCTGCGCCCGCGCCGAGGCCGCGCGTCAGGCGGTCGCCGAGCTGAATGCGCACTTCGGCGTGGCTCTTGGCGAGCACCTGCGCGTCGGTGTTGCCGGCGATGAACTCGACGCCCTCGAGTCCCGATTCGATCATGCGGTTGACGGCGTTGTTGCCCGCCCCGCCCAAGCCGATGACGCGAATTCTGGCTGCTTGCATGGTGTTCTCCTTAGTCTTTTGGTCTTCGCCCGCCCGCCCTGTGGGGTCGCCTGCGGGGGTGGTCTCAGTAGGGTAAAAAACGGCTCAGAACCAGTCGCGGAACAGGGACCTGACCCGGTCCATCAAACTGACTTTGGGGCCACTCGGGGGCCGTTGCGGCTGACCGTCCACCAGCACCTGGGCGTGCGGGTCCACGCCGACCACCTGGCCGCCGATGACCGGCCCGCTCATGCTGGGGACGCCTGCGCTGTGGCTGCCCGTGTTCGGCATGGGCGGATACGGCTGGCCCTGGGATTGGCCCCCCGACACCACGTAGCCGGGCCCCGGGTACGAGCCGGGGGTGCCCTGCGGCGCGACGTGGGTTCCGCCGGTCGGCGCGGTGAGGTAGCCCGGCGCCGGGTAGCCGCCCTGCGGGTAGCCCTGGTCGTGGCGGCCCGCGTACTCGGTATAACCGGCAGGGTCGCCGCCGTCGTCGAGACCGCTCGGCACCCGCCCGTCCTGGGTGATGCCGTAGAGCACCATGCCCACGCTACAGGCGTGCGCCGGGTCGCCCACGATGTCGCTCAGGCCGTGAATGCCGCGGGGNCGCCCGAGGCGGGTGGGGAGCCGGAAACGCTCGCGGGCGAGGTCCACCGCGCCGGGAAGCTGGGCGCCGCCGCCGGTCAGCACCACCGACTGCGCGACGAGTTCGACCGGGCCGAGCGCCTGATCAATTTCGTCTCGAATCAGGCCGTAGATCTCGCTTACGCGCGGGCGGATGACCCGCGAGAGTTCGTAGGCGCTGATGGCGTGGGTGGCACCCGACGCCGTGGTGATTTCGAGCGTCAGTTCCTGATCGGCGAGTTCGGGAATGGCCGCGCCGTAGTGCCGCTTGACCTTCTCGGCTTCCTCCATGGGAATCTTGAGGATCTGCGCGAGGTCGGCGGTCACGTGGTCGCCGCCGATGGGAATGCTCGCCGAGTGAGCGAGGTTGCCGCGCTTGAACACCCCGATGTCGGTGGTGCCGCCGCCCATGTCCACGACCACGGTGGTCTGGTTCTGCTCGCTGTGGTCGAGGGTCGCGAGCCCCGAGGCGAGCGAGTGCAGCACGAAGCCCTCGATCTGGAGCCCCGCTTCCTGCACGCAGCGGCGCAGGTTGAGCAGCGGCCCCGCCGAGCCCGCCACGATATGCACGTCCACTTCGAGGCGCACGCCGTGCATTCCGACCGGGTTTTTGATGCCTTCCTGACCGTCCACCACGTATTCCTGCGGAATGGTGTGCAGGATTTCGAGGCTGGGGTCGAGCGGCACGGCGCGGGCGTTCTCGATGGCGCGCTCCACGTCGGGTGGGCTGATTTCCTGCTGGCGGCGAATGGCGGCGAGGCCGTGGCTGGTCATGGCCTTGGTGTGGTTGCCGCCCACGCTGACAAAGACGTTCCACGCCCGCACGCCGCTGACGCGCTCGGCGGCGTGAAGTGACTGTTTGATCGCCTGGGTGGCCCGTTCCAGATTGATCACGCTGCCGCGCTTCATGCCCTCGCTGGGCACGCTGCCTTCACCGATGATGTCGATGGTCCCGTCGGGCGCGACCTCGCCGATCACGGTGGTGATCTTGGTGGTGCCGATGTCCAGGCCCACGATGATGCTGTTTTCTCTCATTCCTGGACGCTCACCCCCCAGGGGTAGATATGGATTTGCTTATTTGGGTACATGCCGATACTCCCAGCATACTTGACGAAGGTTTCCAGGTCGCCGCCCCACGCCGTCCCAGAGGCAGTCTGTGCACTCAGGCCCGACGGGGTATACGTCACCGATTGCACAGTGTAGCGCGACAGGGCGCGGGTCAGCCGCAGGGCCTCGGACAGTCGTTCAGGACCCCAGCCGCTGATGACCGGCAGCATAGCTAGATTCCCCGCAGTCACTCCGGGACGGATCGGCAACGCGGTGCCGTCCTCGGCGAGCAGCAGCTCCGGCTGCCCGGTGCGGCGCCAGCGAGCGAGCGGCTGACGTTCGTTCACCTGAATGCGGACCGTGTCGGGAAACTGCCGGGTGACCTCTGCCGAAGCGATCCAGGGCGAGGTGAGCAGCCCCTTGGCCTTCCAGCGCCCGTAGTACAGCCAGCCGAACGGCGACTCGCCTGCTGGCAATCCTGCGAGGCGCCGCACCTCGTCCGCCGCGAGGTGGGTATTGCCGCTCACCACCACCTGCCGCACCGGCACCTGCGCCCAGCTGAGGTACAGCAGCCCGGCGAGGACTGCTGCACCCAGCACCCACCACCCCGGTTTGTGGGCGCGGCGGGGCCGAGCGGGCGAACGCCGGGGCCGGGGCGCCGGAGTGGGGGCAGGCGTCGGCGCGCCCTCCGCTCGCAGCTCAGGCTGCAGTGGGGGGGGCCGCTGGGGCTCACACTCCGCCGGTTGCGGTTGCGGCGCGGAAAAGTCGTTGAGGTCGAAGTCCAGGCGCGGGGGGCGCGGAGTCCGGGGGTCGGCGGGCGGCGGGGCGGGGCGCGGGTCGTCTTTCACGGGCGGCCCCTCATCGGTCGGTTCACGCCGTCATTGTGCCGCAGGGAACAGCGAAAAGGGAGGGCACCTGTCCGGGCGCCTCCCTTTGGCCGTGTCTTTGCCTGGGATCTTTGCTGGGGCATTACCCGCCCAACTGCTCAGGCCACAGCTCGTATTCGAGTTCGAGCGGCACGCCCACCCGCTCACGGATGAGGGCCAGCAGCGCGTGCACGTCCGCCGCCGTCGCCCCGCCGAGGTTCACGATGAAGTTGCCGTGCTCGGGCGCGATGCGGGCGTTGCCGACCTGGGTACCCTTGAGTCCCGCCTCGTCGATCAGTTTGCCCGCGCTCACGCCGCCGGGGTTCTTGAAGGCGCAGCCGGGCGTCTTGTTCTTGGGCTGGCCTTTGCGGGCCTGGTCGGCGTGCTCCATCTTCGCCAGCACGGCTTCCGGGGTGGAGGGCCGCAGCTTGAGGCGCACCCGCGACACGACGTGGCCGCGCGGAATGCCGCTCTGGCGGTAACCCCACTTCAGGTCATCGGGCGTGACCTGCCGCACGCCGTCCGGCGTCACGATTTCGATGGTGTGCAGGCCGTCGAACATCTCGCCGAAGCGGGTGCCCGCGTTCATCCACACCGAGCCGCCCACCTGACCGGGAATGCCCACCGTGCCTTCGAGCCCGCTCCAGCCGAGCTTTTGCAAGGCGCGAATCAGGCCGGGGAGGGGCACGCCGCCGCCCACCCAGCCGGTCACGATGAGGTCAGGCGTGGACAGTTCGGGGTCGGGCGTCAGGTCGCGCTCGGCGAGCGGGCCGCTGAGGCGCAGGACGCGCTCGGGCACGCCCGAATCGGAGACGACGAGGTTGCTGCCGCCGCCGAGGATGCGGTAAGGCGCGCTCATGGCCTCGGCGAGCTGCTCGTGGGTTTCGACGAACCACATCTCGGACTCGCCGCCCACGCCCAGCGTCGTGTAACGGGCGAGGGGAACGCGCTCCACCCGCGCCCCACTGCGGCTCACGCGCTGCCCCCCACCACTTCTTCGGCGATGCGGTACACGTCGCCCGCGCCCATCGTGACGATGATGTCGCCGGGCTGCGCCGACTCGCGCAGGTCGCGCACGACGGCGGCACGGTCGGGGCAGTAATGCACATTCGGGTGACCGCCCTGCGTCATGCGGTCGGTGATGAGGGTGGCGTGCACGCCTTCAATCGGGGTTTCGGAAGCGGCGGCGATGTCGAGCACCAGCACCTCATCGGCGTCCATCAGCGCGTCGGCAAGGCGCGGCCAGCTCTGCTGCGTGCGGAGGTAGCGGTGGGGCTGAAAGACCACGCGGACCCGGCGCCCGGTCTGCCGCGCCGCCTGCACTGCCGAGGCGACTTTGGTGGCGTTGTGAGCGTAGTCGTCCACCACCAGAGCGCCGCCGCGCTCGCCCTTGATTTCCCAGCGGCGGCCCGGCCCATGAAAGTCGGCCAGGGCGCGGGCGGCGCGGTCAAAGTCGCCACCGTAGAGGTGCGTGACTGCGAGCGCCGCCAGCCCGTTGAGCACGTTGTGGGTGCCGGGCAGACTGACGCGGGCCTCGCCCAGCCGCTCGCCCCGGAACTCCACATCGAAGGTCGTCCCGCTTTCGTCGGGGCGCACGTTCACGGCGCGGTAATCGGCGCCCGCGCTCTGCCCGTAGGTGAGCTGCTCCCGCGCGCCGCTGCACAGCGTGTCCAGGCCCGGCCAGTCGGCACAGAACAACACCCGGCCCGACTGCGCCACGAAGCGGGCGAAGCCAGCATGCTGCTCCTCCACCGTGGACCAGTAGGTCGCCAGTTCGCCGCCCACGTGGTCGTCCTCGGCGTTGGTGAACACGGCCGTTTCGCAGCCGAGCAGCGCAAAGCCCCGGTCGGACTCGTCCACCTCGGCGACGAAAGGGCCAGTGCCGGTGCGGGCGTTGCCGCCGAACTCGGGCACGTTGCCGCCGACGAACGCCGAGGGATCGAGCCCCGCGCCGTACATCGCCACCGCGATCATGCTGGTGGTGGTCGTCTTGCCGTGGGTGCCGATCACGCCCACGCTCGGGCCCGCCGCGAGCAGTTCGCCGAGCAGAGCCATGCGCGGGCGCACTTCCACGCCCGCCGCCCGCGCCGCCGCGAGTTCGGGGTGCGACTTGGGCACGGCTTCGGACGCCACCAGCACGTCAATTTTGCCAAACGGCTCCTCGGTGACATGGGCGGCGGCGTGGCCTGCCGCAACGGGAATGCCCTGCGCCTCCAGGCCCGCCGTCTGGGCGCCGAGGTTCTGGTCGCAGCCGCTGACCCGGTGACCCCGCGTCGCGAGCAGCCGGGCAAAGGCGCTCATGCCGATGCCGCCGATGCCGAGCAAGTGGTAGTGCAGCGAAGGCTGAGCAGAGGGTTGAGCAGGCGAGGAGGGGGCCGGTGTGGGAAGGGGGGCAGAGTCAGTCATGGGCAGTTGGGGCATGGGCAGTCGGGGAAGGCGCGCGGCGAAGCTGGACTTCGATCAGGTCGGCGAAGCGGGCGGCGGCGCCGGGACGGGCGCGTTTCTGGGCAGCGTCACGCATGGCCGCGCGCTTGCCCGGTGCGGCACACTCTAACACCACCTTTTCCAGGGTCTCGGGCAAGACCTTCTGCTCCACGACCCGGCCCGCCCCGGCCTGCTCCACGGCGACGGCGTTGTGGTACTGGTGGTTCTCGGCGGATTCGGGCAGCGGCACCATGACGAGCGGCACGCCGTGAAAGGCGGCCTCGGCGAGCGTGCCGGTGCCGGCGCGGGTGATGCCGAGGTCGGCGACTGACCACGCCGCCACCGCGTCCACGTAGCCGGTAACGTGGTACCAGGGCAGGTTTTCGACTTTGGGCTGCACCTCTGCCAGCCAGCGGGGGCCGGTGGCGTGCAGCACCTGCACCTCACGGCTGCGCGCGTTTTCGATAAGGTGCGGGCCGCGCAGGTCGAGGTCGATAGGCGGCACGCTGTCGCCCTTGCCGCGCAGTTTGCCGACCTTGCCAAAGAGCCGCCAGAGAATACCCGGCACCTGCTGGTTGAGGTAGAGCGACCCCTGCGAGCCGCCCATCACCATGATCGTGATCGGCCCGTCGCGCAGGCCGAGTGCGGCCAGGGCTTCGGCGCGGGGCATCCGTTCCTCGCGCACCGGCATCCCGACCAGGGTGGCCTTGCGCGGGTCGAGGCCGATCACCTTGTCGTAGGCGGTGCCCACAGCGCGGGCGCGGCGCACGGCGAGGCGCTGCGTGAGGCCGAGCCGGGCATTTTGCTCGTGCAGGATGGTGGGAATCCCGAGGCTCTGCGCCGCGAGGACGCCGGGCAAGCTGGCGAAGCCGCCGTAACCGACGACCGCCGCCGGGTTCAGGCCCGCCAGGGTGCGCCGCGCCTGCGCGAGGCCCTGCCCTGCCTTCAAGAGTTGCCGGGGGTCGGGGCGGCCCTGACCGCTGCGGGCGAGCTTGCCCGCGTCCACACCGTAAAACGTCAGGCCCTCACGCTCGGCGATGCCTTCTTCCATGCCGCCCTTTTGCCCCATCAGCGCGACTTCGTACCCACGCCCCCGGAGTTCTTTCGCGGTGGCGACGGCGGGGTAAATGTGACCACCCGTCCCCCCTGTTGCCATAACCACCAGACTCATCGTCTGGGAGTGTAGCAGCGTGAGTCCGGGCGGCGGTCCTGCGTGGGCTGGAGACGGCAAAAGGAAAAGAGGCCGGAGCGGTTGCCCTGGCCTCCCCCCTTCTTGCTACTCAGTCGAAAAGGTCGCCCATCGTCCGTCCGAGGCCGCCTCCGCTCTCGCCACCGAGCATCCCGGCGCCAAATTCCTCGTAGGGCTGCACGACCACGAAGCCGTCGCCCTGAAAGACCATCTGGTAGCTTTCGCCGCCGCCGCGCCCGAAGATGGAGCGCAGGCTGGTGTCCATCACGAGTTGCGGCTGCAAGTTGCCGCTCCAGGCGATGGTGGCGTTGGGGTCAGTGTAAATCGGCTCGTGCGGGGTCACACGCAGGGTCAGCGGTTTGCCGTGGCTGAGGACGGCGACCATGCCGTGCCCCTGCACCCGCACGCTGAACAGCCCGCCCGCCGCCATGCCCGCCACCCGGCGCTGCATGGTGATGTCGTACTGCACGCTGTCTTCGAAGGCGAGCAGGTCGTTGCCGTTGACGTTCAGGCTCTCGCCCGCGAGCCGCAGAATCTGGATTTCCTTGCCCTGGTCGGCCAGGTACGCCACGCCCCGGCCCTCGATTTTGGCGAGCGGCGACATTTCCTGGCTCACCGCCCGCTTGAAGGCCTTCATCAGCCCGCCTTCGAGCGTGCCCTCGCGCTTGAACGAGAGCTGGCCCTTGTACGCCACCATCGCGCCGAGCTTGCTCCAGATGCGGCCATTGACCCTGACCTCCAGCATCTTGCTCGATTCCAGCTCAAAGACCTCGCCGGGGTTGTCGCGCTCGGCAGTCTGGGCCAGGAAATCGCGCAGGGAGTAGGTGCCTTCGTTGCCCAGCTGCATGTTGGTCATCTCGGGACGGAATACGCCCGGCAGCGGGCAAAAGTTCCCCGCTCAGGGCAAGAGCGCCGCCAGCAGCTCACGGGCTTCAGCCTGCTGCGCCGGGGTTCGCAGGGCCGACTGCGCCGCCGCGACGTTGCCGGGGAGGTCGAGCAGGTGCGGCCCCTGCACCCGCGCGCCCATCGTCCGCAGCACCTCGGCGAGCTGCGCAGGCGCGTGTTGCGGACGAGCCGAGGCACAGAGCAGCAGCGTCGGCTTGCCGTCGAACTCGGCGCTGCCCACCACCCAGTCGAGGGCATTCTTGAACGCGCCGGGGATGCCGTGGGCGTACTCGGGGGAACTGATGACGACTGCATCGGCCCCGCGCAGCGCCGCTCGCCAGGCTGTTACCGCCGCGTTTTCCCTCTCCTCAGCGTCGGGGTTGAAGAGCGGGAGGTCGCGTAGGCCATCAAAAAAACAGACCTCCACCCCTGCCGGAGCCGCCTCTGCCAGCGCCCGCAGCAGCGCGGTATTCACTGAGTCGGCGCGCAGGCTGCCGGACAGGGCGAGCAGCTTCATTCGCGCCGTCCAGGGTCGGTGCGGGTCCACCAGCGGAGGGCAAAATTGATGGCGAAGATGGTCAGCGCCAGCCCGAAATCCACGTGCAGCCACTCAGTCTTGGTGGCCTCGCCCAGCCAGTTCAGCACCAGCACGAGGGCCAGCAGCAGCCCCAGCACCGGCAGGGAACGCCACGCATACCGCTGAAATCGTGGACTCATCCCTTAAGTTTAGCGCCGCACGACCCCTTCCAGCCGCCGCAGCACTTCCTCGATGTTGTCCATGCTGGTCGCGTAGCTCAGGCGCACCTGTCCCGGCGCGGCGAAATCGGTGCCGGGCACGACGGCGACCTGCGCCTCATCCAGAATGATGCGGGCGGCTTCGAGTTCGTCGGTGTGAATGGCGCGGGTGTCGGCCATCACGTAAAAGGCCCCTTGCGGCGTGGGCGTGGGCAACCCCAGCGCGTTGAGGCCCGCCACGATGCGGTCGCGCCGTTCGCGGTAGGCGGTGCGGGCCCTGTCGATGAAGCGCATGGTTTCCTCGTGCTGTTCCAGCGCGGCGAGGGCGGCGTACTGGCTGACGCTGCTGGCGTTGCTGGTGCTTTGCGATTGCAGCGCGTTCATGGCGGCAATCACCTCGCGCGGCCCGCCCGCGTAGCCGATGCGCCAGCCGGTCATGGCATACGCTTTGCTCGCGCCATTGATGGTCAGGGTGTGCTCCGGCGCGTAGGTGCCGATGCTGACCTGCTCGGCGTCGTAGACGAGGTGCTCGTAGATTTCGTCGGTGACGATCATCAAGCCGTGCTGCGTGGCGAGGTCGGCCACCGCCCGCAAGGTTTCCGGCGGAAACACCGCGCCCGTCGGGTTGCCGGGGCTGTTGAGAATCACCATGCGGGTGCGCGGCGTGATGGCGGCGGCGAGGGCGTCCGGGTCGAGTTGAAAGCCCTGCTGCGGCGTAGTGGGTACGGTTACCGGCACCGCGCCGGTCAGCGCGACCATTTCGGGGTAGCTGACCCAGTGGGGCGCGGGAATCAGCACCTCGTCGCCGGGGTTCAGCAACGCGAAAAAGGCGTTGAACAGCGCCTGTTTACCGCCGCTCGTTACCGTCACGGCGTTCGGCGCGTAGTCCAGGCCGTTTTCGCGCCGAAACTTGGCGCTGATGGCCTCGCGCAGTTCGGGAATGCCGCTGACCGGGGTGTATTTGGTCTTGCCTTCCTCGATGGCGGCGATGCCGGCGGCCTTGACATGTGGCGGCGTGTCGAAATCCGGCTCGCCCACGCTCATGGAAATCACGTCCAGGCCCTGACGCTGGAGTTCCAGGGCGCGGGACGTGACCGCCACTGTCGCAGACGGCTTGAGGCTCTGGGCGCGGGCGGAGAGGCGGAAAGGAGAGGTCATGGGGGCAGGCTAGCGGGGTGGGGCAGCCTGTCTGAACGTCAACCCTAGAACACGCTCAGCGGAGGGACACGGCGCCTTGTGGCAGCCCCAACGGATTGAACGGCGCAAGCTCGCGCGGGCGCACCATGAACTGCCCAGTCCACACGGGCATCAACTGGAGTTTGAGCGGCGCGGCGGTCTGGGCCTGGGTCGCCGTCGCTGCCGGGCGCGGGCCCGACGCGGGAAGCGCGCGCGGCGTTACGCCGGGGCGACTGCTCGCCCCTGGGCGCACCCCTGGCGTAAGGGGAACAGACGCGGGTGAGACCGGCGCGGCCTGGGCAGGGAGGGGCCGGACGGGTGCTGCCGCAGCGGGACGCACGGGCGCGGGCTGAGCCGGGGCGGCCTGCGCGGGCGGCGTCCACATGGGCGTGCTGGCGGCGGGCGTGGCCGGGGCCCCCTGCATCTGGGGCGGCTGCACGAACAGTGGGCGGTCGCCGGACTGGGCGCAGGCGGCAGAGAGGGAACCGGCAAACAGGCAGGCCACGAGGCCCGGCAACGCACGAGGGGACATGCCAGCAGCTTACCCGCAGCGGCTGATGGAGGGATGACAGCTCCTGCCAGCGGCCCAGCGCGCGGCCCTGTTTCCCCGGTCTTCCTGGCCCATTTTTTCGGCACTACGTCCCAGTTCTGTCAGAGCGGCGCCCGTAGGCTGAGGGCATGGCGACCGCTCCCACGACGTTTTCTGTTTCCTCGCCAAACGGCAGCGCGGCCAGTCAGGTGATGCACCGGGCACTGGAGCAACTCGACCAGGTGATTCTTGGCAAGCCCACCCAACTGCGCCTCGCGGTGGCCTGCCTGCTGGCGCGGGGGCACCTGCTCATCGAGGACCAGCCCGGCGTGGGCAAGACGACGCTGGCGCAGGCGCTCGCCCGCACGCTGGGGCTGGGGTTCAGGCGGGTGCAGTTCACGTCCGACCTGCTGCCCGCCGACCTGCTGGGCGTGAGCATCTGGGACGCCGCGAGCAGCACCTTTCGCTATCAGCCGGGGCCGATTTTTTCCGAGCTGCTGCTCGCCGACGAAATCAACCGCGCGACCCCGCGCACCCAGGGCGCCCTGCTCGAAGCGATGGAGGAGCGGCAGGTGTCCGAAGGCGGCGTGACGAGGCCGCTGCCCGACCCCTTTTTCGTGATTGCGACCCAGAACCCGGCGGCGTTCGTGGGCACCTCGCCGCTGCCGGAAGCGCAACTCGACCGCTTTTTGATGACCGTCACCCTCGGTTATCCCGACGCCCGCGCCGAGCGCACACTGCTGGAAACGGGCGGGCGCGGCCAGAGCGTGCGCGAGCTACCCGCCGTGCTGGACGCGCCGTTGCTGCTGCGGGCACAGGCCGAGGTGGACGCCGTGCACGCCGCCCCCGCGCTGCTCGACTACCTGCAACTGCTCGCCCGCGCGACCCGTGAGCAGCCGGCCATCGCCAGCGGCCTGAGCCCGCGCGCGCTGCTGGCGCTGCTCGCGGCGGCGCGGGCCTGGGCGTACCTCGCCGGGCGCGACATGGTGCTGCCCGAGGACGTGCAGGCGGTCTTTCCCGCGCTCGCCTCGCACCGACTGGTCCTGCGCGACCCGGCGGCGCGGCCCGGCGACGTGATTCGGCGCCTGCTGGACGAGACGCCCATTCCGTGAGGCGAGCGCTGTGTCCTTAAAGCTCATGTCTCTAAATCTCACGTCCTCAAAGCTCCCGCTGTGGCCGACCCGCTTCGGCTGGGCGTTTCTGGGGCTGGTGCTGCTCACCCTCATCGGCTGCATCAACTACGCGCTGAGCCTGGGCTACGGCCTGACCTTCCTGCTGAGCGGCGTGTGGATCGTCACGGCGGCGCAGGCGCGGCGGGCAGCGCGCACCCTCAGCCTGAGCGTGCAGGCGCCCGTGGAGGCGGTGGCCGGGCACGAGATGGCGTTTTCCGCGCAGGTGCGGCAAGCGGGCGCGGCGAGTCCAGTCACGCTGCGGGCCTGGGCCGAGCAGAACGGGCGCCGGGTGCCGCTGACCGCCTCTCTTTCCCTCGGGGCCGGCGACACGCAGACCGCCGCGCTGAAGGTGCCGGACCCGGTGCGCGGCCCCCTGCGGCTGAGTGACGTGAGGCTCGTCGCACACGACGCTTTCGGGCTGTGGCAGGCCGCCGTGCCCGTGCAAGTCGAGGCCGAAGTCGCTGTCACCCCCGCGCCGGAAGCCGACGCCCCCGCGCCTCCCACGCTGGCGGCCAGCGGCCCCGGCGAGAACGGGCGGCGCACCGCTGGGCAGGAGGATTTCGCCGGGTTGCGGCCCTACGTGGCGGGCGACGCGCCCCGGCTGATTTCCTGGCGACACGCGGCGCGCAGCGGTCAACTCGTGACCCGCGAATTCGACGCGCCGCTGGGGCAGGCCTGGGACCTGAACTGGACGGCGACTCAAGGCAAAGTTGAAGCGCGGCTCTCGCGGCTGGCCGCCTGGGTGACGGCGGCGCGGGCGGCGGGTGTGCCCTTCCGGCTGACGCTGCCGGGACAAGCCTTGCCCGTTGGCAGTGGGGACGCGCACGCGGTCCGGGCACTGCGGGCGCTGGCCCTGCATCCTCCCTTTCCGGAGGTGCCCGAGCAGCCGGCATCCAGCGAGTTCCTGACGCTGCCCGCGTGGCTGGGCGGACCCAAAACCAGCGAACCGCACCCCACGCCGCTGCCCGCCGCGCCGCTGCAATTCTCGCTGCTCGCGCTCGGCGTGGCGCTGCTGCCGGGGCTGCTGCGCTGGCCGCTGTGGACGAGTGCGCTGGTGCTGTGGCTGCTGACCTACCGGGGCCTGCAAGCCGAGCCGGGGCGCAAGCTGCGGCCTTTGCCCCCCGTGCTGCTGCTGGCGTTGGTGGTCGTGGCGGCCCTCGGGCTCAACGCCACCTACGGCACGCTGCTCGGCCAGGACGGGGGCACGGCGCTGCTGGCCGCGCTGCTCGCGCTCAAAGCCGCCGAAACGCGCACGGTGCGCGACGCCCGGCTGCTCACCCTGCTGGGCCTGTTCGTGACCAGCACCCACTTTTTTCACGACCAGGGACCGCTGACCGCGCTGCATAGCCTCCTCGCCAGTGTGCTGCTCCTCGCGGCGGCGGCGCGCTGGGCCGGCGACCCGGCAGCGGAAGCCGCGCCCGGCCCGGTCCTGCCGCGCCCGCTGCTGGGATTGAGTGCCCGGCTGCTGCTGCTCTCGTTGCCGCTGGCGGCGCTGCTGTTCATCTTTTTCCCGCGCCCTGATGGCCCGCTGTGGCAGTTGCCGATCAATCAGGGGGCCAAAACCGGGCTGGCCGACCAGATCAGCCCCGGGGAATACAGCAACCTCGCGCAGAGCGACGCGGTGGCCTTCCGCGCCGACTTCGACGGGCCGCTGCCCCCACCCGACGAGCGTTACTGGCGCGGGCCGGTCTACGAACACTTCACCGGTCAGGGCTGGCAGCAGGTCCGGGGCCGCTTCGCCGCGCCGTCCGCCGAGCCGCGTCCGGGGGCGCCGGTCTGGCACTATTCCATCACCCTAGAACCGAACGGCAAACCGTGGCTGCTGGCGCTCGACGTGCCCACCACGCTGCCCCAGAGTGCCCTGCTGACCAGCGCCTTTCAGGCCGCCACCCTGCGCCCAGCCTCGCTGCGAACGCGCTACGAGTGGCACAGCCAGCCGGCGCTGCTGGGAAGAATAGAAAGCCAGGACCGGCTCAACCTAGACCTGACGCTGCCGGACACGCCGGACGCCGCCAACCCACAGGCGCGCGCCCTCGCCGCGTCGTGGCGCACGCTGGCGCCCGAGCAGCGGGTGCAGGCCGGGCTGGACGTGTTCCGCAAGGGGGACTTCGCGTATACCCTCAACCCGCCCAAGCTGCCCGCTGATAACCGCATCGACGCCTTCCTGTTCGGCAGCAAACGCGGCTTTTGCGAGCATTATTCGAGCGCCTTCGCCTTCCTGATGCGGGCGGCGGGCGTCCCGGCCCGGATTGTCGGCGGCTATCAGGGCGGCGAGGTCAACCCCGACGGCGGCTACCTCATCGTGCGGCAGCAAAACGCCCACGCCTGGGCCGAGGTGTGGCTGGCAGGTCAGGGCTGGGTACGGGTGGACCCCACCGCCGCCGTCGCCCCGGCGCGGGTGCAGGCCGACCTGGGCACCGCCCTGACGCAGCCCCGCGCCACCGCGCCGCGTGAGCGGACCGCCCTCGAACGCGCCACACTGCGGCTCGACGCCCTGCAAAATCAGTGGAACACCTGGGTGGTGAGCTACGACGGCGAGCAGCAGCGGTCCCTGCTGACGCGGCTGGGCATCTCCGGCCCCGGTTCGCCGGTCTACCTGCTGGCTCTGTTCGGCGTAGCGGCGCTCACGCTGCTGCCCGCGCTCGCGTTCGTGCGGCGGCGGGCGCGGCCCAGCGACCCGGCGCTGCTCGCCCTGCACGACCTGGGCGCCCGGCTGCGGCTGCCGCGCGGCCCCGGCGAGACACCCACCGCCTACGCCGAACGCGCCGCCGGGCTCTCCCCCGCGCAGGCCCCGCTGCTGCGCGACATCGCCCGGACCTTCAACGCGCTGCGTTACGGCCCGCAGCCGTCGCCCGAGCACCTGCGGCAGCTTCGGTCTCTGGTCAAGCAGGTCCGGCGGGTGGAACGAAACTGACCTTCACCCTCTACCCTGCCCCCATGCGCCTGCACCTGATTACTGTCGGAGAACCCAAGCTCGCCTACGCCCGCAGCGGCTGGGACGAGTACGAAAAGCGGCTGCGGCGCTACCACAAGGTGCAGGTCAGCCGGGTCAGCGGCAAGACGCAGCAGGCCGAGAGCGAGGCGATTCTGAAGGCCGCCGGCAAAAGCCCGCTGATTTTGCTTGACCCGCGCGGCAAGCAGTTCAGCAGTGAAAAACTCAGTGAATATCTGGACGCCGAAGCGCTCGGCGGGCACGGCGAACTCGCCTTCGCCATCGGCGGGCCGGACGGCCACACCGACGCGCTGCGGGGGCAGGCTAAGTTGCTATGGAGCCTCGGCGAGCTGACCTTGCCGCACGACCTCGCCATGCTGGTGCTGGTGGAGGCCCTGTACCGCGCCGCCACCATCTCGGCAGGCGAGCCCTACCACCGGGGCTAAACGCGCTTACAGCGTCCGCGAGGGGATGACCCGGCGGCCCCGCAACCCCTCCACATATTCGTTGCGGCACTCGGTAAAGGGAACGTCGGCCCAGGGCTGAGGCTGAAAGTCGCGCTGCGTGAGCAGGGGCAGACGCACCTGACGCGTTTCATTGGCGGCGAAACTTTGCGTATCGGAGCCGAAATAGACCGTCCGCCGCTCCGTCCCGTGCAACTGGTCACACACCACATCCAGCCGCACGGCCCCCGCCTGAATGGCTTCCGGGGTGCGGTTGGTGATGGTCGCCGTCACGACCCTGTCGCCCGGTTTCGGCAGTGCCGTTTTCACCCACGCCAGCTCGTACGGGGCCTTTTCGGTATGGAGCCTGACCCGCCGCTCCAACTTGCGCCCCTGCCCGTCCAGCGCCGTCACGCGCAGTTCGTAGTCGGTGTCGTAGGCGAATATCTTTTGCCAGTCTTGCCCCCGCACGGGCGAGAGCGACACCTCTCCCCTTTGCCCGTCGGCATGACCGAGGTGCAGGGCGATGCCCGCCCCGGTCTTCAGGTTAAAAAGCCCCCCGCTCACCGTCTTGGGATTGGCAGAGCGGGCCAGCGTTACCCGCGCTTCCACGAGGTCGCAGTGGCCGAGGTTCCCGAGCGGCGAAAATTCCACGATGTCGCCACACACTTGCCCTATCCGCACGGGAGACTGGGCCGCAGCGGGCAGCAGTTGGCAACCGCTGAGCGAGAGGGCCAGCAGGGGCAGCAAAGGGGGGCGGAGCATGGGCGCCAGCATAGGTCACAAGGTTTCAAATTGAGTCCCGTACATGTCCGGGCACAATTTTGCGCGGAGCGCATGGAAAAAATACGTTTTTAACGAGATGGACGAGCATCCGGCGCCTTTCCAGATGTTCGGGAATCGGATGAAAGCCGTATTACGTCATAGAAAGAAGAACCGCCGAAGCCTTCGCCTCAGCGGTCTTTCTTCCATCATCCATCAGGCCGACAGGCCGGAACCATCAACTATCAACCATCCTCAAATCCCCTGGACGTCCCACTTCAGGCCCAGCTCGGCGGTGTCCTCGCTGGGGTCCTTGCCCGCGACCAGCGCGTAGGCGGCGTGCTCGGGCGTCAGGTAGGTGTCCATCACGCGCCGCAGGTCGTCCAGCGTGACCGAGAGCAGCCGGGACTTGTACGCCTCCTGCACCTCGGGGGTAAAGCCCGACTGATCGCCGTAGAAGCGCAGGCGGCCCACCGTATCGGGGCTGGTGAGGGGGTCGAGAGTCTTGCTCGCGCCCAGAATCGCTTCGGTGAGTTCGCGTTCGCCGAGGTCGGTGTCGAGGAACTGCCGGGCGTCGCGGAACACCCCATAGGTCCGGGCAATGTTGGGGTCGCGGTAGCTGCTCAGGGCAAAGACGCCGCTGCGGGCATCGAAGCTCGCCGCCGCGCCGTAGGCCCCGCCCTTCTCGCGAATTTCGCCGAGCAGGTACTCGCTGCGCAGCAAGCGCGAGAGCACCAGCAGCGCCGGGCTGTCGGGGTGGGTGTAGGGCACAGTGGCAAAGGCAAGCGCGTTGAAGGCGACCGGCGAGTCGGTGGTCCGCGCCTGCGGCACCCGCGCCGCGAGCTGAGGGTGTGGATGGCCGACCGGCGCGTCGCCCTGGAACGTGGTGGTGATGGGCGTCAGGTCGAGCCCCACGTCCTCCGGCAAAGCGGTGAGGCAGACCAGCGGCTCGCCCTGCGCGATCAGGGTCGTGACCCGCCCGAACTGCGCGAGCAGCGCGTCGAGGCGGTCATTGAGATCTTCGGGCTGGCCCGCGCCGCCTTCCACAATCGCCTTGAGGGCCGCGAGCTGACTGAGGCCGCCGAAACGCTCGCTGATGGCCGCGCCGGAGCTGACCTGGGCGCCCGCCAGCCGCTCGGCGTAGGCGTTGCCCGCGCTTACCACACTGGCCTTCATGCCCGCCAGCCGCTGCTCGAGCAGTTGCCGCAGGCGCTCGCGGTCGAAGGTCGGTTCGGCAATTACGTCGCGCAGGACGCTCACAAGTTCCCCCGCATTGCGGGCGAGCGCCTTCCCGCTGAACGACAGCGAAATTCGCAGTTCGTCCACCGCGTCGGGGCCGTTGCCCACACTTGCACCCGCCGCGATGCCACCCGTCACCGCTTCGATGCGGCGGGCGAGCGCGGCGTAGTCCTGCCCCGCCGCCCCACTGCGCGTCACGGCGAAGGCGTAGAGCGGAAGCACCAGCAGCAGGTCGCTGGGCAGCTCGGGCAGCCGGACCTTCACGTCAAGGTAGGTCAGCCCGCCGGTCGGCTGCGGCACACGTCCCACCAGCGCCCGGCCCGAGTGCTCGGTGGTGTACTCGGGGCGCGGCACCCGCGCGGGCACGTCGGCAAGCGTCAGGGTCGGCAGCACATTCGGGTCGGATTCCTGGGCCTGGAGGTTCTTGAGGTTGAGGCTCTCGCGGACGATCCGGGCGCGGTCCTCGTCGGTGAAGTCCTTGCTCAGCCGCGCCACCAGCTCACGCTCGGCCTGCTCGCTGCGGGCGGCGAGGTCGGGGTCGGGGGTGACGACCAGGGTCACGCGGTGGGGGTTGTCCAGCAGCCAGTGGCGAATCAGGTCCTCGAACACCGGGCCGCGTTCCAGGTCGGCGCGCAACTTGCTCAGCTCGGCGTCCAGGCGCAGGCCGGTCACCGGGTCGCCGCCGTTCATCCAGGGACCGAGCAGCCGGAACATCACGCCGAGGCCGTAGGGGTAGCCTGCGTTGCTCACTTCCTTCTGGCTGATCTCGAACTGGTGCAGGCTCGCCTCGATCAGCGCCGGGTCGATGCCCTCGTCGGCAATCTGCCGCAGGGTGGACAGCACCAGCTCCTGCACCTGCGCCGCCTTGCCGCTGCTCAGCCCTTTGAGGCCCACCGCAAAGGCCGCCTCGCGGAAGTCGTCGCGGTAGCCGCTGAGGTCCGCGAGCGCCGAGCCCAGGCCCGACTCGATGAGGGGCCGGGTCAGCGGGGCCGCCGCGTTGCCGAGCAGCACGTCGCTCAGCACGCCCCAGCGCAGGCTGAGGTCGGGGTCGCTGGCGTAGCCCAGCTTCCAGCCGAGCAGCACCTGTCCGCCGCGCTCGGTATCGGAGCCGGGGTAGCTCACGTCCATGCGGCGCGGCTCGCTGAAATTGGTCTGGTCGGGAATGCTCACGTCGAGATCTTGCCGCTGGAAGTGCGACATCACCTGTTCTTCGATGGTGTCCAGCACCCGGCGCAAATCCTGATTGCCGTAGCTGAAAAAGTAGGCGTTCGACGGGTGGTAGTGCGCCGCGTGGAAGGCCCGCAGGTCTTCATACGTCAGGCCGGGGATGTCCTCGGGGGAGCCGCCGGAGTTGTTGGCGTAGGTGAGGTCGGGGTAGAGCGCCTTGCCGAACGCCCGCCACATCACGCTGCCGGGCGAGGCCATCGCGCCCTTCATCTCGTTGTAGACCACGCCCTGCAACTTGAGGGTCGAAGTCGGATCATCAGGCGTCTCGAACTCGAAGCGGTGTCCGTCTTGCCGGAAGCTCTCGTAGCGCAGCAGCGGGAAAAAGGCCGCGTCGAGGTACACCGAGAGCAGGTTGTAGTAGTCCTGCACGTTGCGGGTGCTGAACGGGTAGGTGGTCCAGTCGCTCGCCGTCATCGCGTTCATGAAGGTGTTGAGCGAGCGCGGCAGCATCGAGAAAAAGGGGTCGGGCACCGGGAACTTCTGCGAGCCCATCAGCACGGTGTGTTCCAGGATGTGCGCCACGCCACTGCTGTCGGTGGGCACAGTGGGAAAAGTCACCCCGAAGGCGAGGTTGTCGTCCTCGCGGGCGACGTGGGCGTGCCGGGCGCCGTTTTCGTGGCGCAGCAAGATGAGCTGACCGGACATTTCGGGCAGGGCTTCCACGCGCTCGACGTGGTAGCGGCCCAGCGTCTCCCCAACGGCGGGGAGCTTGAAAGTGGTGGCTGTCATGACCCCGAGGATAGCGCCGTCAGGGCAAACCGACCGCCTCCCAAACGACAAATCCCCGGCAGCAAAAGAACCTCCCCGGCAGGAACTCCGGCGACGCGCCGACTGCTGGGGAGGCTGAAAAGAATGGAGTGTACTGGCAGCTCAGAGAACGCTGGCGACCGCTTGAGCGGCGTCACGGGCTTCCATGTGCAGCAGCCCTAGGTTCGTCCCTGCCGGGGCCACCACCGCCAGCACTCCTTTTGCCCCCACCGAGTAAATGAACACCTGACCGTCCACCCCGCTCACCGACATCTCGTTCAGGCTTCCCGTGCCCAGCGTGTCGTTGATGCGCTTGCCCAGACCGAGCGCCGTTGCGGCCATTGCGGCCACACGGTTGGCGTCGGTGTTGTCGCTGAACGCTTGGGCAATCGGCAGACCATCGGTGGTCGCCACCATCGCGCCGCGCAGTTCGGGCAGCGAAATCCGCAGGTTCTGGAGAATGGACTTCAGGCGTTCGGGTTTACTCAGCATGGTCATGGGAAAGCTCCTTTGAAGGGCGAAGGGGACCGAGGCAGCAACGGAAGCGGAAAGGACAGGGCGCCGCTTGAGACAAAGCAGGAAACCCCCGCAGCTCTCACAAGACCATAACGAAGCGGGAAAATGTCTCAATTCAGCGCGGTCAGGCCACTAAAGTAAAAGTTCTCTTTATATGCGGCGCGTCACCTGGGCGGCTCGGTGGGCAGAACGGGCAGCGGGGTCGCCTCGCCCGCGCCGTTCTCCCCGCTCAGCACCCGCTCGGCCACCTGCAAGAAGGCCTGCACGGTGGGCCGGGTGGACTGTTCGCCTGCCGCCGCTCGCCGCCACACCGCCACGATCTCGATCACCGGGGCGCCTTCGAGCGGGCGGTAGACCACCCCCGGCAGCGCCAGGCGCGCAAAAAACTCGATAGGCAAGAAGACTCCCACCCCCGCCGCCACCAGCGAGAGCAGGGTGGGAATCTCGATGGCTTCCTGCACCACGTGGGGCGTAAAGCCCGCGTCGGCGCACCAGTGCATGACCTGGTCGAAATAGGTGGCGCGCAGGTAGCGCGGAAAAAACACGAAGTCCTCCTGGCTGAGGTCGCCGATTCGCAGGGTGGTCCGCGACGCCAGCGGGTGCGCGGCGGGCAGGGCCGCCACGAGCGGCAGGCGCCACAGGGGCCGCGACGCGAGGGCTGGGTCACGCACCGGCAGCAGCAGCAGCCCCACGTCGATCTGCCCGCCACGCAGCGCCGCTTCCTGCTCGCCAGCCGTCAGTTCGCGCAGGTCCACACTGACCGCCGGGTACAGCTCCCGAAAGCGCCGCACGATTTCCGGGAGGCCCCCGAACGCCAGCCCGCTGACGAAGCCCACGGTCAGCCGCCCCACCTCGCCCTGCGCGGCCCGGCGCGCCCGCTCCACCGTCTGCGCCGCCTGCGCCAGGGTGGCCCGCGCCCCGATCAGAAATTCCTCGCCCGCCGGGGTGAGCTGCACGCGCCGGGTGGTGCGGGTCACGAGCTGCACGCCCACTTCTTCTTCGAGGTTGCGAATCGAGCTGCTCAGCGCCTGCTGCACCACAAAGACGCGCTCGGCGGCCCGCCCGAAGTGTTCTTCCTCGGCCAGAGCGACGAAGTGGCGCAGGTGTCGCAGTTCCATCGCGCCGCAGCTTACGCCGCCGGTGGCCGACTGTCACGGGCCGGCCTGGGCTGTCACGAGTCGGCGGCGCCCTGCTCATCTGAGCTTGACGGTTCGTTAGCGCATGAAGTTTCCGGGGCCATTCGTACATTGCCAGAAAGCAGTGGGCGGCTAGGGTGGCAAAAGACTGACGTTTTGCCTTCCCCGCCCTCACAAGGAGAGCTTTTCAATGACCCTTTCGACTCTTTCCCAACCGTTTGCGCCGCCGGGCCTGCCCGGTGAGTACCACCTGGCCCAGGCGGGCGAGTTGCAGCCCACCCGGGGCCCGGTGTCGGCCCGCGCCGCCGAACTGAACGCGGCCTTCCGCGAAAAAATCCTGGCCCCCGACTTTTCCTGCGTGGCGGCCAAGGCGTCCATGAACACCAGCGCCTACGCGCTCGGCGTGTACGGCGAACTCGGCAGCCTGAGCGCCACGYTCGGCCTCGCGCACGACCTCGCCCGCTTCGTGCAAGACCAGGACGACCTCGGCAGCGATTTCACGTCCTTCATTGCCACTTTCGACTCGCCCGAAGGCATGACCGAGCCGCAGTTCGAGGAGCGGCTCTGGCAGCAGCTCCGCGCCCTGCACCAGCTCGACACGGCGCCTTACAGCGAGGAAGTCAGCGCCGACCCGCACAGCAACAAGTTCGGCTTTTCTTTCGCCGGGCGCGGGTTTTTCATCATCGGCCTGCATCCCGGCAGCAGCCGCGTGGCCCGCGCGTTTCCGGCGCCCGCGCTGGTGTTCAACGCCCACCGTCAGTTTCAGAAACTGCGCGACACCGGGCGCTTCGAGCGGATGCAGCAGACCATCCGCAGCCGCGAGCTGAAGTTGCAGGGCAGCCTCAACCCCAATCTCGCCAATTACGGCGAGGCGCCCGAAGCCCGGCAATACTCAGGCCGCGCGGTGGAGCCCGGCTGGGTGGCCCCGTTTCCTAACACTCCCACAGCGGGCCGCTGCCCTTTCGGCTTCGGCGACGGGGCAGACTGAAGCTCATGACCCAGCCCTCCATCCCCACCGAGGCGCAGCCTTACCGCATCGCGCCGCAGACCGGCACCGGCTTTCGCCTGAGTAAAGGCGACGTGCTGGTCGTGATTGACCCCCTCGGCGAGCAAGTGTCCGACCTGATGGCTTTCGCCGCCGACACCGTTGGTAGTGAGGGGCAGGCCGAGTGGCTGTCCTCGGGCCGCACCTTCGACTACAACGAGACGATTTACCTCACCACCGGGCACCAGCTCTACTCCAACCGCTCGCGGGTGATGTTTACGCTGCTGCGTGACGACGTGGGCCGACACGACTTTCTGCTCACGCCCTGCTCGACCGAGACCTTCGAGATTCTCTACCCGCCCGGCACAGCCGAGGGGCACCCGAGCTGCTTCGGCAATCTGGTCAAGGCGTTCGCGCCCTTCGGCATCGAGCCCGACCAGATTCCGACCACCCTCAACATCTTCATGAACGTGCTGGTGGACGAAAAGGGCAAGGTCAACATCGGCCCGCCTATTTCCCAACCGGGGCAGCGGCTCGAACTGCGCGCCGAGATGGACCTGATTGTGGGCCTCACGGCGTGCTCGGCAGAAGGCAGCAACAACGGGACTTTTAAGCCGATTGACTACTTCGTGATTCCGGCGGATACGCAAGCCGAGTAACAGCCCAAAGAATCGGACGGCGGGGCCTTCGCTCGCCGTCCTTTTTTGGCCTTCCTTGACTTTGCTGAGTCCTTCGATTAAGATTCTCCTTCTGGCCTGAGAAGGCGAGGGAAGGTATCCTCTTCCAGTCGCTTTTTGCCGAGCGCCTGGCCCAAGTCATGACGGGACCGCTGGCAAAAAATGCACCGAGGGCGACGTCCACCTCCGAGAAATAAAAACGGGCGTGCGAGTGTTTGCGCGGCAGAGAGGCCGTGAGAACGCCCCACACAGGACCCCCACGCGGGGTTCTTTTTTATTTCAGGGCAGGAGTTCTCCCCCTCCTGCCCCTTCCTCATCAACGCAAAAAAGCCTCGGTGAGCGCTGACACCAGCCGGGGCAACGTGCCGAAGCTGTAGGGCGCGTAGGCCCGCTCCAGCCACTGGTGGTAGTCGCGGCCCCAGGGTCCGAGGTTGATGCAGGGCAAGCCGGCGGGCGGCGCGTGGATGTGGGCGGCGGGCGCGGGCGTGTTCGCATTGACGGCGGCGATGTCGGCAGAGTCGGCGGTGCCGAACCAGCTCATGTCGCTGATGCCGGTAAATATGGGCCGCTCGCTGATGGTGACGCCGAGTTCCGCGCCCTTCTCGCGCAGGGTGGCGCGCACGAGGTCGAGGGCCTGCGCCTCGGTGGGATTCCGGGAGTCGAGCGTGGTGTTGGGGTAGTGCAGCGACGCGAAGCCCAGCACCGCCGCCGGGCCGAGCAGCCCCGAGGCGTCCCACAGCCAGCCGGTGAGATGGGCGCTGCGGGTCGGCAGGTCGAGCTGTGGGTCGAGGCCCGCGTCGTAGGCGGTGAGGGCGGCATCGAGGTCGGGCACCTGCTGCCGCGCTCGCTCTAGCAAGTCTGCGTAAGTGAGGACCAGTGGCGTGGCTCCGTGCGCGGCGCTCCGCGTTTCGCCCAGAGCCTCGGCGCGGCGGCGCAGGGTGTCCAGGGCGTCATCCAGCGCTGCCTGTGCGCTCGCCTTGAAGCGGTCCAGCACGGTGGCAGCGTCCAGCCCGTGCGTCAGCGCGTTGACACACAGCCAGGCGCGGGCGGGCGTGGTCACGTCGTAATAGGTCTTGAGGTCCTGTTGCCGGAGCACGGTGGGCGGCGTGCCCATGATGCCGGCGCTGCGGTCGGTCAGCTCGGGGCTGAATTCGAAGGCCCGCGTCAGCTCGCTTGCCAGGAAATTGACGTTGACGCCGTCGAGCGAGTAGCCCGCGTGGGTGTCCACGCCGACCACGAAGGCCGAGACCAGCAGCTTGCCCGCCGTGCCCAGGTAGACCGCCTGCCCCGCGCTGCCGTCGCCGTTGTCTCCCGTGGCGTCGAGGTTGATGACAAGCCGCCAGTCCAGACCTTCCCGCTCGGCCAGGGCCCGCAGCTCCGGCGCCGCCTGCCGGGCCCCGTGCGAGCTGACTTCCTCGTCGGCCACCGCTGCGAACAGCACGTTGCCCCGCCGCGCCGGACGCGCCGCGAACTCGGCGAGCGCCGCGATGCCCGCCGCCAGCCCCGCTTTCATGTCCAGGGCGCCGCGTCCGGGCAAGAAATCGCCGCTTTCGAGGTCGTGCAGGGCGCGCCGCTCGGCCTCGCTGCGGGCGTTGACGCGCAGGTCGGCGATCAGCCGGGGCAGCAGCGCCTCGGGGTCGAAGGCCACGTCCGCGTGGGGACCATAGTTCGCCGCCGATACCACGTCGTAATGCCCGGTGAGGACCACCCCCGCCGGGCCGTCCCCGCGCACCAGCGCGTACACGTTGCGCCGTCCGTAGGGGTCGTTTTCGATGGGCTGTGTCCAGAGGTCTTCGGGGTGCGCCTGAAAATAAGGCAGGCGCCCCAGCACCCGCAAAAGGGTCTCTGGGAACGCCTGCTCACCCGCTGTATTCGTCACGCTGGCCGCCCGCACGAGTTCGATGGTCACGTCACGGGCCGAAACATCAATTGTCATCGTGGCTACGATAGCGGGGGCGGTCCGGGGGCGTCCACCCCAGTCGGCTCAGCGCCAGCCGAGTGCCGGGGCCACATGTTTCAGGATGCTCTCGATGACGTGGGCGTTGTACTCCACGCCAAGCTGGTTGGGCACGGTGAGCAGCAGCGTGTCGGCCTCGGCAATCGCTTCGTCCTGGCGCAGTTCTTCAATGAGCTTGTCCGGCTCAGCGGCATAACTGCGCCCAAACACCGCGCGGTAATTGTCGATGCGTCCGAACTGGTCGCTGTCCCCCTGCCCGCCGAAGTAGGCCCGGTCGAGGTCGTTGGTGATGGCAAAAATGCTGCGGCTGACCGACGTGCGCGGGGGGCGGGTATGTCCCGCTTGCTGCCAAGCCGCCTTGTACGCCCGGAGCTGCTCGGCCTGCTGAACGTGGAACGGCTGGCCTGACTCGTCGGTTTTCAGCGTCGAACTTTGCAGATACATCCCCTTTTGGGCTGCCCACACTGCCGTCGCGTTGGACGCCGCGCCCCACCAGATGCGCTCGCGCAGGCCCTCGGAGTGGGGCTCCAGCCGCAGCAGGCCGGGCGGGTTGGAAAACATAGGGCGTGGGTGCGGCTGCGCGAAGCCTTCGCCCTTCAGGAGTTCCAGAAACACCTCAGTGTGGCGCCGGGCCATGTCCTGTTCGGTTTCACCCGGCGCGGGCTGAAAGCCGAAGTGCCGCCAGCCGTCGATCACCTGTTCCGGCGACCCCCGGCTGAGGCCGAGTTGCAACCGCCCGCCCGCGATCAGGTCGGCCGCGCCCGCGTTCTCGGCCATGGAGAAGGGGTTTTCGTAGCGCATGTCGATGACGCCGGTGCCGATTTCGATGTTGCTCGTCTTCGCGCCGACTGCCGCGAGCAGCGGAAACGGCGAGGCGAGTTGCTGCGCGAAATGGTGCACCCGGAAATAAGCGCCGTCCGCGCCCAGTTCCTCCGCCGCCACCGCGAGGTCGATGGATTGCCGCAGCACGTCGCCCGCCGAGCGCGTCCGGGACTGCGGGTGAGGGTTCCAGTGACCGAAGGAGAGAAAGCCGATCTTCTTCATGGGGAAAGCATAGCGTCTTTGGTTTATAAAATAAAGCGGTTTAGTTTATATACTTTTGGGTTCGGTCAGCAGTCGGTCGGCCAGCTCCGTTACCGAGTCCCGCGCCGTATCCACCCGCAGCACCGGCGTTTGCCAGGGCTGATAAGGCCACTTTGCCACCGCTTCCCAGTCGGGCGGCGACCAGTGGCCCGCGTGGGCCGTAGCATCGGCGTGGCGAGATTCCACCCGGCGGCGGTGTTCGGCCCCGTCCGAGCAAACCACTTCCACGTTGACCAGCTGTGCGCCTGCTTACCGCGCCACTTCGGCCCACGCCTCCCGCGTTTCGGCTACCGGGTTCACGCAGTCGGCCACCACGTTTAGCCCCAGCGCGAGGTTATCGGCGGCAACAGCGTAGGCCGTCGCGTAGCCTTCCACCGTGATTCCAGCGTGTCCGGCGTTGAGCAGCGCGGCTTCTACCGTATCCACCCGCAGATAAACGGCTCCTAGCCGCCGCGAAAGCTCACGGGCGAGGGTGCTTTTGCCGGTGCCGGGGATGCCAGAGAGGACGAGAAGCATGGGGGGAGGGTACGTCATCCAAAAGGCGCACGACTCCGCGCCGCAGGAAGGCAGGCCGAACTCCTGGCGTCGGCGACGGTTCAGGCCCTGCTCGCCGACCTGCGCGAAAATCTTGCCCGCGCCGAGCAGGGAGACGACCCCTCCTGGCACGACCACGCCCGGGCCGCGCTGCTGGACCACCTGCCCGAAACGGTGCAGTTGCACGGCGCCCGCCTGTGCCACGCCGATGACCCCGCCTTTCTAACGGCCTTAAACGACATTCGCAGCATTGCCCTGGCCCACGCCGACGCCAGGGAGCGCGACTGATACGGTTTTAATCCGATTCCCGAACATCCGGAAGAGGCGCCGGATGCCCGTCCATCTCCTTAAAACCGTATTTTTTCCATGCGCTCCGCGCAACATTGCGCCCGGAGATGTCCGGGACTCAATTTGAAACCGTATGAGAGGCGCAGCAGCGGTTTCTGGCCGAAAAAGCACGGTCACTGGAATACCTACAAAAAAACGAAGAGCAGTTCTCCGAATTACGCAGGCGCCCTGACGGCGCCGCCACCTGCTCCATTCTCCATCCTGCTCTAGCCTTCCAGTCCCTTGACCCAAAAGCGCATCGGCTTGGAGCTGGGGGCGCTTTCGCCGATTTCCTGCCAGCTCAGCGTGATCTCGAGTTCAGGGTGCATGACGTAGCCGCGCCGCTCCAGCAGGTGACTCGGCGAGCGCCAGCCCCGTGGCCTTTGCGGGTGGTCTTCGGAGCGCACCACCATCGCCGCCGCCACGATGGGCAAGCCGAGGGCCTGCGCGTGGGCCTCGACTTGGCTGAGCAGTTCACCGCCCAGCCCCCGACTCTGATACTCGTCTTCCAGCAACGCCTCGCCCAGGTACAGCACCGTGGCGGGGTCAATCCCTGCCGCTGCGAAGGCCCGCAAAAAGTCGGCGTCCTCGGCCACCAGCGGGACAGCGGTGCAGGCTCCCACCACGCGCCCCCCGGCGGTCTCGTCGCGGGCCAGCACCAGCAGCGCCCCCGGCGCCTGCACGTAGGTCTGGAGATGGGCGGCCTCGGCTTCCTCGGTGCCGTCGTAGAGGTAGGGAAACTCGCGGAACAGGCTCAGGCGCAGGCGGGCCACTTCACCCAGCACGGGGCCAAAATCACCGGACAGGGTTTGAAAGGAGACAGAGGACGGAACAGACATAGCCCCTCACTATACAGGCAGACGAAACATTGGCCCACACCTGCTGCTCCCCGGTATTGGAACTCTTGCGCGGACGGGGGCGCTTTCGCCAGTGCCGGGGAGGCCAAAAAGGGAGGATTACACCACTGACCTGACTGCCTACAATAACGCTGGGCGCGTGCTGTGGCAGAAACGCGAAAAGCTTGCGGTCATCGTCGGTGTCCACGCGGTGGATGGGGTGCTGGTGGTAGAAACGAGTAATAATACGGTTTCAAATTGAGTCCCGGATATGTCCGGGCGCAATTTTGCGCGGAGCGCATGGAAAAAATACGGTTTTAAGGAGATGGACGGGCATCCGGCGCCTTTCCGGATGTTCGGGTATCGGATTAAAGCCGTATAAAACGCAAAAAAAGCCGAGGCACTTGGCCCCGGCTCTTTTTCTATCAACGGTCAACCATTGACCATCAACTGTTTTAGAAGTCCATGCCGCCCATGCCGCCCATGTCGCCGCCACCCTGAGGCATCGCAGGCGCAGCCTTCTCGGGCTTGTCGCTGACGATGGCTTCGGTGGTCAGGATCAGGGCGCCGATGCTCGCGGCGTTCTGCAGCGCGGTGCGGGTCACCTTGGCGGGGTCCACGATCCCGGCGGCCACCATGTCCTCCACGTACTCGCCGGTCGCGGCGTTGAAGCCGTAACGGGCCTTGTCGCTGCCCACCACTGCATTCACGATGACACTGCCTTCTTCACCGGCGTTCGCGGCGATCTGGCGGGCGGGTTCTTCCAGCGCGCGAATCAGGATGCGTGCGCCGGTCGCTTCGTCGCCGGTCAGGCTCTCGGCGGCCTTGCGGACGGCGGGGATCACGCGCAGCAGGGTGGTGCCGCCGCCTGCCACGATGCCTTCTTCCACAGCCGAGCGGGCGGTGGACAGGGCGTCCTCGTAGCGGTGCTTCTTTTCCTTGAGTTCGGTTTCGGTCGCGGCACCCACGCGGATGACGGCGACGCCGCCGCTGAGCTTGGCGAGGCGCTCCTGGAGCTTCTCGCGGGCGTAGTCGGAGTCGGTGCTGTCGAGTTCGCCCTTGATGGCGTTGACGCGGGCGTCGATCTGGGCCTGCTCACCCTTGCCGTCCACGATGGTGGTTTCGTCCTTGGTGATGCGGATGCGCGCGGCGCGGCCCAGCATTTCCATGCCGACATTTTCCAGCTTGTGGCCGAGGTCTTCGCTGACCACTTCGCCGCCGGTCACGGCCGCGATGTCGCGCAGCATTTCCTTGCGGCGGTCACCGAAGCCGGGGGCCTTGACCGCAGCGATGTTCAGGGTGCCGCGCAGCTTGTTGACCACCAGGGTGGCGAGGGCTTCGCCTTCCACGTCCTCGGCGATAATCAGCAGGGGGCGGCCCGTCTGGGCGACCTTTTCCAGCACCGGGAGCATGTCCTTGAGGTTGCTGATCTTCTTTTCGTTGATCAGGATGTAGGCGTCTTCGAGGACGGCTTCCATCTTCTCGGGGTTGGTGATGAAGTAGGGGTTGATAAAGCCCTTGTCGAACTGCATCCCTTCCACCACGTCCACTTCGGTGTCGAAGCCCTTGGACTCTTCGATGGTGATGACGCCTTCCTTGCCGACCTTGTCCATCGCAGAAGCGATTTCCTGGCCGACAGTTTCGTCGTTGGCCGAAATGCCCGCGACCTTCTTGATGGCTTCGCTGTCCTCGACCGACACGGCCAGCTTCTTGATTTCCTCGATGGCCACAGCCACGGCCTTGTCGATGCCGCGCTTCAGGGCGAGGGGGTTGGCGCCGGCGGCCACGTTACGCAGACCTTCTTTCACAATGGCCTGGCCCAGCACGGTGGCGGTGGTGGTGCCGTCACCCGTGATGTCGTTGGTCTTGCTGGCGACTTCCTTGAGCAGCTGGGCGCCGATGTTCTCCAGCTTGTCCTCCAGCTCCACTTCCTTGGCGACGGTCACGCCGTCCTTGGTGATGGTGGGGCTGCCGAACTTCTTCTCGATGACCACGTTGCGGCCACGGGGCCCCAGGGTCACCTTGACGGCGTTGGCGACGGCATTGACGCCGCGTTCCAGGCTGCGGCGGGCGGATTCATCAAACACGAGCTGTTTAGCCATTGTGATTGCTCCTTGAAAAGTGAAATGAGGAAGAAAAACAGGAAACGAACAGGCTCAGAACCTGACTCGGAGCCTTACTCGACAATGGCGAGCAGGTCGCGCTCGCTCAGCAGGCTGTAGTTCTTGCCTTCGAGGCTGACTTCGGTGCCGCCGTACTTGGCGAAGTACACGGTGTCGCCTTCCTTGACTTCCATGGCGACTTTGGTGCCGTTGTCCAGGGTCTTACCCGTGCCGACGGCAACGACTTTGCCGCGCTGGCTCTTTTCCTTGGCGGAATCGGGGACGTACAGGCCGCCGGCAGTCTTCTGCTCGGCTTCTTCGATAATTTCAACCAGAACGCGGTCGCCTAAAGGTTTCAGCATGTGGGGTCCTCCTGTGAGTGAGATGGAATGGCGGAGAGTCGTGCCGGCGAGCTTTTTCCCGCCCAGCGCCTTCAATCCGTCACGGATGGTAGAGCGCCGATAAGAAAAATGTCAACTGACCGAAGCTGACAATCTGAGTCTATGACGCTCAAGGGGCGCTGGGACGGGGAATGGGGGTATCCCCTTGCCAGCTGTTAGCTTTAACGTATATATGTAGGGCGACAATACGTGCTTCCATCCCTGAACATGACTGGCGGCCACTGGGGCCGGCCTGACCTGTTCGGCCCGTTCCCCAGGAGGTTTTCAGTGGCCCGCCCCGCGATTTTGTCGCGCACCCCCTTTGAAGAGGCGTTTGAGAAGCTCGGCTCGGCGCCGCTGACCCTGGCGGTGCTCGACCTCGACCATTTCAAAGTGCTCAACGACCAGCTCGGGCACACCGAGGGCGACCGGGTGCTCAAGGTCGTCGAGCGCCTGCTTTCGGGCAGTTTGCCGAGCGGCAGCGTCGTCGGGCGCATCGGCGGCGACGAGTACGCGGTGATTTTGCCCGAAACCGCCGCCGAAACCGCGCTGATTCTCTTCGACGAGGTCATCCGGCACTTCCAGATTCACCGCGACCCGCAGTGGCCGAGGGGCCTGGGCCTGAGCGTGGGCCTCGCCGCCCGGCCCGCGCACGCCAGCGAGTACGCCGAGCTCTACCGCGCCGCCGACGAAGCCCTGCTGCGCGCCAAACGCGAGGGCCGCAGTCGGGCGTGCATCTACGTGGAGTCGAAGATGGTCCTGAAATCGAACTATTACCCGAAAAGCCAGCTCGAACGCCTCGCCAAACTCTCGGCGGCGCTCGGACGCACCGAGGCGAGCCTGCTGCGCGAGGCACTCGACGACCTGATCGAGAAGTACCGGGGCGAACTGTGATCTGGGGGCAACTGTGAAGCACGACCTGACCCTGCGGGCCGGCGACCTCACCCTGCGCCCGCTGCTAGAGGCCGACATTCCCGCCCTGTGCGAGCTGGCGAGCGCCCATGAGGACGCCCTGCGGCTGATGGGCACGCCGCCGAACACCGACGGCTACTACCGCGCCGCGCTGAGTGACCCGGCGCAGATAGCGTTCGTCATCGAAGTCGGGGGCGAACTCGCAGGCAGCACCCGTTACGGCGACATCCGACCGGCGCATTCGGGCCTGGAAATCGGCTGGACGTGGCTGACGCCGGAGCATTGGCGCACCGGGGTCAACCGGCGGATGAAGCGGCTGCTGCTGACCCACGCCTTTGAAGAAATGGACATGGAACGGGTGCAAATCAAGACCGACATCCTAAATACGCGCTCGCAGCGGGCGATTGAGAGACTCGGCGCGGTAAAGGAAGGCGTCCTGCGCTCGCACATGCGCCGGGCCGACGGGACGATGCGGGATACGGTGATGTACTCGGTGACGCGGGCGGACTGGCCGGAAGTGCGGGCGCGGCTGACGGCAAGCGGTGGGAAGGGGCAGGCATGACCGACCCCTTTCTCCCCGGCTGGCTGACCGCCATGAGTGAGGCGTGGAACGGCTTCCTCTACGGCTCCTACCCCATCGGCGCCTGCATCGTGGACGCTCAGGGCAACATCGTCGGACGCGGGCGCAACCGCCTGGGCGAACCGCGCCGGGCGCACGCGGGCGTCATCGGCGGACACGACCTCGCGCACGCCGAAATCAACGCGCTGCTGAGCGTGCCCGACCTGCGCCGCCCCGAGTGCCTGTCGTGGACGGTGCTCACCACCGTGGAACCCTGCCCGCAGTGTGCCGGAGCCGTCGCCATGAGCGGCATTCGCGGCGTGAGCTACGCGGCGCCCGACCCCTGGGGCGGCTGTGCGCGCCTGCTCACCGACGACCCGTATGTCAGCAGCAAGGGAATGCGGGTGAGTCGCGCTCCCGAGCCTCTGCAACGGGCGGCGCTGCGGCTGATGCTGGTCGCCCTGCTGGAAGAAGGCCACCGCCCCGAGGACCGCTTGCTGCAAAGTTTCAGCCGGTACAAAGCCGACCTGAAAGCTGCCCGCGAGCTGCACGGCGCGGGCACCCTCGCTCGCCTGCGCTCCGGCGGGGCCGGGCTGGAAGACGCGCTCACCGAACTGCTCGGCGGCGCGTTGCCGCTGGAGTGGCTGGATGTTCTGACCGAGTTGTCCCCGGCCCGGCACACTGCCTTCGCCCCCGACCTCTCCCCCGGTCTGGAACGCACCGGGCGGGCCTGCGCCTGGATTGAGCGTGAGGACGGCTTCGTCCTGATGACCGAGGCGCGGACCGGCTGGACGCTGCCCGGCGGCGGCATAGAGCCCGGCGAAACGCCCGAGCAGGCCGCCGTACGCGAAGCCTGGGAAGAAGTCGGCGCCCGCTGCGAGGTGGCCGGCGCAGGCTGGACGCTGGACGACGGTTCAGGATCGGTCTGCGTGCCGCTGCGGGTGCTGACGCTGGAAAGCAGTCCCGAAGGCCGCCCCCTCATCTGGGTCAATCCCCACGCGCTGCCCTGGGCCGACGACGTGCAACTGCGGCAGGTGCTCGCCGCGCGCGGGCAAACGCCGCCGCACCTGCAAGCGCCGCCGCTCGTCGCCCGTGCTGACGAGCTGGCGCGTGCCTCCGGCTTTGACCGCTCGTGCAGCGAGGAAACCGGGCGGCTGCTCCGCACGCTCGCGGCGAGCAAACCGGGCGGGCGGGTGCTGGAACTCGGCAGCGGGCTGGGCGCAGGCACGGCGTGGCTGCTGGCGGGCATGGACGCTTCAGCCCGACTCTTGACAGTGGAGAGCGACTCGGAACGTGCCCGCCTCACTGCCGAGGTGCTGTGCGACGACCCCCGCGCTGAGGTACTGGCCGGTGACTGGGCAGAGGCGCTTGAGTCCGGCCCTTTTGACCTCATCTTTGCTGACGCGGGGGCTGCGAAAACGCCGCAAGCACTGGACCGGCTGGCGGACGCTCTCAAGCCCGGTGGCCTGCTCGTCATGGATAACTTTTCGCCGACGATGTACCTGCCCGCTGACCTTTACACGGGCGACCCGCTGCGCGACGCGCTGTTTGCCCATCCGCGCCTCACCTGCACCGAAGTTCAGGTTCACCGCCGCGAACGGGTCATCCTGGCAACGAAGCACGCAATTCCAGGGAGAAGCAAATGAACCTCACTCTGCTCCGACATGGCCGCAGCCGCGCCGACGACGAGGGCGTGTGCGAGGGCCGCTACGACTCGCCGCTGACCGAGGTGGGCCGTGAGCATGCGCGCAAGCTGGCGGCTTACTGGGCCGCCCACCCGCCGGGCTTTGACCAGGCTTATTGCTCGACTCTCAGCCGGGCGAGCGAGACAGCGGCCCTCGTGACGGCCCCACTCGGGCTGGTGCCGATGCCAAGCGACCTGCTGCGCGAGTTCGACAATGGCCCCATCGCCGGGCTGCCCTTTGCCAAGGCCGAGGCGCGCTATCCCATTCCGGCCTTCCGGCACGAGCTCGAAGCGTTCACGGTGGACGGGGGCGAGTCGCAGGCGGCCTTCCGGGCCCGCGCCCTGCTCGCGCTGGAGCTGGTGTGGCGAGGCGGCGAGAACGTGCTGGTGGTCGCGCACGGCGGCATCCTGAACGCCATGCTGCGCGAGTTGACCGGTGCGCGGCGGGCACACTTCGCCTACGGCGACACGGCCTTCACGACCGTGCAGCTCAGCCGCGAACACATGGGGGTGACCGTGACCGGCGTCAATCTCACGCCGCATCTGGCGGAGTGACTTAGCTTCCCCGCCGCGCCCGCTTCTCCGCTTCAATCGCGCGCTGCAACTCCTGAATCTGGCTCAGCAGGGCGAGCTGCTCGGCGGGCGGGGTGCTGAGCAGTTGCTTTTTCAGCAGGTCCACCTCGGTTTTCAGGGCGTCGATGTTCAGCGTGACCTGAATGTCGTCCACCGCGTGGGCGGCGTAGGTTGTGACCTTCTGCTCGTACTCCTGCGACGATGCCCGCGAGAGGCTGCCCGAGTCGCGGCCCTCGAACATCAGGCGGATGAGAAGCTGTTCCTCGGGCTGGCCCCGGAAAATGTCCAGAATGTCGTCGGGGCTGCGCGCACCCTGGGCGGCAAGCATCACCTTGCGCACCGCCTCGTTGCGCCAGGGAAGCGAGCCGTCGAGTTTGGCGAGCAGCGAGGGGTCCACCAGCAGTTGCCTCAGCAGCGCCAGCTCGTGTTCCTCCTCGCCGCTGCTCTGGCTCATGCCCGCGAGGTGGGTGTCGGTCAGGGTGCGGCGCTTGGCCTTGGACGTGATCCAGTCGAGCAGCGCCTCGGGCCGGATGCCGAGCAACTCGCACGCCGCCCCCCGCATGTCCTGCGCGATGGCGTCGAGCGGGTCGAGGTTCTGCATGCGCGGCAACAGCTCCATCAGGACGCGGCGTTTACCCTCGTTGGTATCCACGCCGTACTTCTCGGTGGCGGCCTGCACGCGGTACTTGACCTCGTCGAGCCCCCCGGCGAGCGCTTCCCTGATGCCCGCGTCGTCGCCCGCGAGCAGCGCGTCGGCGGGGTCCTTGCCACTGGGCACCGAGGTCGCCCGCACGCGGAACTTGGCCCCGATCACCTGGTCGAGCCCGGCGAGCGTCGCCTTGAGGCCCGCGCCATCCTGGTCGAACATCAGGACGATACTCTGGGCGCCGAGCCGTTCGAGAAGCTGCGCGTGTTCGGCAGTCAGCGCGGTGCCCAGGCTGGCGACGGCTCCGGTAAAGCCGTGCTGGTGCATGGAAATCACGTCCATGTACCCTTCGACGACCACCAGCTCGGCGCCCCCTCCCAGGCCGCTGCGGGCCTTGTCGAGCCCGTAGAGCAGTTCGCCCTTTTTGAAGGCGGCGGTTTCGGGGGTGTTCAGGTACTTGGGTTTGGAGTCGTCGAGTACGCGCCCGCCGAAGCCCACCAGCCGCCCCAGATGGTCGCGGATGGGAAACATGACGCGGCCCCGGAAGCGGTCGTAGACGCGCCCGTTTTCGGGGTTCTCGGTGAGCAGCCCGGCTTCCAGCAGTTGCTTTTCGGAGACGCCCTTGGTGCGGGCGAGCTTGAGCAGGCCGTCCCAGCCATCAGGCGCGTAGCCGAGTTCAAAGGCGGCAATGGTCTCGTCGCTCAGCCCCCGCCCGCGCAGGTAGTCGAGCGCGGGCCCCGGCAGATGCGAGCGGAAGTAATCGAGCGCGAAGGCGTTGACCTCGTACAGGTCGCGGCTGACTTTCTCGCCGTACTTGGCGTCAATTTGGATTCCGGCGCGGTCGGCGAGCTTGCGCAGCGCGTCGCCGAAGCTCAGGTGCTCCATCTGCTGCACGAAGCCGAACACGTCGCCGCTCGCCTTGCAGCCGAAGCAGTGGTAGTAGCCCTTTTCGGTGTCCACCTGAAACGAGGGGGTCTTTTCCTTGTGAAAGGGGCACAGGCCCTTGAGCCGCCCCTTTCCGGCGGGGGTGAGGCGCACGTATTCGCCCACCACGTCGGCAAGACTCAGCCGGTCGCGGACGTCTTCTTTCGTTCCCGTGTGCCCTCACCTCCTTCCCTGACCGAGTGTGGCAGCCCAGCACTCTAGCAGCCCTGGCGCAGCCGCCCAACTATGAAGCCGCCGCCGCCTGAAAACTGTTCCCTGGCCTCTTGTCTGACTTGCCTGCCCTCTTGTGTGACGGGGGTGGTGACCCTCCCCTCTCCCCACCCGGCCCATGAACCGCGTCATCATTTTGGCTGATGCAACTGTCATCCCGGCGGGTTACGCTGAGGACATGAACGTGATTCGTCATTTCAGCGACACGCGGACGGGGGAGGGCCGCGTCCGGTTTCTCATCACCCAGGGCCGCGTGCGACTGGTGGCGGAAGGACCGGGCTGGTCCCACGAAAGCACCCACGCCGGGCTGCACGACGCCGCCACCTTTCTGGCTGTGCTGCCGCACCTGACCGATACGCTGTATCAGGAAGCGCTCGACGACCTGGAGCGGCGGCTGAGTCTGGAACAGGCGGCGTAACGCCAGTCATATCTAAAGCTTCTGACAGGCACCGCCCCCTCACCCCTCGCTGCGCGAGGCCCTCTCCCCCAGGGTAGAGGGTCAATAACATCTCTCGTTTCATGCTCTACGCCACCCGGCAGATTTCCTGCTCCGCCGGGTGGCCTACGCTTGGCCCATGACCGAAGACACCGCCATAGCCCACGCCGACGCGCCCCGCACCCGCGCCAGCCTCGCCGCCGACCTGCGCTCACTCGGCGTGCAGGCGGGGGACGTGCTGCTGGTGCATTCCAGCCTCAGCCGCCTCGGGTGGGTGGCGGGCGGCGCGGTGGCGGTCATTCAAGCACTTCAGGACGTGCTGACGCCGCAGGGCACGCTGGTCATGCCCACCCACAGCAGCGACCTGACCGACCCGGCAGGCTGGCTGAGTCCGCCGGTACCGGAGGCGTGGTGGGAGGTCATCCGCGCCGAGCTGCCCGCCTTCGACCCGGCGCTCACGCCCACGCGCGGGATGGGGCGCATTCCCGAACTGTTCCGCACCTGGCCCGGCGTACGCCGCAGCGACCATCCGCACAGCTCCTTCGCCGCGTGGGGACGACATGCAGAGTTCGTGACCGCTGGGCACGCGCTGGCTTTCTCGCTCGGGGAAGGCTCGCCGCTCGCCCGCATCTACGACCTGAATGGCCGGGTGCTGCTCCTCGGCACCGAGCGCAACACCAACCTGCACCTCGCCGAAGTTCGCGCCGGGGTGCGGCCCACCGTGGCCGTCAGCGGGCCGGTCATGGTGGACGGCGAGCGGCAGTGGCTCACCTTCGACGAACCCGATTACGACGCCGAAGCCTTCGCACCGGTCAAGGCAGCGTTCGAGGCGGCGGGCGGAGTGGTGCGCGGCACGGTCGGCTCGGCGCAGGCGCGGCTGATGTCACAGCGGGAGCTGGTGGATTTCGCGGTCAACGTCTGGCGCGTTGTACGGGTTCCGCCTCATTCCAGTCCATCTTGAAAAGCACCAGATGGACTTCCATACCGCGAAACCCGGAGGTGTTCCTCCTCGCATCCGCTCGAATTGAATCCCGAACGACAGGATTCAATCGGAAGCCGCACTACTTCCGCCCCGCCGCCAGCAGCGGATACGGATTGATGGCCCCCGCCGCCGTGTAGATACCGTAGTGCAGGTGCGTGGGCGTGCCCTTGGCGTTGCCGCTGTCGCCCACGTAGCCCACCACGTCGCCCGAATTGACCCACTCGCCCGCCGTGAGGTCCGGGTAGCGGTCGAGGTGCGCGTAGTAGTGCCGCTGCCCGCCCGGTCCCAGAATCATGACGGTGCGCCCGCCGAGGGTGTTGGGGCCGACGTTAAGCACGATGCCCTCGGTGGTCGCCCGAATCGGCGTGTCGCGTGGGGCAAAAATGTCGATGCCTTCGTGCTTGCGCCCTCCGCTGCGAGCGCCCCCCCAGGTGTCGGTGAGAGGCCGCCCCGGCAAGGGGTTGGGCAGTGCCGTGGGCGCAGGCGACGAAAGCAGCACCGTGGAGCGCTGGGCCTGTTCCACTGAAGGTTTCACCAGCGGCCAGAAGAACAGCCACGCCAGGAAAACCAGAAAGGCCAGGAAAATCAGGGTGCCGAAAGACCGCCGCATACCGCGCTCAGCATGACGCGGGCGGGGCCGGGGCGAATCCGACAAAAGTTGCAGTCGGGCCACACGGCGGGAGCCGGGGGGGACACGCGCCCGCCGCCGCCGCTCTAGCCTGACGCCTTATGAAATGGCTCACCGCCGCCCTGCTGACTGTCGCCGCTGTCCTGGCTGGGCTGCTCGTGTACCGCAGCGCAGCGCCGGGACGCGGGGGGCTGCGCGGCGGCACCGCGCTCGACACGCCGCTCGCCGTGCCCCCCCTGCCCCTCACCGACGACCGGGGGCGCCCGACCACCCTCGCCGCGTCGGACGGGCGGCTGCGGCTGGTGTTTTTCGGGTACGCTCGCTGCCCCGACGTGTGCCCGGTCACGCTCGCGGGCCTGGAGCGCAGCTACAAGACGCTGAGCGACGAGCAGCGCCGCCGGGTGCAGGTGCAACTCGTGACGGTGGACCCGGTGAACGACACGCCAAAGGTGCTGCGCGACTACCTCGACCGCTTCGACCCCGCTTTCAGCGGCCTGACCGGCTCCCCCGACACCATCAACGCGGCGGCCAAAGCGCTGTTCGTGAGCAACGTTGCGCCCGCCGCCGACCACAGCGAGCACATGCAGATGCAGAGCCAGGGGGACGCGCCCGCCGTCAGTGCCCCCGACGCCGCCCGCATTCACGGCGACGAACTGCGCGTCATCAATCCGCAAGGCCAGTTCGTACGCGTCTACACCAACGGCGAGGTGATGGACGGCACCCTCGACCACGACCTGCCCGCCCTGATTCGGCAGTACGGGGGCGGCTGAGGACGAAGGGCAACCCAAGCTGTTTCCTTGATTTCGCAAATAGCGTAATATGCATCCATGACTGCCCCCGAGAATCTGGACGCCGCCCTGCGTCCCAAGACCCTGACCGAGTACGTCGGGCAGGAAAAGCTCAAGGACAAGCTGGGCGTGTACCTGCAAGCGGCCCGTGGGCGCCGTGAAGCGCTCGACCACACGCTGCTGTTCGGCCCTCCCGGCCTCGGCAAGACCACGTTGGCGCACATCATCGCCTACGAACTCGGCGTGAATATTCGCGTCACCTCCGGCCCCGCCATCGAAAAACCCGGCGACCTCGCCGCCATCCTGACCAACTCGCTGGAAGAAGGCGACGTGCTGTTCATTGACGAGATTCACCGCCTGGGCCGCGTGGCCGAGGAGCACCTCTACCCCGCGATGGAAGACTTCAAGCTCGACATCGTGCTGGGGCAGGGACCGGCGGCCCGGACCATCGAACTGCCGCTGCCGCGCTTTACGCTGGTGGGCGCGACCACCCGCCCCGGCCTGATTACGGCGCCCATGCGCTCGCGCTTCGGCATCATCGAGCACCTCGAGTACTACACCGCCGAGGAAATCGCCACCAACCTGCTACGCGACGCCCGGTTGCTGGGCTTCGGGCTGGACGAGGAAGCGGGCCTGGAAATCGGCGCCCGGTCACGCGGCACCATGCGCATCGCCAAGCGCCTGCTGCGGCGCGTGCGCGACTACGCCGACGTGGCGGGCGAAACCACCATCGGCCTGGAACGCGCCCAGAGTGCGCTCGACAAACTCGGCCTCGACTCGGCGGGCTTGGACGACCGCGACAAGAAGTACCTCGAAACCCTGATTCACCGCTTTGCCGGCGGGCCGGTCGGCGTGGACACCCTCGCCACCGCCATCAGCGAGGACGCCCTGACGCTCGAAGACGTGTACGAGCCATACCTGATTCAGCTCGGCTTCATCAAGCGCACGCCACGTGGCCGCGTGGCGACGGCACACGCCTATGACCACCTGGGCCTACCTCCCGGCGGCATCGACGACGGCAACGGCATCTTTCTGAACTGAACCCGTCCGTGTAACAGATGTTTCCTGGCCTTTTGCCTGGGAACTGGCCGGGTCATACAGATTCCGTTTGTTTTCTCCTCGCTTCATTCAACTTCAATCGATGGAGTACGCGATTTAGAGCATTTGACAAGAAGATGGCACAGCTTTTTGTCGAGCGAAGCGAGTACAAAACACGGAGCAGAACGAAGAATGGAGCGGGTGGCGGCGCCGTTCCGACGCACGCGTAATTCGGAGAACTGCTCTAATCGGAAGCTGTATCAGACCGTGCCCGCCGACCCCTGGTTCGCCGAATTCACGTAGCGCGTGAACCAGGAACCACTCGCCACGCCCAGAATCAGGGTATCGACCTCGGCCCCGTCATGGTGGCGGTGTTCCGCAGGCACCAGCAGGGCACTCCCAGCGGGGTAGGAGGTCGCGGCTTCTTTGTCGAGGCGGTCGCCGTAGCCGAGGCGCAGCTCACCCTGCATCACGAACACCCGCGCGTCGGTGCTGTGCCAGTGGGCCTCGTCCCAGAATCCGGCGGGCAGGAAAAAGGCGTAGGTGAATGTACCTGCCTCCCGCACGCCTTCCAGCAGCGCATAACGGGTGCCGTCCGGCGCGGTTTCCTGCCAGGGAATCGTTTCAGGGGTCCAAGCGAACCGGGTCATCGGCTGCACGATAGCAGCGCCGCTGACCTGTGAAACGGAATCCACAAAAGAAAACCCCGCCTGCTGGGCAGGACGGGGAGCTTCCTTTTTGGCGAAGAGGGTGGGATTCGAACCCACGGTACCCTTGCGAGTACTCCGCTTTTCGAGAGCGACGCATTCAACCACTCTGCCACCTCTCCATCTGGTTGAGCTGTGCAGCACACGACTGAACAGGCAAGCGGGAGTGTAGCACATCGCCCGCCGTTTGGCGAGGGGCCGCCCGTGCCTGTCCGCTCAGCGACTTGGCGAGGAACCCCGTGTGAACAGCACCGGGCGGTACAGTGGGCCCATGCGTGTGCTGCATCTCGCCTCCGAGGTCTTCCCCTTTTCCCGCTCCGGTGGCCTGGGCGACGTGCTGGGAGCGCTGCCCGCTGTGCAGGCGCGGCTGGGCGAAGACGCAGAAGTCACGGTCCTCTCGCCGTGGTACGCCTCCTTGCAGGGCGAGCCGCAGGAACTCTGGCGCGGGGAAGCCTGGGGCGAGCAGGCGTGGCTGGGCGAACTCCGTCAGGACGGCGTGCGCTACCTCTTTCTCGGCCTGAACGAGTTTCAGCGCCCCGGCCTCTATCACCCCGACGACGTAGAGCGCTTCTGCGCCTTCGGGCGAGCGGCGCTCCCGGCACTGGACGCGGTGGGCGTGACCCCGGACGTGCTGCACGGGCACGACTGGCAGGCGGGACTGGTGGTCGCCCACGCCCGGCTGCGTGGCCTGCGGACCGCCTTTTCGGTCCACAACCTGCAATACCAGGGCCGCTGGAACCTGCACGAAGCGGCGGGCTGGACCGGGCTCCCGGACTGGACCTTCGGGCCCGATGGGGTGGAGTTTTTCGGCGACCTCAACCTGATGAAAGCGGGCCTGAACTTTGCTGGGCACGTCACCACCGTCAGCCCCACCTACGCGCAGGAAATCACCACGCCGCAATACGGCGAGGGGTTGGAAGGGCTGCTGGTGCGGCTGACCCACGAGGGCCGACTCTCGGGCATCCTCAACGGGCTCGACCAGGACCGCTGGAACCCGCGCACCGACCCCGACATCGCCGCCTACAGCGACCCGGCAGGCAAGGCAGGGGCCGTGAAGGCGCTGCGGCAGGAATTCGGCCTGGACGACGCCCCGATTCTGGCGACGGTCAGCCGCCTCGCCGACCAGAAGGGCATGGACCTGCTGATTACGGCGCTGCCCGAACTGGTGCGCGACTGGAACGTGGTGGTGCTCGGCGGCGGCGACCCGCTGCTGGAAGCCGCGCTGACCGGCTGGGCCAACCACCCCCGCGTCGCCTTCGCTTCGGGCATGAACGAGCCGTTGGCGCACCGCATCTACGCCGGCGCCCACGCGTTTGCCATGCCCAGCCGCTTCGAGCCGTGCGGCCTCTCGCAGCTCATCGCCATGCGCTACGGCACCCTGCCCATCGTGCGCGAAACCGGCGGACTGGCCGACACCGTGCCGCCCGAAGTCGGTTTCCGCTTTGCCGACGCCACCGCGCCCGCCTTCCTGCAAGCCTGCCGCGAGGCCCAGGCCGCCTTTCAGGACCCGGCGCAGTGGCAGACCCGCGCCACCCGCGCCATGTCATTGGATTTCTCCTGGGACGGTCCGGCACGGCAATACCTGGAACTTTACCGGGGGCTGTAAGACGGGCAGGAGGCGGCCACTCACAGCGTTTCCTGGGGTGGCCGTCCCTTGCCCTATGAAGGTCAGGCCAGAAACTTCAGCAGCTCGGCATTGAAGGCTTCGGGCTGGTCCAGGTTGGACAGATGCGCCGCGCCGTCCAGGATGACGAGTTCGCCGCGCCCCGCATCGGCGATTTCCTGCGCCACCTCGATTGGGGTCAGGGTGTCCTCGCGGCCCACGAGCACCAGCAGCGGCACCTGCGCGGCTTGCAGGGTGGTACGGCCTTCCTCGCGGGCGGCCATTGCGCCCAGCGCGGCGGCGATGCCCTCGCGGGAGGCGCTTTCCATCATCGGCAGAATCTTTTTGTAGGTGGAGTGCGAGTGCTCCTCGCGCGCGGCGGCGATGATGAAGTCGCGACCCTCCTCGACCACCCGGCTCGCCTGCTGGCGACGGCTCTCGGCCTGCTCGGGGCTGTCGGCGCGACAGGAGGTGTCGGCGAGGACCAGCCGCCCCACCCGCTCCGGCGCCTGCCGCAGCAATTCCTGGGCGAGGTAACCGCCCATGCTCAGGCCGACCACGCTCAGCGGGCCGTCCGGCAGCTCGGCCAGGAAGCCCTCCACCGCCTGCGGCAGCGAAACGATGGTGCCCTCGCGTCCGCCCAGGCCCGGCAGGTTGGGCGTGATGACGGTCAGCCCGGCGCCTTCCAGAGCCGCGCGCTGCTCGCGCCACATATCGGCGGAGAGGGGGTAGGCGTGAAACAAGACGACGGTGCGGGGCCTGGACTCTGTCATGGCGACAGGCTAACGGCCTGGGCTCAAGAAACGCCTTCCCCAGAGCTATGCTTGAGCATGTCGATTCCTCACAAAGACGACTGGACGCGCCATTTCGAGGCCTTGCAGCGCGGCGAACTGAGTGTCGAGGACTGGCAGGAGTTTTGCCGGCGCAGTGGGCGGGCTGTGGGGGGATTGCCGCCGCTGAAGGGCGCACAGCGGCAGGCGATGGAGGAAGAATTTGACCGGCTTCGGCTGGCCTGTCAGCTTTTTCTGGCCCAGGCTCCGGACTTTGAGACACTGGCGGCGCGGCAGACGACTGTCGGCCCCGACTATTGCCTGCTCAAGATGCTGGCGGCTTCGGCGCTGAACCTGCTCGACCTGCCTGCCCCCAGCTTGCCCGCCGTGAACGCCGCCGAGGAATTTGAGGTCGGGCTCCCCGCCACCACCTTCATCGTCTTCGGCAATAATGCGGCCCTGTGACCCCTCCCTTCCGCGTCGTTGCTGCCTCGCCTGCCGACCTGCTTCCCGTGTTCGCCGCCCTGTACGGCGCCCCGGCAGAGGAAATGACCTGGCTGGCCGATACGCTTCAGGCCGCTTGGGCCGTGCTGGACGAGGACAACGCAGTGCGCGGCGCCGCCGGAGTGCGCCCCAGCCCCGCGCATGGCCTGGAACTGATGGGCGGCGCGCTGGCGGCAGAACCCGAGGAAGAGCAGGCCGTGCAAACCGCGCTGGCGAAGGCCGCTCACCGGGACGCGGGCCAGGTCTACGCCTTTGCCGACGGCAGCCTGTTTACCGCCCAGGCTCTCGCCCAGGCTGGATTTCAGGAAGTGGGCGCCTACCGCCTGCTCGCCGGGCCGACGCCGGAAGAGGGGCCGCCGACGCTAGAGGGCTTCACCCTGCGCCCGCTGGCCGACGTGCCCGACCTTGCCATCCGGCTCGACGCCCTGACGACCTACGAGGACCGCATCGGCCACCACGCCGTCTCCCCCACTGCCGCCGAGGACGGGGCTGGGGGGTACGATTCCACGCTGAGCCTGATTGCGCTCGACGCTCAGGGCCGTGCTGCGGGCATTTGCCGCGCCGCTGCCGAAGAAGGCTATATCCGCATAGATGCGCCCGGCGTGCGGGCCGACCTGCGGCACACGCCGCTGCGGCAAGCGCTCTTGCTGGGAGTGTGCGCGCAGGCACGGGCGCGGGGGATCGGCGACATCAGTTTGGAAAGCTGGGGCGACACCCCCGCTGAACTCGCCGCCGACCTCGCGCTGGGACTGGAAATTCAGTTCGAGAATCCCATCTACGCGGCGGGCTGAGGGGCCTTAGCCGCAGCGGAAGGGAATCGGCAGCGGACCACAGCAGCACACGCCCCGCACGCCTCCGGTGCCGATGGCGAGCGGCGAGCCGGAGCGCAGCGCCGTATGTGCCTCCCGGCACTCGGCAAAGCGGGCTGCGATACGTGGTTGACCGGCCCGCAGGCCGTCCTCGCGGATGATGCGGGCGACTGCCGCCGAGCAGCTTTCGCCGCCGTGCAGGGCCGCGTAAGCGCAGCAAAAGCCTTTGTGCGGCGAAATCCAGCGCTGATAAAACTTGATGGCGTGCAGGGCGCCCTGGTCGGTTGCAGACATGGGTCAGGGTAGCCCGCCTCCCTTGCCCTTCTGGTCAAAGAGCAGCCCAACATTTCGTTAACCCAGACTAGCCGTCCGCAGCTTCATCTCCCCTCCATCTTTTTCATTATGCTGAGGGCACATCGACAACCAGACTGTGCTGAAAAGCATCTCGACCCCGCAGGGCGAGGCCGAACTTCACCTGACCCCGGGCGAAATCGTGATGGGCCTGTCGCAGACCACCCACGACGACGCGGCCCAGAAGATGGCGCAGGCGCGGGCGCAACTGGGCGGCGGCTGGCTGGCCCGCTTGGTGGGCGGCGCGCTGCACCTGGGCGAGCGGGCGCTGAACTACCACGCGGCGGTGCCGCTGAGCAATGTCCGCTCGGCGCGGGTCGAGAACGGCGAACTGAAATTCGAGTATGTGTCCGGGCCGCCCCGCTTCGGCTTTGGTCAAATCAAAGTGAACGGTCAGGACGCCCTCAAAAGCTTCAGCGAGGCCGACCTGCACGCCTTTGCCGAGGGGGTCAACGCACAACTGGCGGCGCAGTCTTAGAGCATTTAGAGACAGCGCGTATTTTTGACCCTCGCCCCTTGCGGGACTCGAAGAGCTGCATCGCAGAGAGGGCCTTGCGCAGCAAGGGGTGAGGGGGCGTCCAGACCAGCCCTGACGAAACCTCATGCCGTCAAATACTCAGCTCACGGCAAAGCTGAATTCCCCGCCCTGCACGCCCACCTTCACCGCGCCGCCGTCCTTCAGACGCCCGAACAGCAGTTCGTCGGCTAAAGGGCGGCCCAGCTTGTCCTCGATGACGCGGGCGAGGGGCCGGGCGCCCAGCAGCGGGTCGTAGCCCAGTTCGGCCAAGCGGGCGCGGGCGGCGGGGGTCACGGTCAGGGTCACGCCGCGCTCGGTCAGCTGCTCGCCCAGCTCACGCAGGAACTTGTCCACCACGCTGGTCATCACCGTGCGCGAGAGCGGCGCGAAGTAAATTACGGCGTCCAGGCGGTTGCGGAACTCGGGGGTAAAGGTGCGCTTGACGGCCTCGGCCTGCTCTCCGGCACGGCCCTCTCGCGAGAAACCCAGCGCCGGGCGGCTGGCGTCGGCGGCCCCGGCATTGGTGGTGAAAATCAGAATCAGGCCGCGCCCGTCCACCTTTTTGCCCGCGTGGTCGGTCAGGGTGCCGTGGTCCATCAGTTGCAGGAAGATGTTGTAGACGTCGGGGTGCGCCTTCTCGATTTCGTCGAGCAGCAGCACTGCGTGAGGGTTTTTCGCCACCGCGTCGGTCAGCAGTCCGCCCTGATCGAAGCCCACGTAGCCGGGAGGCGCCCCGATGAGGCGAGCCACCGTGTGCGGCTCCTGGTACTCGGACATGTCGAAGCGGATAAGTTCGACGCCCAGCCGCTCGGCCAGCGCGCGGGCGAGTTCAGTTTTGCCCACCCCAGTCGGCCCGGCAAACAGGAACGACCCCTGCGGCTTTTGCGGGTTGCGCAGGCCCGCGCGGGCGAGCTTGACCGCCGAGGACACTGCGCTTACCGCGGGTTCCTGTCCGTAAACCCGGCGGTTGAGGTCGGCTTCCAGCGTGGCGAGGCTCTGCACTTCCTCGGCCTTCACCGCGCCTACCGGCACGCGGGCCATGCGTGCCACCGTGCTTTCGATGTCGGGCACGTCTATTTCGCCGCCCTGGCCAGTGCTACTGCGGGCCGCCCCCGCCTCGTCGAGCACGTCAATCGCCTTGTCGGGCAGGAAGCGGTCGCGCAGGTAGCGGGCCGAGAGGCGCACGGCGGCTTCCAGGGCTGGCGGAGTGTAGGTGACGCCGTGGTGGGCTGCGTACTTAGGCGCGAGGCCTTGCAAAATCTGCACCGCGTCGGCCTCGGAGGGCTCGGGCACGTCCACCGTCTGAAAACGTCGCCACAGCGCCCGGTCCTTTTCCAGCAGGCGCAGTTCGGCAGGCGTGGTGGCGCCCATGACCCGTAATTTTCCCCGCGCCAGCGCAGGCTTGAGCAGGTTCGCGGCGTCCACACTGCCGCCCTCTGTCGCCCCGGCGCCGACCAGGGTGTGCAGCTCGTCTATGAACAGCACCGAATTCTGCCCGTCGAGCGCGGCCAGCACGGCCTTGAGCCGCCCCTCGAAGTCGCCCCGGTAGCGCGTGCCGGCCAACAGTGCCCCCAGGTCGAGCGCGTACACCGACGCCCCCCGCAGGAAGCCGGGCGCCTTGCCATCGGCCACCCGCTGTGCCAGCCCCTCAGCCAGCGCGGTTTTGCCCACGCCCGGCTCGCCCACCAGAACCGGGTTGTTCTTGCCGCGCCGCGCCAGAATGTGCACCACCCGTTCGAGTTCGGCGCCCCGGCCAATCACCGGGTCGAACTCTCCGTTTTTTGCCGCCTCGGTGAGGTTCTGCGCGTAGGCTTCCAGCGGGTTTTCCTCGGCGGGGGCGCCCTCCGCCGTCAATTCGCCGTCTACCCCGGCCACCCGGCGTTCGCGGCTGTGGCCCGGCGCTTTCGCCACGCCGTGCGACAGGTAGTTCAGCAGGTCGAGCCGGGTCACGCCCTGCGCCTCAAGCGCGGCGCGGGCGGGGCTGTCGTCCTCCTCCAGCAGTTCGACGAGGACGCGCGCGCCGTCGGCCTGTTCCTTTCCCTTGCCGCTGGCGTGCAGTTGCAGCACGGCGCCCTGCACCACGCGGTGCACGCCCAGGGTGAAGTCGGGGTCGGGGTCGTCGAGGATGTCGAGTTCGGCGAGTTGCTCAGTCAAGGCTTCGCGCAGGGCGTTTAGATCGGCTCCCAGCGCATTCAGGGCGTCTTTGGCCTCGGGGTCACCCAGCAGCGCGAGCAGCAGGTGCTCCTGGGTGATGTACTCGTGCCCCGCCGCCTGGGCGAGGTCGGCGGCGCGTTGCAGGGCGGCTTGCAGGTGTTCGGAAAGCATCAGGCTTACAACTCCTCGAAATAATCCGCGTCTAAGCGGCGAATCTGGTAGGTCTCGCGGGTCAGCACGCCCACGCCGTACTCGATCATCAGGTGGGCGAGCGTTTCACCATCCAGCAAAATGATGTTGCCGATTTGCCCGGCGGTGGCCTTTGCCCCGTCGCTGAACCCGGACGTAGTGATGAACACGCCCTTGGTCGCCTTGTGGTAGGTCAGGCTGCCCGAAAAGGTGCGAATTTCGGGGCTGTGGACGGTGTTTTTCCAGCGCTTGGCTTGCAGGTAGATGCGGTCGAGGCCCAGCGGGTCCTGCTTGATGAGGCCGTCGATGCCGTTGTCGCCGCTGCGCCCGAGTGCTTGCCCCGCGTCGCGCACGCTGCCGCCGTAGCCCATCGCCACCAGCACCTCGACCACCAGCCGCTCGAACTGCGCGGGCGAAAGCTCCTTGACCTGCGCGAGCAATTCTTCGGCGAGGTTGGCGGTGAGTTCGGCGTAGAGAGCGTCAATTTGCTCGGCAGGCGGCACGCTGGCAGAACATTCGGCCTGGGGCGGTGCGGCGGGCGCAGGACTCTGAGCCGGTGAGCGGCTCCTGCGGGTGAACTCGGCGTAAGCCGGAATGGTCTGAAGCTCGCGCATCCCGATGTGTTCCGGATAACGCGACAGAAATTCGCGGCCCAGAGGCGTGATTTGTACGACGCCTCGACTGGGTGTGGTGAGGACACCCGCCCGGTCCAGGTGAAACTTGGCCCACAGAATGCGGTTGTGGTACTTGGCCTGTTTGCCGCTCGGCAGCAGTTCTTCGGTGTCCTGCGGCGTCAGGGCAAAAAATTCGGCCAGTCGCCGGTAAAGCTCGGCTATTTTCTGCGGCTCACCGCTGGAAATCTGCTCCAGCATCGGACGCATGAACGCCTGAAAGTCGGGAACGGTCACTCCCCTTCGCTCTCCGGCTCGGCCACCACCCGCAGCGGGTGCCCCTCACGCTGGGCGTGGGCCGTCACCTGCGCGACCTTCGTTTCGGCCACGTCGCGGGTATACACGCCCGCCACACCCTGCCCCTTGTGGTGAACGGCGAGCATGATGAGTTCAGCTTCCTGCTCGGTCTTGCGGAAAAACTGCTCAAGGACTTGCACCACGTAGTCCATCGGGGTGTAGTCGTCGTTGAGCAGCAGCACGCGCCACAGCCTCGGTTTTTTGGTCTCGGTGCGTTCCAGCGTCTGGGTGCGGCCCTCGGCGCCGGGCGGGCCGGGTGGGATGGTCGGGCGGGTCATGGCTCCGAGGATAGGCCGCGCACCCCCGCCCAAAGGTGCAGCCGACTTCAGGACAGGAAGCGCCCCCCTTCTTGCCACACCTCGCCGTCGAGCAGCAGCCGCCCGCCCCCAGCCCCAGACGCGGCCCGCAGATCGGTGATGAGGTCCCAGTGCACGGCGCTGCGGTTCAGGCCGCCGGTTTCGGGGTAGCTCTTGCCGATGGCGAGGTGGACCGTGCCGCCGATTTTCTCGTCGAAGAGAATGTTGCCGATGCCGCGCTGAATGCCGAAATTGGTGCCGATGCCGAGCTCGCCGAGTCGCCGGGCGCCGGGGTCGGTGTCCAGGGCAGCGTGCAGCACCGCCTCGCCTTCCTCGGCGCTCGCTTCCACCACCTGCCCGGCACGGAAGACCAGCCGGGCGCCGCGCACCGTCTGTCCCTGGTAGGAGGCGGGCACGGTGAAGGTAACGACGCCCTCGGCGCTGTCTTCGAGCGGGCCGGTGAAGACCTCGCCGCTCGGCATGTTGCGTTTGCCGTCGCTGTTCGACCAAATGCGCCCCCCCACCCGCAGCGTCAGGTCGGTGCCGGGCGCCTCGATGCGGACCACGTCGGCGCGCGACAGGCGCTCGATGAGCCGGGCCTGCAACTCGCGCACCTCGCCCCAGGCGGCCACCGGGTCGGGGCGGTCCAGAAACATCGCCCGCATGACGAAATCCTCGAACTCGGCGAGCGTCATGCCCGCTTGCGCGGCGGCGTGCGGGGTCGGGTAGAGGGTCAGGCTCCACTTTTTCTGCGAGCGCAGGGCGGCGAGTTCGGCGCGCGAGGCAAGCAGCCGGGCCGCGCGGGCCGCGTCGGCGGGCTGGGCCGCTTCCGGCGTCAGGATGCGCAGCGAGCCGTCCATGCCGCGCATGTCGTCGAGTTCGCCCTGCGGCACCTCGTCGAGTACGGCGTCGGCGGCCAGCGCCGCGAAGTCCTCGTCCTGCCCCGGATAGCTCAGGCGCACGGCGGGACGCGCTCCGGCCCGCAGCAGGGCGCGGCTGGTGGCGGCCACCAGGGGCGCGGCGGCGGTGCTCGCGCCCACCAGCAGCCGCTCGCCGGGCTGAGCGGAGAGGCAGTAGTGCGCGAGCAGTTCGGCGTGGCGTTCGGGGTCGTAGGCGAGCAGCGAAGCCATGGAAGTGGAGGTCATGAGGCTGAGGGTACGGCATGAGGCCATGTCCGGCGTCCCTCTCGCCCCGCACCGCCCGGTGCCGGGGGGCCGCTCCGGTATCCTGGCCGGATGACGACGCCCGACGCCGCGCTTCCGGAGTTGCCCGACCTCTCGCAGACCGCGACCCTCACCATTTCCTGCGCCGACCAGCCGGGCATCGTGGCCGCCGTGTCGCAGTTTCTGCACAACCACGGCGCCAACATCATCCACAGCGACCAGCACAGCACCGACCCGGCGGGCGGGCAGTTTTTCATGCGAATGGAGTTTTTCCTGGGCGGCCTCGACCTGACCCGCGAGGCGTTCGAGCGCGCCTTTGAGCAGGTGGTGGCGCGGCCCCTGGGCATGGACTGGCGGCTGAACCTCGCCTCGCAGCCCAAGAAGATGGCGGTGCTCGTCAGCCGCTACGACCACTGTTTTCTCGACCTGCTGTGGCGCCGGCGCCGGGGCGAACTGAACGTGGAGATTCCGCTGATTCTGTCCAACCACGAGGACCTGCGCCGCGACGCGGAGATGTTCGGCATTCCCTTTCACGTCATTCCCGTGACGAAGGCCAACAAGGCCGAGGCCGAGGCCGAGCAGGTTCGGCTGATGCACGAGGCGGGGGCCGACTTCGCGGTGCTCGCCCGCTACATGCAGATTCTGAGCAGCGACTTTCTGCGCGGCTTCGGGCGCCCGGTCATCAACATCCACCACTCATTCCTGCCCGCGTTCATCGGCGCCAACCCCTACCGCGCCGCGTTCAACCGGGGCGTGAAACTCATCGGCGCGACCAGCCACTACGTGACCGAGGAACTCGACGCCGGGCCGATTATCGCCCAGGACGTGATTCCGGTCACCCACCGCGAAACCCCCGACACCCTGATGCGGATGGGCCGCGACGTGGAGCGGCAGGTGCTCGCCCGCGCCGTCAAAGCGCACGTGGAAGACCGGGTGCTGGTGTACGGAAACAAGACGGTGGTGTTCTGAGACGGTTTCAAATTGAGTCCCGGACATCTCCGGGCGCAATTTTGCGCGGAGCGCATGGAAAAAAATACGGTTCTAAGGAGATGGACGAGCATCCGGCGCCTCTTCCGGATATTCGGGAATCGGATTAAAACCGTATGAGACGGCTTGCGATTGAACCCCGCTGAAAGCAGGATGAAATCCGACCGGAGGGAGGGGGCGGGGGACGCCCCTGAGCGCAGGCGCCTGCCATTTGCTGCTCTGACTGCACTGCGTTTCCGGGCGCCGCCGTAGACTGGAGGCATGACCTACGGGGCGGAGAGCGGGCGATGAAATGGTGGGGCTGGGCGCTGCTGGCCCTGACCGGCGGGCTGCTGGTGCTGGTGCTGTCGGGGTCGCCCCGCAGCCAGAGCGAACTGAACGTCAACGACTTTACCCAGGCGGTGCGGACGCAGCAGGTCAAAACCGCCGACATTTCCTTTCAGAACGGCACCGCGCTCGTCACCGGGCGCCTCACGAGTGGCCTTCCCTACCGCGCCCGCACGCTGCCCGCTGACCCGGTGTTGAAACTCGGCACGCTGGAGGGGCGCGGCGTCACCGTCACCTACCTGCCTCCGCCGCGCATCAGCGTGCTCGGCGCCCTGAGTGTGCTGCTCACGCTGGCGCTCATCGGCGGACTGATCGCGCTGCTCGTCCGCAGCCGCAATGGGGGCAACAACGACGCGGCGAGCAGCTTCGGCAAGTCGAAGGCGGCGATTATCAGCGAGGGGCAGATCAAGCTCACCTTTGCTGATGTGGCGGGCTGCGATGAGGCCAAGCAAGACCTGCAAGAAGTCGTGGAGTTCCTCCGCCAGCCCGAGAAATACCACCAGCTCGGCGCCCGGATTCCGCGTGGCGTGCTGCTCGTCGGGCCTCCTGGGTCGGGGAAAACCTTGCTGGCGAAAGCGGTCGCAGGCGAAGCCAAAGTCCCTTACTTCTCCATCTCTGGCTCGGACTTCGTGGAAATGTTCGTCGGGGTCGGTGCCGCACGTGTCCGTGACCTCTTTGAGCAGGCCCGCAAAGCTTCCCCCTGCATTGTCTTCATTGACGAGATTGACGCCGTAGGCCGCAAGCGTGGCATGAACATTCAAGGGGGCAACGACGAACGGGAACAGACTTTGAACCAGTTGCTCGTCGAGATGGACGGTTTCGGGAGTGGGCAGGATGTGATTATCCTCGCGGCGACCAACCGGCCCGATGTGCTGGATGCCGCATTGCTCAGGCCCGGACGATTTGACCGTCAGGTGGTCGTGGACGCGCCGGACGTGCGGGGCCGGGAACAGATTCTGCGGATTCACTCGCGCAAGAAACCACTCGACGTGTCGGTGGACCTCGGCGTGATTGCCCGTCGGACAGCGGGGATGGTGGGGGCCGACCTCGAAAACCTGCTCAATGAAGCGGCATTGCTGGCAGCAAGAGAAGGCAGGAACCGCATCACCGGGCGCGATGTAGATGAAGCGCGGGACCGCGTGCTGATGGGGCCGGAGCGCCGCAGCATGGTCGTGCGTGAAGCAGACCGCAAAGTCACCGCCTACCACGAGGTCGGGCACGCGCTGGTCGCCCAGTTGCTCCCCCACTCCGACAAGGCGCACAAGCTGACCATCGTACCTCGGGGCCGCAGCCTCGGCTCGGCGCTCTACACGCCTGAAGACCGGATGCACCACACCCGCACGGCGCTGCTCGACCGCATTTGCGTGGCGCTCTCCGGGCACGCGGCGGAAGAGGTCATCTACGGCGAGGTCACGACCGGCGCTCAGAACGACTTTCAGCAGGCGACCGGCCTCGCGCGGCGCATGGTCACCGAGTGGGGCATGAGCGAGGTCGGGCAGCTCGCCCTGGCGCAGGACAACGGCAATTACCTCGGCTTCGGGCCGCAGCCGACGAACTACAGCGACCACACCGCCGAGCAGATCGACACCGCCGTGGCCGACATCCTCAATACCCAGTACGCCCGCGCCCACGCCCTGCTCAGCGAGCATGTCCACGTCCTGCACCGCCTGACCGACGAACTGGTCGCCCGCGAAAGCCTCAGCGGCGACGAATTGCAAACGGTATTGAACGGCGGCACCCTGCCCGAGTTGCCTGCCGCCGTCCGTCCCGAGGGAGCGCCGCCGCCCGAGGGCACGCTGCGGCCGGAAGGGGCCTGAGCGATAACGGGTGGGGAGGGAGCCACAACCGGTTCCCTCCCCTTTTTGAGGCGCCCTCTCGCTCAGGAAGCTGGCGCCTGCTGCGTCTCTTCCTCGTGGACTGCCGTGCCCCCGGCGCCGCGCAGCTTGCGGCTTTCGAGGTCGGCGTGCTGGTTGAGGTAACGCAGCCAGCCTTTGGCGGTCAGTGGCCCCAGGCCGTTGTGCTCGACCACGAAGTCGTCGTCGGGCGGGTTGAAGTGCAGTTGCCGGGCGAGGTCCACCGTGCGGGCGCGGGTTTGCGAGAGCAGGCTACGCAGTTGCCCCAGCGTGGCACCTCCCTCGGGGCGGTAGCCGCGGTACTCGTCGCGCACGAACTCGCGCTGGCCGAGGGCGACCTGAATGCGGCTCTGGCCCCAGCGCTCGATGCCGATGATGTGGGCGAGCACTTCACGGTTTTCCGGGGTGTCGGCGGCGCGCTCGGCCCGCCCGGTCAGAAAGGTGCCGCCGCGCTCGAGGTTCTGGCCGAGGTCGGTGAAGCTGGAGCGCCCGGCGGGTTTTTCCAGCACGTTGGCGACCACGAACTCCTTGATGTCACCCTTGCGCCGCCGCGCGAGCAGGGCCGCCCCCGCCGCCGCGCCGACCGTCGCCACGGTGACGAGGACAGCCGTGCCCACACCCGAAGATTTACGGTTCGTCATGCCTGGGATTGTAGGTGCCGCTCCGGGCACAAGGCGTGAACGTCTTCTGAACGCTCGGTCCGACTTCACCGCGTCACCGGCCGGGAGCCGACGAAAAGACGGTATCCTGGGCCGCACCGGAGGAACCCATGAAAAAGTTTGCGCTGCCCCTCGCCTTCATGAGCCTGCTGTCCCTCGCCGCTGCCAGCACGCCGGGAAACAATCTTGTCGTCCTCAACGACGGCGCCAAACTCTGCTACGACGGCTACGCCGTGGTGGACGGCAAAGAGTCCAAGACGCTGAACAAGAGCGCCGAGACGCGCATGAGCGCCATGCTGAGCGGCCTGGGCATCAAAGCCTCCGAGTTCGACGCCGCCGACCGCTGTGACCGCGTCGTGTCCCTCACCTACGAAATGGACAACAAGGGCGCCCCCGGCATCGTGGTGGCCCGCCTGGAACTGCTGAGCAACCTGACCCTCGACAACGATCAGGACGTGGCGTTGCCGACCCTGTGGGAGGGCCGGACCTGGCGGGCGCAAAAGGGCATCTACTCCGCTCAGGACGCACAAAAGGTGTTCGATACGGTCCTCAGCGACCTCTTCAAGATGTTCAAAGACGATTACGCCCAGCGCAATCCGAAGAAATAACGGCCCCGGCGCTCAGCCCTCGCCCGCCACCAGCAGTTCGTCTGGTTTGCGGGTCTGGTTGGGCGTGGGGTCGGGGAATTCGGGGTTCGCCTTGCGGTCGGGCGTGCGCTTCCAGAGGGCAGCGTCCACGCCGTAGCCGTCCTGCGGCGGACGCTGCTTGAAGCGGGTGACTTTGGCCGGAATGCCCATCGCGATGCCGTGCGGCGGAATGTCGCTGCGCAGCAGGGCGTGGGTCGCCAGCAGCGCGTCGTCGCTCACCACGCTGCCCGCGAGCACGGTGGAGTGGTAGGTGATGCGGGCGCCCCGGCCAATCACGGTTTTGCGCAGCGTCACGTCGGGGCCGTCGAGCACCGAGTGGGTGTGGCTGTAGATGTTGACATAGTCGCTCACCGAAGCGCCGTCGTGCAGTTCGATGCCGCCGATGTCGTCGAGCAGCACGTGACGGTGCACCACCACGTCGTCGCCGACTTCCATGTTGTAGCCCACCGAGAATTCGACGTTCTGCCAGCATTTGAAATTGCGGCCCACCCGCTTGAAGATGTGGCCCGCCAGCACGCGCCGCAGCGGAATTCCCGTCACCGGGTTCTGGCCGAAGGGCGTCAGGTCGAGGTTTTTCCACAACCACAGCAGCGGCTTGACGCGGGCAAACTTTTCCTGGTCGGTCGCCATGTAGTACTCGGCCTCGAAGGTGACGTTGTGGGCGTCGAGATTCAGCGCCGCAAGCGGCATCTGCGCGAGCACCTCGGCGTAGTCGCGCCCGTACATCACCTGCGCGAGCACCTCGCGGGCCAGGGCGTACGGTCGGTCTGCGGGTCGGCCAGCCGCCGCTCGAGCTCGGCCAGAAACTGATCAAACACGGCCTGCGCGTCGGAAGCGATGGAGATGGGCACCAGCCAGGTCATGGGGATACTTTAACTCTTAAAGCGCACCAGAAAGGGGGACTTGTCGAGAGTGGCCCGCGCCTCTGCCATCATCGGGCCATGAACCGCACGCCCACCCTGCGCGCCCCTGACCTTGCTGGCGTTCCTGACTGTCTCGTCATCGTGGGGGGCAGCATGGCCGCCGTCAAAGCGCCCACGGCCCTGCGCCGGCTGCGCGAGGGAGGCGCGAGCACCGCCGTTATCGCCACCCGCGCGGCGCTCGCGTTCATCACGCCGCTGAGCCTCGCCACCGCCGGCAACTGCGAGGTTGCCACCGACGAGACGTGGTTCGCGCCGCAGCCCATAGCGCAGCACCTGTCGCTCGCCCGCGCCCGAGTGACGGTGGTGCTGGGCGCCTCCGCCGAACTGCTCGCCGCCGCCGCTCACGGGCACGCGGACACGCTGGCCACCGCCACGCTGCTGAGCGCCGAAGGGCAAGTGCTGTGGGTGCCCGCCATGAACGAGCGGATGTGGCTGCACCCCGCCGTGCAAGCCAACGCCGAGCGGCTGCGCGGCTGGGGCCACCTGTTTCTCGGGCCGGAGACGGGCGCTTTCGGCACGCCGGGCGAGGGGTCGGGCACGGGGCGAATGGCCGAACCCGAAGCCATCGCGGCGCGGGCGCTGGCCTTGCTGAATGAACAAGACGCAGAAGCGGAGGCCGCGCCGCAAGACCTCGCCGGGTTGAAGGTCGTCGTCTCCGCCGGGCCGACGCGCGAGTATCTGGACCCGGTGCGCTTCATCTCCAACCCCAGCAGCGGCAAGATGGGCTTCGCGGTGGCCGAGGAAGCCCGCACGCGTGGCGCCGAGGTCGTGCTGGTGACGGGACCGGTGAACCTGCCGGACCTGAGCGGCGTGCAGACCGTCCGCATCGAGACGGCGCTGGAGATGCAGGCGGCCATCATGGAAGCTGCCGGAGACGCCGACATGGTGGTGATGACCGCCGCCATCGCCGATTACCGCGCCGCCGCGCCTAAGAGCGAGAAGGAGGCCAAGACGCCGGGCGACGTGACCATTCACCTCACGCCCAACCCCGACATTCTGGCCGGACTCGGCGCCGAGCAGGCCGCGCATCCGGGCCGGGTGCTGGTCGGCTTTGCGATGGAGACGCACGCCGGAGTCGAGCGGGCCGCCCTGAAAGCGCAGCGCAAGAACGCCGATTTTATCCTGCTCAACTACCCCACCCGCGAGGGCACCGCGTTCGGTGGCGACGACAATCAGGTCACTCTGGTCCGCGCCGATGGTACGCACGCCGACTGGCCGCGCATCAGCAAGCGCGAGGTGGCGCGGCGGCTGCTGGACGAAGCGCGGCAAATACGGGAACGGCGCTGAGGTCGCAGGGGACTGCACAGAGCATCAGGCAAGACCGCCACAGGTGTGGTAACTCAGAAGTATGAAACGTCTGCTCTGTCTGGCCCTCCTGCTGGTCACTGCCACCGCTTCTGCTGGCTCACTGCGCGGCGCCCTGATCGTGGCCTCTGATGGCACCTTCCTAGGCACATGTGACGGCAAGTACAGCGCCACCAGCATCGCCAACGACTACGGGAAGTACGGTAACGCCTACAGCGCCACCAGCATGTTCAACACCTACAGCCAATATGGAAGCGACTACGGCAGCCTAAGCGCGTTCAATGACTACAGCTCCAGCGCCCCGTACCTGCTGGGTGCTGACGCTTCGCTGCTGAAGATGTTCACCTCTTTTAGCTACCGGCCTACCCCAGGAATCGTCAAGGCCCTTCGGTCGTCTGGCGGCGCCCGTGTCAGCACCAACCGTGCTCTTGCCAAAGCCATTGACCCCAACGTCCTCCGGGTCGCCTGCGAAAACCCCTGACCTTATCTGCCTTCAGGTCAGTTCGCTGGGTGGCGCCGTTGATGGAGTCACGTCGCCTTTCTCATAACTGCGGCAACTGCGCTTCCACCACCGTTCCATGCCCCGGCGCCGAGAGGATGCGGTAGCTGCCGCCGCGCGCCTCAAGGCGCTCCTGCATCTGCATCAGGCCCAGGCCCCCGGCGCTGCTCACGCGGCCACTCACCGCGTCGGGGTCGAAGCCCTGACCGTCGTCTTGCACGCGCAAGGTCACGCGGTTCGCGCCGCCATGCAGCGACACCGTGACCTCGCGGGCGCGGGCGTGCTTGGCGACGTTGTTGAGGCTCTCTTGCAGGATGCGGAACACCACCGCTTCGTCGCCGGGCGAAAGGTGAATGTCGCCGGTCAAGTCGAGGTTGGTCCGCACGCCGTTTTGCTCGCCGAAGTCGGCCACGTAGCGCCGCACCGTTTCGAGCAGGCCGTAGCGTTCGAGGTCCACCGGGCGCAGCGCAAAAATAGAGCGCCGCACTTCCCGAATCTGCTCGCGCAGCAGGGCGGAGGCTTCTTTCACGTCGGCCTCGGATTTATCAGGGTCGCTCCTGAGTTTGCGGCCCACCAGGTCGAGCTTGATGGCGGCGAAGGCGAGCGACTGCGCCACCCCATCGTGAATCTCGCGGGCAATGCGGGCGCGTTCGTCGCTGATGGCGAGTTCCTCGGAGTACAGGTAAGCGCGGGCGTTGCGCACGGCGAGGGTCGCCTGCCCCGCCATGAAAGCGAGCAGCGGCACTCGGGCCCCCTCGAAGGCGTCGGCGCGGGCGTCGCCGAGCACCAGCACGCCCACCGGCCCCTGGTCGTCGCGCATGGGGAGGCCGAGCACGCTCGCCGCGTGGGAAAAGACCCCGGCGGCTTCCTCGCCCTCGGCTTGCAGCGGCGTACCCTCCTGCGCCACCCGCAGCGCGAAGGCGGGCGCGGGGCTGCCGCCCACCTCCTCGCGGCCCGCGAAGTCCTGGGCGTACTCCAGCCGCAGCACGCCGTCCTGGTCGAAGAGGTAAGCGGCGCGGGCATCGGCCCCCAGGCGCTCGGCCATGTTGCGGGTGACGCGCGAGAGCAGGCGGCGCATGTTGCGCTCGGCGCGGATGGACTGGTCCACGTTGAACAGCGTCATCAGGTCAAGAGTGCGCTGCCGGGCGGCCTCCACCCCGTTGGCGATTTCCCCGGCGAGGGCCTCGACAAGCGCCACCGTGTGCGGTGTGGGCGGGCCCTGAAAATGCAGCGTCATGGCGCCGCCGCCGGGAATGGGTCGGCGCAACGGGTGCAGGTCGGCGCTGGGGCCGGAGAGCAGCGTGTCGCCCCGCGCCGTCGCGCTCAGGCCGCCGGGCACGCTGAGGGTCGCGTGGGTGGCGCCGGTCACGCGCACCGCCCCCCGCACCGCCACCTCCACCACCGCCGCGAGGTCGGGGGCGTCGGCGAGGTCGCGCATCAGTTCCTGCACGGCCCGGAGCTGCCCGTTCGATGTGCTGAGTTCGATGTACAGCTCGCGCAGCTCACGCTCGGCGCGCTCGCGGGCACGGGTGCCCTGGGCAATCCATTCCACGCTGAAAAAGGTCACGGCGGGCCCGACCAGCCCGTAAAACAGCAGGTGCGCCACCAGCTCGGCGTGCCGGTTGGGAAGCTGCGTGATCAGCAGTTCAACGACAATCACCACCAGCACGATCAGCGGCGGCAGCACGTTGCGTACCAGCCGCACCCGGTCCGACAGCCGCACGTCGCGCAGCGTCTGCGCGGGCGACGGGGGAACGGCAGGCGGCGGCGTGACAGCGGAAGTCGGACTCATCACCCCCAGCATAGGCCGGGGCATGGGGGAGGCATTCTGCTCTGGATTTGGATTGGGGCTGCCGCGCTCAGGCGGCTTTACTCTTCGCTCTCTATCCTGATCTCGGTGCTCGCCTTCCCGCTGCCCTGTTCCACCTTCCACTTCACCTGCCGCAGCAGGCCGCGAAACATGCGGCTTTCGGCGCTCGACATCAGGGCGCGGTCGAGCATCGCGCGCCACAGCCGCATCGTGTGGCGCCCGCGCACCGCGTCGGTGTAGCCGATGAGGTGCATGGTGTCTTGCAGGTGGCCGTACATCGCTTCCATGTCCTCGCGGGTCGCCGTCTGACGGCTGTGTTCGGGCACGTCGTCCTGGCCTTGCAGGAACTCGTAACACACGAGCAGGACGGCCTGGGCGAGGTTGAGGCTGGCATAGTCGCCGGTCGGAATGCGGACCGTGACCTGACACTGCTCCAGGTCGGAGTTGATGAGGCCGGTTTCCTCGGGGCCGAAGACCAGCGCGGGGGCCGCCGCCTCGCGCACCAGCCCCCTGACCTGCGCGGGGTGCCGGGGCGCAGGCAGGTCGGCGCGGATACGGGCGGAAGTGCCCACGCTCAGGTCGCGGTCAGCCAGCGCCTCGCGCAGTGTGGGATAAATCTTGGCCGAGCGCAGCAAATCCCCCGCGTGCACCGCCATCGCCACCGCCTGCGAGTCGAGGTAATCGCAGCGCGGCGCGACGATTCGCAGGTCACTCGCCCCCATGTTGAGCATGGCGCGGGCGGCGGCGCCGATGTTGCCGGGCGTTTTGGGCGAGACGAGCACGACAGCGAGAGACTGAGCCGTGGGGGATGGGGCGGCGGAGGACATGGCGGCGAGCGTAGCGCAAGGGCCGGTTGATGGTTGGTAGTCGAAGGGAGGTCATTTTCCCGGCCTGACGCTCCCACACCCCTTCCATCACCCACCAGCGCAGCGAAACTGGCCCCCAGCAACATCCCTGCTCCTTGAGCCTCCCCCACTCAAGCCCCTTGCGCCGGCCCGACTGAAATCGTTCAGACGGATGTCATGCGGGCGGGCTATACTTATGAGGTCATGTTTCGTGTCCTGAACAAAGTGTTCGACAATAACAAACGCGATGTCGAACGCATCATCCAAACGGTGGTGAAACCGGTCAATGCGCTTGAAGAAGAGACGATGCGCGTTGAGAACCTCGCCGAAGCCTTTATGGACCTGCGCCGCCGCGTGCAGGACGGGGGCGAGTCCCTCGACAGCTTGATCGTGCCCGCTTTTGCCCTGATCCGCGAGGCGGGGCGCCGCTCCATCGGCAAACGCCACTACGACACCCAGCTCATCGGCGGGGCCGCGCTGCACCAGGGCCGCATCGCCGAAATGCGCACCGGCGAAGGCAAAACGCTGGTGGCGACGCTGGCGCTCGCCTTCAACGCGCTGGAAGGCAAAGGCTGCCACCTCGTCACGGTCAACGACTACCTCGCCCGCGTGGGCATGGAAGAAATGGGCCTGCTCTACCGCACGCTCGGGCTGACGGTGGGGCTCGCCAACCGCGAACTCTCGCCCGCCGAAAAGCAGGCCGCTTACGCCTGCGACATCACCTACGTCACCAACTCCGAACTCGGCTTCGATTACCTGCGCGACAACATGGCGCAGTCGAAAGAAGCGCTGGTGCTGCGCGCCGACACGCCGCTGCACTACGCCATCGTGGACGAGGTGGACTCGATCCTGATCGACGAGGCCCGCACCCCGCTGATCATCTCGGGGGCCGCCGAAAAAGCGACCGACCTGTACTACGTGTTCGCCAAGCTCATTCGCCGCCTGCAAAAAGGTGAACCCGCCGAACCCGGCGTGCGCACCGAGCCGACCGGCGACTACACCATCGAGGAAAAGAGCAAGGCGGTGCACCTGACCGAGCAGGGCATCACCAAGATCGAGCGGCTGCTGTCGCTCAAAGACCTCTACAGCCCCGAGAACATGGACAAGGCGCACATGATCACCCAGGCGATCCGCGCCCGCGAGCTTTACCACCGCGAAAAGGACTACATCGTCAACGCGGAGGGCGAAGTGGTCATCGTGGACGAGTTCACCGGGCGCTCCATGCCGGGCCGCCGCTACGGCGAAGGGCTGCACCAGGCGATTGAGGCCAAAGAAGGCGTCAAGATCGAGAACGAGAACCAGACGCTCGCCACCATCACCTACCAGAACTTCTTCCGCCTGTACGACAAGTTCGCCGGGATGACCGGCACCGCCAAGACCGAGGAAAAGGAATTCCTCGACATCTACGGCAGTGACGTGCTCGTCATTCCCACCAACAAGCCGGTCATTCGTGTGGACAGCGACGACCTGATCTACCGCACCCGCATGGGCAAGTACGCCGCCGTGGTGGGCGAAGTGCAGGAGATGCACGCCACTGGGCGGCCCATCCTGATCGGCACGGCGAGCATCGAAACGAGCGAGCAGCTCAGCAGTCTGCTTCAGCAGGCCGGGGTGCAGCACGCGGTCCTGAACGCCAAGTTCGAGGCGCAGGAAGCGAGCATCATCGCGCAGGCAGGCAGAAGCGGCACCGTCACCATCGCCACCAACATGGCGGGGCGCGGCACCGACATCATGCTCGGCGGCAACGACGAATACATCATCGGCGAGAGCATCGAGCAGCAGCTCGGCGTGAGCCGCTACGCGCCCGAAGTCGAGGCGTTCATCAAGGCCATCAGCCGTGAGGACCCCGCCGCCGAGCAGCTCGGGATGCAGATTCCCGGTATCACGCTGGACTTTATCCGGCAGGCGCAGGAGCTGCACCGCGCCACCGTGGAAGACCGCCAGCGGGTGCGCGACCTCGGCGGGCTGCACATCGTGGGCACCGAGCGTCACGAGTCGCGCCGCATCGACAACCAGTTGCGCGGGCGCGCCGGGCGTCAGGGCGACCCCGGCAGCAGCCGCTTTTATGTCAGCTTCGAGGACGACCTGATGCGCCTGTTCGCCAACGACCGTGTGGTCGGCATGATGGACCGTCTCGGCATGGACGACTCGCAGCCCATCGAAGCCAAGATGGTGACCGGCGCCATCGAAAAGGCGCAGGCCCGCGTGGAAGACCGCAACTTTGGGATTCGCAAGCAACTGCTCGAATTCGACAACGTGATGAGCAAGCAGCGCGACGAAATCTACGCCCAGCGCCGCGAAGTGCTGCTCGGGC